>NZ_LAMZ01000001.1:1092500-1437930 GCF_025558165.1 Candidatus Pelagibacter ubique HIMB140 | reverse complement strand
AAAGGTTTTTGGTAGCGGGAAGTGGAATCGAACCACTGACCTCGGGCTTATGAGTCCCGCGCTCTAACCAACTGAGCTACCCCGCCATAAAGTGAAAGATTTATACTACATTTATTAACTCTTTCAACTATAAGTAAATTTCTTATGAAAAAAAAAATTACTTATCTATTTATTAGTCACTTTTTCTTTTTAATAATTGGCTTTGGCTTAGGTATATATTTTCTACCAATTTTAACTGCGCCAGCGTCAGTCGAAATAAGTAAAATTAATGAGTATGAAAATAAATCTCAATATCAAACTGAGTTTGTTAGAGATTTAAGAGGAAGTGATCCATTTCACTGGGGAGAAGCAAAAGTTACAATTTCAAACACAAAAATTACAGTCAATGGCGCAATTGCACCCGGGCCAGATTACAAACTTTATCTAACAAATGAATTTACACAACATGAAGATGAATTTTTGCCAATTAAAGATGAAGCTAAATATGTTGCAGAGGTTAAAAGTTTTGAAAACTTTGTTGTTGATGTTCCCTCAAATGTAGATGTAAGTAAATTCAATACCGTAGTTATTTGGTGTGAAAGTTTCAGTGAATTTATAACTGCAGCTAAATACCAATAATTTTTTTAATTAACTATTTTTAAAATTAGTTTGCTTTAATGGTTTAAAGATAATTTCAGCAGGATATTTGATTTTTTCAATTTCTATTGAAATATTTCCATTTAGAAGTTCATCATCTGTATAGTCATTATTTATATAACCAAATGCAAGATTTTTTTTGAAATTAAATGAATAATTACCCGATGTAGTTCTTCCAACTATTTTATCATCAAAATAGATTGGTTCATCGTGAAGCAGAAGAGGTTTTCCTGGTTCATTATTTTTAAGGACAAACATAGCAAACTTCCTATCAATTTTTTTATCTTTTATTTTTTCCAATGCTTCTCTTCCAATAAAATTAAATTCTTTCTTGTAACTAACAGTAAAGTTAAGACCTGCCTGGTATTGGTTTTCCTCAGGTGAAATATCATGACCCCAATGTAAAAAACCACTTTCCATTCTCATTGTATCTAATGCATGCATTCCACAATTAGATAAATTGTATTTTTTTCCTTTTTCTATTAATTTCTCATAAATATTTTTAGACTCAGAATTTTTAACATAAAGTTCGTAACCTAACTCACCAACATAAGATAATCTTTGGGTCCATATTTTAGTTCCGTTAATTTCTATATATTTCGAATTCGCAAACTTAAAGTTTTCATTACTAAAATCATCTGAACTTAAATCTTGCATTAACAGCCTACTCTTTGGCCCAAATAATCCAAACACACAATAATCATCAGTAATGTCAGTTAACTCAACATTATCCGATAGATGCTTTTTAATATGAAATTTATCTCTTTCTCTTGTTGCTGCAGAACTAATAATTCTAAAATGATTTTGATCTATACAAACTACTGTAAGATCTGTCTCTATTCCTCCATCTTTATTGAGCATATGAGTATAAGTACATTTTCCAGGTTCCTGTTTTATATTTGATGTGCAAATTCTCTGAAGATCTTCATGAGCTTTTTCAGATTTAATTTCAAATTTAGAGAAAGGAGATAAATCATATAGACCAACATTTGTTAGTGTATTGTTAGTTTCGTATTCAACTGATGGATACCAGTTTTGGTAATTATAACTGTATTCATACTCTGCTTTTTCTCCATCAAGAGCAAACCACATTGGTCTTTCATATCCAGCAGAAACTCCAAAGCATGCACCAAAACTTTTTAATTCATTGTGGTATGGTAATTTTTTTACATTTCTTGATGTTTTGTGTTGTTTATAAGGCCAATGCATTCCATACAAATCCCCAAGTGACTCTGTAATACGATCTTTAATAAAACCTAATTCTGAATGAAACTTTTGAAATCTCTTTATATCGTAATTAAAAATATCTTCATTGATATGACCAGTCATTAACCATTCTGCAGTTACTTTTCCAACTCCACCTCCACTACCAATACCTATGCTATTCAACCCACAGCTAACAAATAAATTTTTAACCTCAGGTACTTCACCTAATAAAGAATTAGTATCAGGCGTAAAAGACTCTGGTCCAGAAAAAAACTTTCTAATTCCAGCTTGCTCTAGAACTGGAAATCGTTTCATGGATTTTTCTAAATATGGTTCAAAATGATCAAAATTTTCTGGAAATTCTCCAAATGAAAAATCTTCTGGAACTTTATTAGTATCTTTAAATGCTGGAATTGACTTACCTTCAAATATTCCAATTAAAAGTTTTCCAGCATCTTCTTTAATATAAGTACTGCTATCAAAATCTCTTATTACAGGTAATGTTGGTGAAAGATTTTCAATTGGCTCTGTAATTACATAAAAATGTTCTGCAGGATATAAAGGAATACTAACTCCTATTTTTTCTCCAATTTGTCTAGACCACATGCCTGTTGCAAGAACAACATATTCACATTCAATATCTTGCCCCTTAACTCTAACACCACTAACTCTACCATTTTTAGTTAATATTGTTTCAACAGGTGATTGCTCAAATATTTTTGCACCACCTAATCTTGCACCTTTTGCCAACATGTGTGTAACACCACTTGGATCAGCAGCACCATCACCTGGCATTAACACTCCACCCTTTAAATCATCCGTATACATAATTGGATAATTTTTCTTAATTTGATCTTTATCTAAAATCTTAATATCAACATCATACAATTGAGCCGTAGTTGCTTGTCTTTGAAGCTCTTGCCATCTAGCATTTGTTTGAGCAATAGATAGAGCTCCGTTAATTCTTAAACCTGCAGAGTGATCAACTTCTTTTTCTAATTTTTTATAAAGGTCTAAAGTATATTTTCTAATTTTTGTAACAGCTGCTGTTGGACCTAACTGGCTAACCAATCCTGCTGCATGCCAAGTTGTACCTGATGTTAATTGATCTCTTTCTAAAAGAACAACATCTTTCCAGCCAAATTTTGTTAAGTGGTAAGCAACGGAACAACCAATGACACCACCTCCAACAACAACTACCTTTGTGCTAGAAGGATATTTTTTTTCCATTGCTAATGTTTGACAGCTTCTCCTGGGTCTACAAAGTTGTGACCAAATACATCTGCAACTGCCTTATAAGTAACCATTCCTTTATGAACATTTAATCCAGCTAAAAAGTTTTTATCTTCACTTAATGCTTTTTGATAACCATTGTTAGCAAGTTTTACAAGATAAGGTAACGTTGCATTGTTTAAAGCTAAAGTAGAAGTTCTTGGAACTCCACCCGGCATATTCGCTACACAATAATGAACAACATCATCAACAATATAAGTTGGTTCGCCGTGAGTAGTTGGTTTGCTTGTTTCAACACATCCTCCCTGGTCAATTGCAACATCAACAATGACAGAACCTCTCTTCATACTTTTAATCATTTCTTTAGTAACTAATTTTGGAGCTTCAGCACCTGGAATTAAAACTCCTCCAACTAATAAGTCTGCTTCAGAAACTAATTTTGGAAGATCAATTTTATCACTTTGTTCAGGAATAATTTTGTCACCAAACATATCAACTAATTGTTTTAATCTAGCTTCTGATTTATCAACTATATGCACTTTAGCTTGCATTCCTGTTGCAATTACTGCAGCGTTTTCACCTACAACACCGCCACCTAAAATAACTACAGTTCCACCAGTCACTCCTGGAGCACCGCCTAACAAAAGTCCTCTTCCATTTTGATTTTTCTCCAGACAATGTGCTCCTGCTTGAACCGACATACGTCCTGCAACTGCACTCATTGGTGCTAATAATGGCAATCTTCCATTGTCATCTGTTACAGTTTCATAAGCTATATTAACACTCTTTGATTTAATTAAACCTTCAGTTAATTCTTTTGCTGCTGCTAAGTGAAGATATGTATAAACAATTTGATTTTCTCTAATCATATCAACCTCAACTTTTTGAGGTTCTTTAACTTTAACAATTATATCTGCATCATTAAAAATATCAGCTGCAGTGTTTGCTATCTTTGCACCTGCATTTGTATATTGATCATTTTCAAATCCAGCTTCAAACCCACCATTGTTTTCAACAATAACTTCGTGACCTTCCGAAACTAAAGTTTTAACACTCTCTGGTGTTAGCCCTATTCTGTTTTCTTGAGGTTTTATCTCCTTAGGTACGCCTATCTTCATAAGCACTCTCCATGTCTTTAATTAAACTAATTAGTTCTTTTGGTTTTTTTGATAGTTCGTAATACCTGTTCTTAGTTTATCAATAATCTCATCTATATGTTTTTCTTCACATATAAATTGAGGAGCGATAATTAGACAGTCACCAGTTGCTTTAAAGTTTACTCCTGCTTCATAACAAGCTTTAAAACATTCATAACCTGCTTTACCTGGTTTAGTATTCATTTTCATATCAATACCACCCATCATTCCATAACCTCTTATGTTTTCAACGGACTCTAAGTCTTGAAGAGAAAATAATCCTTTTTGGAAATAAGGTGCTAAATTTTTTGCTCTATTAAAGATATCTTCTTTTTCAAAAATATCTTGAACAGCTAAACCTGCTGCTACTGCAACTGGAATTCCTGAATAAGTATATCCATGAAATAATTCAACAGATCCCATTGGAGATGCATCCATTACTGCATCATAAATTTCATCTTTACATGCAACTACACCCATTGGAACAACACCATTAGTTGTTGCTTTAGCCATAGTCATTAAATCTGGAGTAACACCAAATTCATGACTTGCAAAAGAGGAACCTGTTCTTCCCCAACCTGTAATCACTTCATCGAATATTAAGAGAATTCCATGCTTGTCACAAATTTCTCTTAATCTTTGTAAATATCCTTTTGGTGGAACTAAAGTCCCAGTAGATCCAGCAATTGGCTCTACGATACAAGCTGCAATATTTTCTGGTCCAAAGTTACTTGCAATTCTCTCTAAATCGTCTGCAAGATCTCCTCCTGTTTCAGGTTGACCGCTAACAAATTTATGTTCTGGTAAATGTGTGTGTCTCATATGTTGAACACCTGGCATTAAAATGCTTGCAAATGTTTTAACATTATTAATCATTCCACCAACTGAAACACATCCAATGTTCATTCCGTGATAACCTCTTTCACGTCCTACAAATCTAAATCTATGAGCATTTCCTTTTGCTCTATGATAAGCAATTGCAATTTTAATTGCAGTTTCAACAGCAGTTGAACCACAAATAGTAAAAAACATTTTATTTAAATCACCTGGAGTATGTTTTGAAATTTTTGTAGCTAATTCAAATGAACCACCAAAACCTTGTTGGAAAGGCTGAGCATAATCTAAAGTCTCTAATTGTTTGGTAACTGCCTCAGTAATTTCTCTTCTACCATGACCTAACGGATTACAAAATAATCCTGAGCTCGCATCAATTTGTGTTTTTCCATGGTGAGTTTTTAAGTAAACTCCTTTTGCTTCAGTAATTAATCTTGGGTTCGCTTTAAAATCTTTATTCGATGTAAACGGCATCCAATGTTCATTTAATGAATTTGGAACTGAAGTTCTTGTTTCTGAGCTCATAAAATTTTTCTCTCTTTATTAACTGTTATAAATATTTCCAACTATTAGACTAAATCAATTAGTTTGCTAGAAATATTTTGACCGCCCAAAATGATGCGTCATAAGTATACAACTTTTAATTGAACTTATCTTTTTGTTTTACAACCGCTCAAAATTGAATTTAAATAACAATAATTTAATTAAATTAACATAGGGGAATAAATGAAAAAAATACTAAGTTTTATTCTAGGATCTATTTTTGCTCTTAACCTTTCAATTTCAGTTGCAAACTCTGCAGCTACTGAAGTTAGAGTTGCATACTTTCTAGAATGGCCAAGTCCAAATCTAGAGGACATGCAGAAGAAAAATTTTGCAAAAGCTCTTGGTGTACCAGTTAAGTGGACAAACTTCACAAACGGTGGAGCTATGACTGATGCAATGTTAGCAGGAGATATTGATATTTCTTACTCACAAGGTTTAGTACCTTTCATCAACGCTGTAAAATCAAATGCACCACTTAAGTTAGTGGATATTGCTATGGAATACGGAATGGGTGGAACTACTTGTGTAACATCAAATGCATCTGGAATTACAAAAGCTAACGCTACTGAATTAGAAGGTAAAAAAGTTGCTGTTCCACTAGGAACAATGGCTGAATACGTTTTTGATGAAAGTATGAAAGTTGTTGGTGCTGACAGAAGTAAAATGGATATCATTCAAATGGACCCTGAAGAAGGTGCTGCTGCATTAGTAAGTGGTGATGTTGTAATGGCATGTTTATTTGGTGGTAACTCTATTAAAGCAGCAACTGCAGTTGGTTCAAGATTATTAACTGTAGATGAAGCAAGAGCTGCTGGTATCTTAGGTATAGATATCACATCTGTTACAGATAAATTCATGAAAGAAAATCCAGGAATGTTAAGAACTTTTATCGAAGTAACTCACGAAGCAAACGACAGATACAGATCAGGTAAATCCGATATGAATGCTATGTCAAAAGCTTCTGAAATGACTGTTGCTGATATGAAAGAAACTTTAAGTGGATTTAAATTCTTAACTCCAAAGGAAACTAAAGCTTCTATGGAGAGCGGAAACCTAGATGGGTTCTTAAAAGGAATGGGAACTCCAGCTGGTAACGTAGACACAAGTTTCTTACCTTTATAATTTTAAAGGTTTAAGACTTTTTAAATAGGCACTGATTTAAAAATTAGTGCCTATTTTTTTTAAAAAATTTCTAATATAAGGGCGCTATGAGTGATCTTGTTTCTCAAAATCTAAATATGATTTTTAAAACTCCAAAAGGAGAAACGGTTCATGCATTAAAAGATGTTAGTTTTACTTTAAAAAAAGGAGAACTACTTACTGTTCTTGGCCCATCTGGTTGTGGAAAAACAACTTTATTAAATATTACTGCTGGATTTTTAAGACCGACTTCGGGAAAAATTACTTTAAACGATAATGAAATAGATGGACCTGGTGTTGAACGAGGAATGGTGTTTCAACAAGGTGCTTTGTTTGAATGGTTAACAGTTGCTGAAAACGTAAACTTTGGTCTTCGTATGAAAAGCGAAGATCCAGAAGTAACAGCAAAAAAAGTTGAAGAATGGTTAGATATAGTTGGGTTAAAAGGATTTGGTAACACTCCAACCTATCAATTATCAGGTGGTATGCAGCAAAGGGTTGCGCTTGCACGATGTTTAATAAATGATCCTGATTTAATTTTAATGGATGAGCCATTGGGTGCTTTAGATGCATTAACAAGAGAAAAGATGCAGTCTTTAGTTTTAAAAATTTGGAAAGAAACTGGAAAAACAATTATTTTAATTACTCATTCTGTTGAAGAAGCTCTTTTACTTGGTGAAAGATTATATGTCATGGCACCAAGACCTGGAAGAATACATAAAGAGTATAATCTTCCATTTGCTGAAATGGGTCTTACTCAAGATTTAAGAGAAATTAAAAAAAATAAAGAATTTTCATCTACTAGAGAAGAAATTTTATCCATGATCTGGAATATGGAAGAAGAAATAATGGGGAAAGATAATTAATGTTAACACAATTTGTAACAATACTTATTATCGTTTCTGTTATTGGGTGTGTTCTTTATGGGAGAAGATTAATTAGAACTGAAAAAGTTGATGCTGTTTTTGGTAATCCAGAAAGAGCCAAAGGTGGAACGCACTGGGTAATTGTTGGTAGTAGTGCAATCTTGATGCTATGGCTTTATTATTCATGGGATATTGCAAAGGGTTTTTATCCAAAATCAGCAAATGAATTATGCCAGGTTGCTAAAATAAATGAGTCTTTATTAGGCTTAAAATATCAGTTCCCTATTGAAGAAAGAGAATTCAAAAGTACATCCATCATTAAAATTGAAAATAAAAATCTTACAAAAATTGCAAATGAAATAAATGGATCTCCTGATCTAAATGATCAACAAAAAACAATTCTTGTAAGCTACATTGATAGAACTTCTAAATTAATTCCATTGTTAACAAGTGAAGAGTTAATGGAAATGGATACCAAAATTAAACTTCAAGAAATAACAGAAGAAATAAAACTTCTAAGCTCAAACTTCCAAAAGAAAGATTATCCCTTTGAGACAGATGCACAAAAAACTGAAAGACAAAAACTTATTGATGAACAAGGTGGTTGGGGAATTACTACAATAGATTCTGGAAGCGGTTCTATTGAAAATACAATTGAAATACCAACTGCACCTCAAACAAATAAAGGTTTAAAATTTCATGCAGCTGCAGCAGAATTAAAAAAAATTGACGACAAATTTTTTAAATTAAAAAACCATAACCCACCTTTCAAAAGTTCAATTAAACAACTTAAAGATGACATTAAAGCTTACAGAAAAGGTTTAGATGATAGTGAAGAAATAGCATCTGACTATGCAAAAAATATTGTTAAAATTGCAAGAAGAATAGAATTTGCAAGTATCTACCCTCCAAATGCATTAAATGAAATGCAAGCAGCAATCATAGAATTTGATGAGTTACAAAACAAAGAACAAGCTGGATTAAGATTAATCGATATACTTTTATTTCCTGCTGGAACAATTGTAGCAAGTGGACCTACTTGTTCAGAACAAGGTTCTGGTAGATGGCTACCTAAACCATCCGATACATTTAATAAGTTTGTATTGATGTCTAAACCAAGTGTTGGATACAAAAATGTTCCTCTTTTATGGATTGAAATGGTTGATGTTAGTAAAATGATTGGCTTCGTTTTACCAGATTGGATAGCCGATATCTTACCTGGTGAATATCCAGTTCATACAAAAGATGGAATAGTTAAAGAAAACTTTAAAAGCAATGTTTTAAAAGTTGTTACTGGTGACTTTAAATTATTCAAAGTTCCAGTTCCATACGGACATATCTGGGATTCTTTTATGCGGGTATTTTTAGGATTAGTGTTTGGAATTATAATTGGTGTTCCATTAGGATTGTTTATGGGTCTAAACAGATTTGCAAAAGGTTTCTTTGATCCATTAATTGAACTTTATAGACCCGTTCCCCCACTTGCTTGGGCTCCATTAATTATTTCTGTACTTGGAATTGATAACTCTGGAAAAATATTTTTATTATTTATGGTCTCTTTATCTATTATGATTATTTCAGCAAGAGCTGGAGCATCAGGAACTCAATTATCAAAAATTCATGCTGCTCACTCATTAGGAGCTACAAAAAAACAAATATTAAGATATGTAATTTTCCCAAATTCTCTTCCAGAAATTTTAACTGGAATAAGAGTTGCAGTTGGTATGTGTTGGGGAACATTGGTTGCAGCAGAATTTTTAGCTGGAACAACTGGTATTGGTTTCGTTGAAAACGTTGCTAAAAAATACTTCCAGTACGAAGTTATTTGGATAACGATATTTATAATGGGTCTTCTTGGTTTATTGTTCGATGTAACTTTAAGAAAGATAATTGATAAAACTATTCCATGGCGTGGAAAAGGATAAATGAAAACTCCTTTGTTAAAAAATCAAGTAATTAAAATTTTTCAAAAATTTGGTTTAAGTAAAGATCATGCTTTAATTTCTGCTAATGCTTTAATCAATGCAGAATTAGTTGGTGCATATGGTCATGGTTTATCAAGACTTAAAATGTATTGTGATAGAATTTCCAAAAAAGTAATTAATCCAAAACCAAAAATAAAAATTAAAAAAATTTCATCTTCTATTTCTCATATTGATGCAAATAATAGTATTGGATTTGTTGCTGCTGATCTTGGAATAAAAACTGCAATTAAACATGCACAAAAAACAGGAATAGGAATGGTAGCTGTAAAAAATAGTGGTCACTATGGTTTATCAGGTTATTACGCTGAACAAGCGGTTAAGAAAAATTTAATTGCAATGATCTATACAAACGCTCCTCCAGCAGTTGCTCCTCATGGTGCATTAAAAACTTTATTTGGAACTAACCCAATTTGTTTTGGAACCCCTACTGGTTCTAAAGTTCCTTTTATTTTAGATACTTCAATCTCAATGATTAACAGAGGTAAAATTAGAGTTGCTGCAAGAAACAATCAAACAATTCCAGCTGGTGTAGCCTTAGATAAATTTGGAAAACCAACTACTGATGCAAAAAAAGCATTAGCAGGAGTTCAATTGCCTATTGCTGGATTTAGAGGTTCGGGACTTGCTTGGATGGTTGATATTTTAAGTGGTGTACTAACTGGAGGAAATCATGCAGGTCGTGTTAAAGATCCTTTTGATGATTTTTCAGGACCACAAAATATTGGACATCTGTTTATAACGTTTAAAGCAAACTTATTTCAAAAAAATTATAACCAAAGAATTAAAGATAATATTAAAACAATTAAAAAACTTCCTAAGATTAAAGGTGTTAAAGAAATAATGTATCCAGGACAAAATAAATTTAACCGTTACAAACAAAATCTTAAAAAAGAAATCAATATTCCAGATATTATTAAAAAAGATTTAGAAACTTTAATAAGTTAAAAAAGTTAAAACTCCTAAAGAAGCAACTACAGAAGAAACAATAATTGTTCTTTTAACTTTTTCCTTTTTTTTCTCTTCAAGAAGTCTTTGCTTTAGAACATCCACATTCACTCTTTGTGGAGCTTCAATATTTTGAGAGGGGTTCTCAATTTCAACGGATGTTCTATTTAAGCTTTCTGTACTCATAATTTTTTAAATACAAAATCATTTAATCATTACTAGTTACATTATTACATATTAGGAATGTCCAAAATGGGTTGACACTTTATTGTGTATTGTCCATATTGGGTTTTTTTTAAATCATGAGCACACTACCAAGCATATCTGACGCACTAGATGAAAAAATGGTTACTTCAGTAATCAATAAAAAATTTAATAATTTCGTTCCAGCTTTTTATAAATTTGTATCTGAATGGATAATTAATGCTTATTCCAATTTCAAAGATATAGAAATGTATATGGTCTTAATCTATTTAGTTAATAATGATTTTAAATTCTATAGAAAAAATGGAATTCAGGTCGATTACAACACCTTTTATAAAGACAAAACTTTAGAAATCGAAGAAATTAAAATTATTGAAATTTCTAGAGATCTTCAAATCCCAAAAGAAAGTGTAAGAAGAAAGATTATTTATTTAGAAAAAATAGGCGTAATAAAACGAACAAGGAAGAAAATTTTTATTGATAGATCTGCTTATGAAACAGTGCAGCCAATAAGTGCATTAAAAAATATATCGTATTTGGTATCAATTTCTTCAAAAATTTTAAAACAAGAAAATAAAATTCCAAACTCTTTTTCTTCCAATGAAATAACAGATACTATTAAGAATAATTTCTCATATTGTTGGTACGAATTTTATAAATTTATTTTTTCTTACTTTTTCAGATGGAGAAAAGAAACAAAAGATTTAGAAACATTATGCGTAGCTTTGCTTATAATATCAAATGCATCATCAAGTAAAAATTTTATTATCCAGGATATAGATATTGAAAAGTGGAGAAAGCGAATATCTTTTGCAGACAAAATTGGTTTAAATTCTATGTCTATATCAGACATTACAGGTATTCCGAGACCAACAGTTGTTAGAAAAGTAAATTCTTTAATCAAAAAAGGTTATGCAAAAATGGATCAAAAAAAATTAATTTCAGTTAAAATTGATGAAAAAATTTTTTCAAAAACCCAAAAAATACAAGAACAAACAGTAAAAGAAATTTCAGAACTAATTTATAAAATTTTAAATAAAGCTACAATTAACTAGATCTTCTTAAAATATATATAAAAATAAATCCCGTAATATACATGACTAAAGCATAAGCAGCTGTTGGTATCATGTAAGCAACATCATTAAAAATTTGAGATGCAACAAATACTGCTAAAGTTCCATTTTGAAGACCACACTCTAAAGAAATGCATTTTCTCTGAGCAACTCCAGTTGCAAAAACTTTAGCAATATAAAAAGCTAAAATCATCATCACTATATTTAAAATTAAAACCGCTATTCCAGCTTGAGCTAAATAATTAAAAATATTTTCTCTTTCTTCAATCCAAATTGCTGCAAATACAATAACAAATAATAAACTAGTAGTTCTATTGACGATGTTAATATTTGAAGAGATAAAATTTTCTGCAAATCCTCTTATAACCATTCCTATAATTACCGGAACAGTTACAACTAAAGCCATTTTAAGTGCGATCCCTGTCATGGTAATCTCTGTAGACATTTCAGTAACCCCTAGCATTCCAGCTGAAGTAAAAACTATAAATGGAACTGATATAATACTAATTAAACTTCCAACAGCTGTTAAAGAAATTGATAAAGCTACATCTCCATCTGCAAACTTAGTAAGAACATTTGATGTAACACCTCCTGGTGCTGCAGCTATAATCATTAAACCTAAAGCTATTTCGATCGGTAATCTTAAAATTAAAACCAATATGTATGCAACAATTGGTAAAAGAATTAATTGGCAAGTTATTCCAATTAAAAAATCTTTTGGATTTCTAATTACTCTAGTAAAATCTTTTACAGATAAACCAAGTCCTAGGCCAAGCATTATCAATGCTAAAGCTAACGGTGCTATTTTAGTTACAATCTCCAAATATCTACCCTCTCAACAGAAATTTTTATATCACACATCTGTTTTGGATAACTAAAAAAAAAATTAAACCTGAAGGTGCATTTTGTAATAAAACGGTAACAATTAAATTAAAATCATATTAACCTTTTAACTAATATAACTTTAGAGAGGATATTATGAATAAACTATTAAAAATAGCATCTATTGTCCTTCTTTTTTCATTAACAATGTTTGGCTTAACAAACAAAGCTTCTGCTGCAAAGTTAACTTTATATTGCAGTGTTGAAATTGATGTTTGTGAAATGCTTGAACAA
The DNA here is from genome assembly GCF_025558165.1 of Candidatus Pelagibacter ubique HIMB140. Classification (NCBI taxonomy): domain Bacteria; kingdom Pseudomonadati; phylum Pseudomonadota; class Alphaproteobacteria; order Candidatus Pelagibacterales; family Candidatus Pelagibacteraceae; genus Candidatus Pelagibacter; species Candidatus Pelagibacter communis. The sequence goes on along the minus strand of NZ_LAMZ01000001.1, from coordinate 1,425,010 downwards.
GCTTATGAAAAAGAAACAGGCACAAAAGTTGCAATGACAAGAGCAAGTAGTGGTGAAACTTTTGCAAAAATTAAAGCAGAAGCTTCTAATCCTAAAGGTGATGTTTGGTTTGGTGGAACTGGTGATCCACACTTAACAGCTGCTCAGGAAAATTTAACTGAAAAATATAAATCAAAACACTTTGATGATTTATTACCAGCGGCTCAAAACCAAGCAAAAAATGCTGACTATAAATCTGTAGGGATTTATGTTGGTGCATTAGGTTTTGGATACAATAAAGATCTTTTAGCAAAAAAAGGTCTTCCAGCTCCTAAATCATGGATGGATTTAACAAAACCTATTTATAAAGGTGAAATCCAAGTAGCAAATCCAAATTCATCTGGAACTGCTTACACAACTTTAGCTACAATTCTTCAAATTTTTGGAGAAGATAAAGGTTGGGATTACATGAAGAAACTTCATGCAAATATAAACACTTATACTAAATCTGGTTCTGCTCCAATTAAGGCTACTGGAAGAGGTGAAAACTTAATTGGTATTTGTTTCCAACACGATGGTGTGAAACAAACTAAGAAAGGTTTGCCTGTTGTAACTGTTTCTCCTGAAGAAGGAACTGGTTATGAAGTTGGATCAATGAGTATTATTGCTGGTGCAAGAAATATGAAGGAAGCTAAAAAGTTTTATGACTGGGCATTAAGTCCTGCAATACAAACTATGGTGTTCACTTCAGGAAAATCTTTGCAAGTACCGTCTAATACTAAAGCAAAAGCTGATCCTGATGCTCCAGATTTATCAACTATAAACTTGATTGATTACAATTTTAAAGTTTATGGAGATAAAGCAACAAGAGCGAGTCTGTTATCTAAGTGGGATAAAGACGTATCTGTAATTCCTAGATAATTTTAGGAATTAATGAGAGGGCTCGTCATTTGTTGGATACTAATTGGTGGAACAGGTTTCTTTCTCTTTCCATGGTATGTAACAGGTGACGGGTTTTTCTCAATCAATTGGATTTTAGAGTATTCTTTAGAAGATTACGGCTCTGCCCTACCTCAAGTTTTTATAAATAAAAAATATTGGTTATTCCCATTAATCTTTCCATTATTTTTACCTTTAACCACAATTAAATTAAATCAAACTAATCCTCTGTATTCAAAAATATTTTTGTACTCAGGTTTATTTGGTTTCTTTTATTTTTTCTTACAAGGTTTTGCTGTTGGGATCAGAGGGTGGAATTATGAAATATTCCAATCAATTTTTGGAGATGTAGAAAATCAATATGGAATGGGTTCAGGTGCAGTACTAACATGTTGTGCTTTTATATTTTATATTACTCACGGCCTTGCATCTCGTGGCTGGTTAAATGGAGATAATTTTATTGTAGGAAGTATTGGAAGTATAATTATTTTAGTATCTACTTTTGTTTTTTTTCCAATATTTAGAATGTTTGGTGTAGCCTTTAAAGGAACTGAAGGTGGTTACGAAATTAGTAATTTTTCAGATAAGATTTTTAACAAAGGGATATGGGGATTAGATTGTTTATATAGTGATTATGCTTGTGGTGTTTTCTGGAACACTATTACCATGGGTACACTTACAGCTTTTTCATCGACAATTTTAGGTTTAGGTTTTGCTCTTTTAATTGCAAGAACCAGTTTTAAATTTAAAAAAACAGTTAGAATATTATCTGTTTTACCAATCATTACCCCTCCATTTGTAATTGGTTTAGCTATCATAATTTTATTTGGAAGAACTGGTGTTGTAAGTTCGTTTCTTGAATGGGGATTTGATATCGAACCTTCAAGGTGGATTTATGGATTACCAGGGATTTGGTTTGCACAAACTCTTGCTTTCACGCCTATTGCATTTCTAGTTTTAATTGGTGTTGTAGAAAGTGTCAGCCCATCAATGGAAGAGGCATCACAAACTTTAAGGGCTTCAAAGTGGCAAGTTTTTAAAACTGTTACATTACCTTTAATGAGGCCAGGAATAGCCAATGCATTTTTACTTGGGTTTATTGAAAGTTTAGCAGACTTTGGAAACCCGTTAGTGCTTGGAGCCGAGTATGATGTTTTATCTACTGAAATATTTTTTGCAATTGTTGGTGCACAATATGATGAAACTAAAGCAGCAATACTTGCTATGATTTTATTGTCTGTTGTCTTAGTTGTATTTTATCTTCAAAATCAGTGGTTAGGAAAAAAATCTTATATTTCAATTTCAGGTAAAGGAGATAGTGGTGTTCATCCTGAGCTACCGAATAAAACAAAATGGGTCATTTATTCAACAGTGCTTCCATGGGCTTTACTAACTTTTATTATCTACGTCATGATTATGTTTGGTGGATTTGTAGAAATGTGGGGCATTGATCATAGCTTTACTTTAAAACATTACATTGAAGCCTTTAGTGTTGAATGGGTAGAAGACAGAGGCTTCTTGTGGACAGGAACTGCGTGGAATTCCTTTAATACAACTTTCACAATTGCTTTAATTTCATCTTTACCAACCGCTGCAATAGGAATTTTGACTGCATATCTTTTAACAAGACATAGATTTAAAGGTAAAAATGCTTTTGAATTTGGAACCATGTTGAGTTTTGCAATACCTGGTAGTGTTATTGGTGTTAGTTATGTTTTTGCTTTTAACGTTCCACCTTTAGAGTTAACAGGAACAGGAATTATTTTAGTAATCGCATTTGTGTTTAGAAACATGCCGGTTGGTGTTAGAGCTGGAATAGCGGCCATGAACCAACTTGATCCTCATTTAGATGAAGCTTCATCAACTTTAAATGCATCAAGTGCTCAAACTTTTAGAAATATAATTCTTCCATTGCTTAAACCAGCAATTACGGCTTCATTAGTATTTAGTTTTGTAAGAGCAATGACAGCAATTAGTGCTGTTATATTCTTAGTCAGTGCAAATTACGATCTAGCAGTATCTTATATTTTAGGAAGATTAGAAAATAATGACTACGGTTTAGCGATAGTATATTCATCTGCTTTAATTGTAGTAATGTTGTTTACAATTATGTTAATGCAATTAATAATAGGAAAACGTAAACTAGGAAGAAGAGATCAAAACTCATCAATTTTACAAGGAATTTAGATAATGAAAAAAGCTGAAGTGAAGTTTGAAAATATTACAAAGAAATTTAATGAAACTACAGCTGTTGATAATGTTAGTTGTAAATTTGAAGCTGGAACTTTGACAACGTTACTTGGTCCATCTGGATGTGGGAAAACAACTTCACTAAGGATTATTGCAGGTCTTGAAAGAGCTACAAGTGGAAAAATTTTAGTTGATGATGAGGACGTAACATTGCTACCTGCAACAGATAGAGATGTGTCTATGGTATTTCAATCTTACGCTTTGTTTCCACACATGAGTGTACTGGAAAATGTTTCTTATGGCTTAAAAATGATCAATGTAAATAAAGAAGAATACGTTCAAAAATCATTAGAAACATTAAAACTAGTAAACCTTGAAGGATATGAAAATAGAATGCCTTCAGAATTATCTGGAGGACAACAACAAAGGGTTGCTGTTGCAAGAGCGATTGTATTGGAACCAAAAGTGCTTCTGTTTGATGAGCCTCTTTCAAACTTGGATGCAAAATTAAGAAGACAGGTGAGAGAAGATATTAGACAAATACAACAAAAGTTAGGAGTAACAACTATTTACGTAACACATGATCAAGAAGAAGCTTTAGCTATTTCAGACAAAGTAATCGTAATGAACAATGCAGTAATTGCTCAAGAAGGCAGCCCGAAAGATCTTTATAATTTTCCTAGAAACAAATTTGTTGCAAACTTTATTGGTGATGCAAATGTTGTCAAAGCCGAGGTCATAAATAAAAATTCAAATTCATATGATATCAAAATAGCTGAAATGAATATCAAAATTCAAAGTGACAATGAATTAAATGGAGATATTTCTGTTGCCTTAAGACCAGAAAAAATATCAATTGATAGAAATAAAGGTGATAATTGTATTCATGCTACTGTAAATAATGCATCTTTTGTGGGCAGTAGTTATCAATATATTTTAAATTCAAAAGTTGGGAAATTATATGTTGTATCTGGTGATACAAATGACATTTTTAAAGTTGGAGAAGAAGTTTTCTTGAGTATAAATGAGCAAGAAGTAAAAATTCTTAACGACTAAAATTATGCTTTCAAATAAAGAAATTGTCTGTCCAAATAAACTGTTAGATATAGCTCACAGTAAAAAAGGAGTTAAGGTTGCAGTTGTAAATGCTGGTAAACCCCTACCCATGCTATCTGTTCAAGACGCTGTAAATGAAAATCTAATTGAACCAGTTTTTATCGGTCATGAAGTTGAAATACAAAAATGTGCTGAAGACCTTGGTTGGGATATTTCAAAATATGAACTTATCCATGAGCCAGTTGAAAACAATACTGCAAAAATTGCAGCTAAACTTGCAAGTGAAGATAAAGTTAAAATAATTGTAAAAGGACATATTCATACTGACGTTCTAATGAAAGAAGTTTTAAAGCGAGAGTATAACTTGTTAGGGAAAACTAGATTAAGTCATATCTGGCATATGACAGTCGATAAAGAGGATAAGCCATTAATAATAACTGATGGCGCTTTAAATGTATTGCCAAATGTTAAAACAAAAATGCATATACTAAAAAATGTGATAAATTTTTCAAATCGTATTGGAATTGAAAGACCAAAAGTTTCTGTATTATCTGCAACTGAAGAAGTTTTAGAAAGTGTGCCAAGTTCAATTGAAGCAGCTGAAATAACAAAGCTTGCTAAAGAAGAAAATTTGAATGCAGATGTTTTTGGACCTTTAGCTTTTGATAATAGTATTTCAAAAAAATCTGCTGGTATTAAAGGTATTAAAAATTTAGTTGCAGGAGAAGCTGATGTATTATTAGTACCAAGTGTTGAAACCGGAAATGCCCTAGTTAAAATGATGATTTATTTTATGGGTGCATGTGCTGCAGGTGTTGTGGTGGGAGGAAAAGTCCCGGTTGTAATAACTAGTAGATCAGATGAAGCACAAGCAAGATTAGCATCAATAGCTGCGGCAGTCGTAGCTTTGGACTAAATGATTAATTGAATTTTATTAGAAATTAACCTAAAAAACTTTAAATTTTAAAAGGAGAGAAATGGCAATTACATACTTAAAAAAATCACCGAAAACTTCATCAACTGACGACACAAAAACAAGAGAGATTGTTGAAAATATTCTTAAGGATATTGAAACAAGCAAAGAAGAAGGATGCAAAGAGCTTTCAAAAAAATTTGATAAATACGAAGGTGATGTAATTGTTTCTAAAGAAAAAATTGAAGAGATTAAAAAAAATTTAGATCAAAAAACTAAAGATGATGTCCAGTTTGCTCATGAAAGAGTGAGAAAATTTGCAGAAGCTCAATTAAAAAATTATGGTCAAGATTTTGAAGTTGAATTGTCTGAAGGTTTATATGCGGGTCAAAGATTAATTCCTGTTAATACAGCTGGATGTTATGTACCTGCTGGAAGATATGCTCACATTGCATCTGCAGTAATGAGTGTAACAACTGCTAAAGTTGCTGGGGTCAAAAATATTTTAGTATGTAGCTCTCCAAAACCTGGTGTTGGCGTTCATCCAACTATTGTTTACACAGCTGATCTTTGTGGTGCAGATGTAATTATGAACCTAGGTGGTGTTCAAGCAATAGCTGCAATGACAAATGGTTTATTTGGAAATGCGCCTGCTGATATATTAGTGGGTCCTGGAAACCAATTTGTTGCTGAAGCTAAAAGAATTTTATTTGGTAAAGTGGGTATTGATTTATTTGCAGGCCCGACAGAAATTGGAATTATTGCTGATGAAAACGCAGATCCAGAAATCGTTGCAGTAGATTTAGTTGGTCAAGCAGAGCACGGATACAATTCACCAGCATGGCTTTGGACAACAAGTAAAGAATTAGCAGAAAAGGTAATTAAAAGAGTGCCTGAACTTATTGCTGATCTTCCTGAGTTACCAAGAACTAATGCTGAAGCTGCTTGGAGGGATTACGGAGAAGTTGTTCTTTGTGATACAGACGAGGAAATGGCTACAATTAGTGATGAGTACGCACCTGAACACTTGGAAGTTCAAACTAAAAACTTAGAGTGGTTCCACAAAAGATTAAAAAATTACGGTTCTTTATTTATCGGTGAAGAAACAACTGTTGCTTATGGTGATAAATGTTCAGGAACAAATCATATTCTTCCAACTAAAGGTGCTGGAAGATATACGGGTGGTTTGTTTGTTGGTAAATTTATCAAAACTTTAAGTTTCCAAAGAATGACTAAAGAATCTACTGAACTTGTTGGGGCAGCTGCTGCTAGACTTTCAAGATATGAAGGGATGGAAGCTCATGCAAGAACTGGTGATGTTAGATTGAAAAAATACGGTTACTAAACAATTTATTAGATAGGATTTAACATGAAAAAATTTGAAGAAGTAATGAGCGTTAGCAACGAAATTGAAAACATCACTGCCGAAGAAGCAAAGAAGAAATTAAATGATCCTAATGTTCAATTTATTGATGTTAGAGATAAAGAAAGTTTTTCTAAAGGTACTATTGGAAATGCAATGCATTTAGATAGAGGTTTGCTAGAATTTTATTTAGCTGAAGGAAGTCCTATTGAAAACGATACTTTTAAAAATAATCCTGACAAAGAATATGTTGTATTTTGTGGTTTAGGTGGTCAAGGAACTCTTGCTACAAAAACAATGAAAGAAATGGGAATTAAAAACGTTAAAAATATTTCAGGCGGTATGTCTGAGTGGGATAAGTTAAAAGATTAGTCCTTAATTAACTCTAAAACATCAATTCCTATTTGCTTAAGTATATGTATTAAGTCTATAGGCACCCAATTTTCTCTAATTTTACCTTCGTGGTGATGGTAAAAATCCATCACTCTCATAGTAACGTTTTGATTATTAGATTTGTATCCTAACCAGTCATCTGATCCATAAATTGCTTGTATGCTATGCCAACCAGCAGTCATTGAAAAGTTTCCATCACCAAGTTCACAGTAATGTCCTAGTTTCCAATAATTTCTTTCTTTAAAAGTTTTTCTAAATGGTAACTGATGGTTATCAACAAATCCCTCTAGGTTTCTTCCAGTACCTATTCCACTTGGTCCATACCATATCATTTTATCATGCCAGAATTCACTTTGTGGATGATTAATTAATTTATCTTTTAATTCTTCGTCTGAATTAGTTTCCAACTCTGGCTTTATGTTCAAGCTTCTTTGCATCGTTAAAGATTGTTCTAAACTTGCTTCAGAAACTTTCATATCTTTTTCAAAATAATTTACACCATCGGTATTAATTGGATTTAGCCAATTTCCCTCTGAACCTCTTGAAGGTTTAATTGGATTTTTTCCTGTTTGAAATATCAAATCTAATAAATCAATTAAGATATAACTCTCTACAATTTTATCATTTTTCAATTCATGGACTTCGCAGCATTTAAGATTTACCATTTTATTAATTGGCTTAATTCCAAAAATAGGTTTTTTGAATGTGCCTGAAAGCATAGATACTGATCCAACTTGAACTTTATCTCTAAATGTACCTCCAATGACTATCTGTTCTCTTCTCTCAATGTCTGGAAAAGCTTCAAATAGAGGTAGCCAAAATTTTTCTTTAAATGTATTTGCACCCTCAAATTCATTAACAGGGTGAAAACAATTAACTTTTACATCTTTATCAAAATAATTTTCTATATTTTGATCTAATTTAGATATTCCACCTTCTATAATTGTTTTTAAATAGCCTCTTACTTTTGTTTTATTATTGAAATTTTCTTCAGGTGTAATTTCTAATTTTTTTACACCTTGCTGTTCTTTTAAACCTGTATCAAATTGTTGTATTGGCATTTATAATAATTTAAGTAGGGTTAATATCATAATTCAATTAGAAAAACATATGGAAAATAGGTTAGCAAAATTTAATGAGCTGGTTCCAAGTACCCTGCCCTTTGTAGAAGGTAAACTTGAAGGTCACAAAGAAAGAAAAAATTATTCTATAGTTGGACCTGGTGTAGCTGAAGATAGCAAACAATTTATAAAAATTGCTATGCCTCATAGTTTTAATTTAGGCGCTGTGTCAGCACTTCCCCAAAATGGTTCAGGCCTACATAGTCACACAACTGCAGAAGTATTTGTTATTTATTCTGGTAGATGGAGATTTTATTGGGGAGCAGAAGGAAAAGATGAAACAATTTTGAATGCTGGTGACATAATTTCAATGCCAACTAACATGTTTAGAGCATTTGAAAACGCAGGTGACGAAGAAGGATTAATTTTTGTTGTTTTAGGTGGAGATGATCCTGGAATAATAACTTGGGTTCCAAGTGTTTTAGAAAAAGCAAAAAAAACTGGTATGGCACTATTAAATGATAATTCATTAATTGATTTATCTGTTAATCAAATTCCAGACGGAAAAACAATTCTCGAGCCTATTTCTCAAGAGGAAATAAAAAAATTTGATAACTATAAATTGGATCAACTAGAAAAGTTTATATGTAAAAGTAATGAAAATTCAAAACATGAAAACAAACTCAATGAGAATGTTAATTTAATTCAAATTCTTGGAAACAAATTTGAAAAAAAAGAGTTCTCTCCAGTAATAAATCAAGATACCGGATTTAATCTTTCAATTTTAAAATCCAGCAAAGGTCATATAACTAATTTAAAATTTGAAAAACCTACAATAATGTTCTCAAGAACTGGAAAATGGGAAATAATGATTGATGATTTTCAGTGTGTTTTAAATGCTAAAGATACAATCTCTATTCCAATTAATTCAAACGTTAATATTAAAATAGATGAAAATGAGGAATGTTACTTAAATTGTGTAACTCAAATCTAATGAAAGGTTTTGATCCAAAATATAAAAACTTTCCTGATTACATACTAAAAATAACTAAACAAATTTGGGAAAATAAAGATGTTGAGTCTATTGGTCAATTTTATAGCGACAATATTCCAGTTAGATCACCTTTTGGTGTCACGTATGGAAATAAACCTGTAATTGATGCAACTTATGCGACCTTAAAAGAATTTCCTAACAGACAATTGCTTGGAGAAGATGTGATTTGGAATGGAAATGATGATATCGGTTATCATTCATCTCATAGAATTTTAAGTAAAGGAACACATCTTGGTGATGGTTCATACGGCAAACCAACTGATAAAGATATTTATTATAGGGTAATTGCTGATTGTGCATGCAAAAATAATCAAGTCTATGATGAATGGATTGTTCGTGATCAAGGAGCAATGGTAAGACAAATAGGATTTACACCAAAAGATTTCGCTCAAATGCTTATAGATAAAGAAGGCGGCGTTGAAAAAGCAAAACAATTATTTAATTCAAATTCTGAGATGAATTCAGATTACAAACAAGGCGTTGTACCTGATGATTCTGCTGGAAGTAAATACTCCAAAATATTAAAAAATATCTTTAAAGATGATTATGATTTTTCTGACTATGCAAGAGCTGCAACCATTTATTGGCCTGGAAACAAAATCGGACATGGGAGAGAAGATATAATCAAATTTTGGAATGCTTTAAAAAATACTTTGAGTGATATGAAGTTTTCTGTTGAGCATATTGGTTATTTAGAAGAAGCAGATAAAAATCCTAAAGCATCAATACGATGGTTTCTGCAAGGTAATCATTCAAAAGATACTAAAGAATTTGGAGAAAAATCAAATAAAAATATTTTTATAATGGGTATAAACCATGCAGAAATAATTGATGGAAATGTTATAAGAGAATGGGTTTTGTTTGATGAGGTTGCAATTTGGAAACAAATTTTAATGAAATAAATTATGAGTAAAATTAAAACAACACATGTGGGAAGTTTACCAAGATCAAATGAATTATCTGATCTTTTATTTAAAAAAGATCAAAAAGAAAAAATAGATTTAAATCAATTTGATGAAATTGTTCAAAGAGATGTAGATAATATTGTTAAAAAACAAAAAGAAGTTGGAATTGACTTTATTAGTGACGGTGAAATGTCTAAGATTAGCTATGCAACTTATGTTAAAGATAGAATTGATGGCTTTTCAGGAGAGAGTGAAAGAAAAGCACCAAAAGATTTAGATGACTTTCCATCTTTTAAAGAAAGAATTGCAAGAACAGGTGGCACTCCTACTTACACAAGACCTTGTTGTACAAGTGAGTTAAAAATTAAAGACAAAACTTCTCTAACAAAAGATATAAATAATTTTAAACAAGCTTTAGAAAAAAATAATCATAAAGATGCGTTTATGAATGCTGCTTCGCCAGGAGTTATTTCAGCTTTCTTACCCAATAAATTTTATAAAAATGATGATGAATATTTAGAAAATTTATCTAACCTGATGAAAGATGAATATGAAGAAATTACATCAAATGGATTAAAACTTCAGTTAGATTGTCCAGATTTAGCTCTTGCAAGACACATGACTTTTAAAGATTTATCAGAAGAAGAATTTTTAATAAGAGCAGAAAAACAAATAGAATGTTTAAATAACGCTATTAGTAATATAGATAGCTCCAAAATAAGAATGCACATTTGCTGGGGTAATTATGAAGGACCTCATTTACATGACATTGCGCTAGAAAAAATTATGCCTATAGCTTTAAAGGCTAATATACAAACATACTTAATTGAGTCGTCAAATCCAAGACATTCTCATGAGTGGCAAATTTTTGAAAATTTAAAAATCCCAAATGACAAAATAATTGCTCCTGGGGTAATCGACTCAACAACAAACTTTGTTGAACATCCCGAGGTTGTAAAAAATAGAATTGTAACCTATTCAAAAGTTGTTGAGAAAGATCAACTGGTTGCTGGAACAGATTGTGGTTTTAGTACCTTTGCGGGCTTTGGAAATGTTGATGAAAATATTGTTTATAAGAAGCTAGAGTCTTTGGTACTTGGCGCAGAACTTGCGTCAAAAGTGATTTAATTTCCTCTTTAATTTAAACTTCCTAATAGATATAGTTTTTGAACTTAAATTATAATTTAACAATAAATATAAAGAGAGAAAACATATGAGAAAAATACTAGTTACTTTATTGTTTTTACTTTTTGGAACTTCTGCTTATGCAGATTGTAACATTAAAAGTGGTTCAATAAATATTTTGGCTAATGATTTTCCTGCATTAAGAACTTTCGTTGAAACTTCTAAACAATGTAAAGGAAGTGCAGATTTTAAAGTGACTCATTCATCTGAGCACAATAAAATCGCAGTGCCAGCTCTTACTGCAAATCCATCTGAATTTTCAGCTAGAATTGCAGCAAACAGTTCAATCGTTCCTTTAATGAACCAAGACTTAATAAGACCTTTAGATGATCTTGTTAAAAAATATGGAAAAGGAATTCAAGACTCTCAATTGATCACAATTGATGGAAAAGTAATGGCTGTAGCATTTATGGCTAACACTCAACACTTATACTATAGAGAAGACGTTTTAAAAGATCTTGGTATAGCTGTTCCAAAAACATATGAAGAGGTAGTTGCTGCTTCTGAAAAAATTAGAGCTTCAGGAAAAATGCAATATCCATATGCTGCTGCTTACAAAGCAGGTTGGAACTTAGCAGAAGAGTTTGTGAACATGTACATTGGTCATGGTGGTGAATTCTTTAAGTCTGGAAGTGCAGAACCAAATGTAAATAATGCAAAAGGTGTTGCTACTTTAAACATGCTAAAAAAATTATCTGAATTAAGTAACCCAGATTATTTAACACATGATAGTGAAGCTATTAAAGTTGAATGGGAAGCTGGAAATGTTGCTTTAATGACATTATGGGCTTCTAGATCAGGTACACTTTTAGATGATGAAGGTGATGCTAATATTACTAAAGCTACAAAACTAACAGGTCCAGCTACTGTTGCTGGCGGAAATATCCCAGCTGCAACTTTATGGTGGGATGGTTTCACACTTGCAAAAAATAGACCTGATGCTGATGCTGAAGCAACATTTAGAGCTTTAGCGCACGCTGCATCAAACAAGAAAATGGTTGCTGATGCTGCTGACCAAGCTGTTTGGTTAGTAGAAGGATTTGTTCCAGGACCAAAATCTATTGGTGTAATTGAAGCTGTAAAAATGGGTGCAAAACCATATCCAATGTTACCACAAATGGGTTTAATGCATGGTGCATTAGGAAGTGAGATTGTTGAGTTTTTACAAGGTAAAGAGTCAGCTGAACAAGCATTGAAAGATGTTGAGGCTGCTTACACTAGTAAAGCTAAAGAACAAGGCTTTCTATAAAATCTAATCTTTAAGTGGGGACTTGATCCCCACTTAACTAAAATTTTCATGCCTAATAAAACTTTTTTTTGGTTTTTTTTACCAACAGGATTAGCAATGGTCCTATTTATTGGGCTTCCTATCATTTCTACTGGAGTTCAATCCTTTTATGCTCAGCATGATCAAGTAGTTAAAGAAGTTAAAAAATGTGATCCATTTGGCTGTACTGTTTCAATTGTAGTCGACAATGAAGCAACTACTAAAATTAGAGAAGCAAAACCTTTGGGGAAATTTAATGGTTTTGGGACGTATATAGATAGAAACCATTTAGCAACAGAGGAAATAAAAAAATTTTGGAATGAAACAGAAACTTTTGGTGAATTTGTTGATCAAGTAACCAATCTACCATTTTATAAAGCGCTAATCTTTACATTAACTTATTGTATATTTGTAACTCCAAATGTTTTGTTATTAGGTTTTATTATAGCTTTGAGTTTAAACGCAATCTCAAGAAAAATTAGAGGTCCTTTAATTTTTGGTACTATTTTGCCAATGATTGTAACTCCATTAGTTGGGTCGTTAGTATTATTCTGGATGATAGACTCTCAAGGAATAATTGGAGCTAATATTCAAAATTTAATGAATGATCCATATTTGTCTTTGAAATCCTCTAAAACCCTCACGTGGATAACAATTATTATATATGGAATTTGGCATCACTCCCCTTTTGCATTTGTAGTTTTCTATGCTGCGCTTCAAACAGTTCCTCAAGAACCAATTGAAGCTGCAATTATTGATGGTGCTTCTAGATTTCAGAGAATTAAACATATTGTGCTCCCTCATATTTACCCAGTGGTAACATTTGTTGCATTAATTTCATTAATGGACAATTTTAGAGTATTTGAACCAATTATAGGTTTTAGTGCTGAAGGTAGTGCGCAATCTCTTTCATGGTTAATTTACGATAACCTGGTAAATGAAGAAGTGATTTTATTTGGTTCTGCTGCAGCGACATCAATGATGACAATCATCGGAATAGCTATTTTGCTTGCCCCTGTATTAGTTAGAACATGGAAAGAATTTAAAACTGCGAGATAAATATGGATTACGGTTTAGATAAAAAATCAAATACTTTAAAAACATTTAATACCATATTCATTATTTCTTGGTTGTTAGTTGCATGCTTTCCATTCATCTGGACTTTTTGGGGATCATTTAAAGTAAGAGCAGATTTTTTCTCAAGGTCAGATTGGTGGTACGCTGTTTCTGCATTCAACACTTTAATTGAAACTGGAGAAAAATTTACAACAAATGCATATCATGAAGCATGGTTTGAGGGTGAATTTTGGAAAGCATCCAAAAATACCATTATTGTTACTGTGTTTGTTGTTAGTATTTCATTGTTTTTGGGAACTTTAGGAGCGTACGCTCTTTCAAGATCAACTGAGAAATATGCATTTTGGATTTTAATGGCAGCTTTAATCTTTAGAGCTATGCCACATATAACTCTAGTCTCGGGTTATCTATTTCCATTTTTTGAATTACAAATATGGGGCATACTACCAACAACTATTGTTGTTTTAGTTGCTATTAATCAACCATTTACTTTATGGTTACTCTATTCATTCTTTAAAACAATTCCAAAAGAGCTTGATGAAAGTGCGTTGATTGATGGATGTTCATATTTTCAAGCATTTAGACATATCATAATGCCAGTGATGTGGCCTGGAGTTATTACTGCTGGATTATTTAGTTTAATGCTTGCTTACAATGATTTCACTGTAACGGCTTTACTACTTAATCAAGAAAATCATACAATGGTTCCAAAGATACAAAGTTATTTAGGAACTAACCAACATGAGGGTAATCTAATGTGGGCAGTTTCAGCAGTAGTTTCTGCAACGGCACCATTATTTATGTTGGTCATGTTCTTCCAGAGACAAGTTATCAGTGGTTTAACTACTGGAGCTGTAAAAGGTTGAAGAAATATTACAAAGCTTTGTTATTCGGTTCTATTGGAACCCTTGTTGAAACATCAGAAATTCAGAGAAAATCCTTTAATGAAGCTTTTAAAAAAAAAGGATTGGATTGGTATTGGACTAAAAAAGAATATATCAAACTTCTAAACAAATCAGGTGGTAAAGATAGAATAACAGAATATGCAAGAACAAAAGGTATTAAAGTTAATGCTAAGCAATTAAGAGATTTAAAAACTAAACTATTCAATAATTACTTAAAGAAAAATCATTTTAAATTAAGACCAGGTGTTAAAAATATAATTAATCTTTGTAATAAAGAAAAAATTAAATTAGCTTTTGTAACCTCTACCTCAAAAAATAATATTAATTCTATTCTTTTCTCATTAAGAAAATCAATTAGTCAAAAAAACTTTGACTTTATTGGAAATTCAAAATTGGTTAAAAATTTAAAACCAAAACCAGACATATACCTTCTTGCATTAAAAAAGCTTAAATTAAAACCTAGGGAATGTTTAGCTATTGAGGATTCTCAAGAAAGTTTGAATTCAGCAATTAATGCAAAAATTAAATGCATCATTTTTCCAGGAAAGTTTCACTTAAACAAAAAGTTTAAGAACGCTTTTAAAAAATTAGAGAAATTAAATAAAAATATTATTCTGAGATAAAATCATTTACCAGATTATTAAATCTATCTGGTTCTTCTAAGTGAACATTGTGACTGCAATTTTCAAATATTTCTAGTCTACTATTTTTAATATTTTTATTTAACGTGTCGACTTGTTGAAAATTGTAGGAGATGTCTTTATCACCCCATATAATTAAGGTGTCATTTTTAATGTTTTTTAAATTATCAATACCTCTCCAATTTTTCATTGCAAGCAAGGCGTTATCAGCAGTTTCTAATGAAACATTTTTAACTGCATTAGCACATAAAAAATAATTTTTATCTTTATCCCCTTTTACAAACCATTTAGGTGGAACTCTTGAAAATGATACTTCAGCACCCTCTTTCTTAAGTTTCTCTCTTGTTTCGTCCATGGTTTCAAATCTACCGGGGATATCTCCAATAGATCCTGTTGCAAAACAGATTAATTTATTAACTCTATCACCAATTAATTTTGTTATTTCTTGAACAATCATTCCACCCATTGAATGTCCAATTAAATTAAATTTTTCGATTTTTTTTTCATCTAGTATTTCAATGATTTTTTTTGCCATCGCATTAATAGAATTTAATGATTGTGCACTATGACTTTCACCAAAACCAGGAAGTGCTGGTGCAATAACTCTAAAATTTTTTGAAAAGTAATCTTTTTGAAAGCACCACATCTCTGAGGAGCCTAAATATCCATGTACTAAAACAAATGGAAAACCTTCACCTTTATCATCTACAAAAATATTACTCATAAAAGCTTAATTATCATTTCCTTTAAAATAAACAAAACTAAAAAACTCATAAAAACTATGATGAATATATTTATTACCTGCCATATTTTTTTGTCATTAGCATACTTAGAAAGGTAATTTGATAAATATCCTAGAATAAAAAAAAATAAAAAAGAGGCTAAAGATGCGCCTATCGCAAATGAAAGTTTTTGATTTAATAAGTAGTTCTTAGAGAAATTTCCAAGAATAAAAACCGTATCCGAGTAAACATGTGGATTTAAATATGTGAACCCCAATGTTTTTAAGAAAATATTTAACCTTGATACTGTGCTAACATCACTTTGAAAATTAACTTCTTTGTAATGAGTTTTAATTTTTGAATAAATAAAGTGAATTAAAAAAACCACTAAAAGAAGGTTAAAAATAAATTCTACTATTGGATTAAAATATTGATTAAAAAAATGAAATAAAAAAATTCCAAAAAAAATTAATATTAAATCAGAGACTGAGCAAATAAAACAAACTAGAAATACATGTTGTTTTTTTAAACCTTGTTCAATTACAAAAATGTTTTGAGCACCAATTGCTAAAATTAAACTTAGGCCAGTAAAAAAACCTAACAGTGCGTATTCCATTGATTTTTCTTAAACTCTTTTTCTACCCTGAACAACTCTATCAAGAATAAGAGCTACAAATAATATAGCAACACCTGCTAAAATACCTTGCCCTACATTTGCGTATTGAAGTGCTTCTAATACATCTTGACCTAAACCTTTGGCTCCAATTAATGATGCTACAACTACCATTGCTAAACTTAACATTACTGTTTGGTTAACACCTGCTAATATAGATGGAGTTGCTAATGGTAAATCTACTTTTCTAAGCAAATACCATTTGGATGCACCATAAGCGATTGCAGCTTCTCTAATTGTTTCAGGCACTCCTCTTAAACCAAGAACTGTTAGTCTAACTACAGGTGTTCCACCAAATATCATTGTAATAATAACTGCTGCAACTTTTCCGGTTCCAAAAAATGCTATAACAGGAATCATGAATACGAAAGCAGGCATTGTTTGCATGAAATCCATAATTGGTCTGATCATTGAATAAAATCTTTGTCGCCTTGCACAAAAAATTCCTAGAGGAATACCAATTACAATACTTAACACTGCTGCTGTTCCTAAAAGAGCTAATGTTGTCATAGCTTTAACCCAGAAACCTAAAAATCCCATGTAACATAAAAATCCTGCTGAATATATTGCAGCTCGAGGTCCTGCTGCTAATCCAGTTAAGGTTACAATGGTTGTTATAATTACTATCCAAGGAGTTTTTACAAATAGTAACTCTAAGAAATCTAGTACTGATCTAATTCCAATTGTAATTGCTGTAAATAACGCATCTCCTTTTAATACAGCATAATCGAAGATTGTTTCTACCCATTTTATTGATGTTAACCTGATATCTGGATGAGTTGGGAAGTCATCCATTAATGTAATGACACCAGGAAAACTATAATGCACTACAGAAAAAAACATAATAACTGCAGAAAACATTGTACTCGAGACAAAATTCTTAACTTGCATTCCAGGTCTTAGAGTTTTGTCTGATAACCATTCTGAATATCTTTTTTCTAATATCGAGTTGGCTAGTATTCCTTGAACAACTTTAACAGCAATTAACAATCCAATACCAAAAATTGTAATCCAAATAGCTGATGCCTCAATCTTTGCTACTTCATCTATGTAGCCTTGCATTGCATCTTCTAGTGATTTGATATTTCTTTTATAAACCTCAACTTTGTCTGGATTATTTGTAATAGCTGCTTCTAACTGTTTGTTTCTAAAAGCTATTGTTGACTCAACTTGTTTGATTTTTTCTACAGCTTCTTTAGTAATATTACCGAACAAACCTCTTATTATTTGAACAACAGAAAAAGTTTCAATAATTAGAAAAGCTAAAGCCCAATTCCAAATATTTCTCATTCCAAACCAAATTGGCCCTAGAATTCCAGCATACAAATTAAATGAAAAAGAAAAAGAAGGTTTGCTTCCAATTTTTTGAAATTCTTTAATATAATATTCAGGATTAGATTTTACAAAATCTGTAATTAATTCTGATCTGGTTGGATTATGAATTTGTTTATTCTCCATCTCCACCCTCTATAACCGCTTTTAAAAGATCTGATTGTGTTAACACACCAACATTATTTTGATTATTATCTTTAACTAACAATGGTCCTTCACTAGATTTTGATAACTCAATGAGCTTGCTTAATAATTCATTTTCTCCAACACTGTTGCAGTTTTCATTTAATTTTCCATTAGTGCTCTCGTAACCCTCAATGGATTGCATAATTGTTTTTGCTTGAACAACTTTAAGTCTTGAAATTCCTTTTACAAAGTCGGCAACATATTCATCTGCAGGACTTACAACTATTTCTTCAGGTGTACCTATTTGGATAACTTTTCCATCTCTCATTATTGCAATTCTGTGTCCTACTCTTACTGCTTCATCTAAATCATGAGTAATAAATACTGTAGTTTTTTTCATTTGTTTTGAGAGTTTGATGAATTCAGCCTGAAGCTGTCTTCTAATCAGTGGATCTAATGCGCTAAAAGGTTCGTCCATTAACAGAAACTCTGGATCAGCTGCTAGCGCTCTTGCAAGACCTACCCTTTGTTGCATTCCTCCAGATAGTTCGTGAGCAAACTTATTACCCCAACCTTGTAGCTCTACAATTTCTAAAATTTTATTTGCAGCGTCTAATCTATCATTTTTGCTTACACCTCTTATCTCAAGCGGCATTGCAATGTTATCAACAACAGATCTATGAGGCATTAGTGCAAAGTTTTGAAAAACCATTCCTATTTTTTTGTTTCTTAATTCTTGAAGGTTTTCTCTATCTAAGGCCATTACATCCTGACCATTAATTAAAATTTTACCTGATGTTGGTTCTAAAAGTCTATTAATATGCCTAACTAATGTAGATTTTCCACTTCCAGAAAGCCCCATTACACAGAATATTTCACCTTGTTTAACATCAAATGAAACATCTGAAACACCAATAACTGAGTTGTAATTTTCTAAGGCTTCTGTTTTTGAAATTTTTTTATTTTGGATTGCATCTAATGCTTCTTTAGAAGTATTGCCAAATACTTTCCAAATATTTTGAATTTGTATTGCTGAACTCGATGAATCCATTTTTGTCTTTTATTATAGGAAAATATACTCGGCAATCTTAAATTGCCGAGTATAGATTTTGATTTAGATTATAGTCCTAACCAACCGTCTACAGTTGATTTATTTGCTTCCATCCAAGCTCTTGCTACATCAGCTGGATCTTTTTTCTCAACTGAAACTGCATAAGCCATTGCAGAAACATCATCAGCTGTTAATTGAAAATTCTTAAAGAATTCTACAATTGCTGGTGATTGACTCTCTAAAGAAGTAGCCCAACCGATTTGGATTTGCTTAAGAGCATCTTTTGATGCAACATAAGATTTCTTGTACCAGTCAGCATCTGCTTTAGGTTGAATCATTTTATATTTCGCAGGATCATATTTTGGTTCTGTTAACATTACTACGTCAGCCATTCCCCAAATTGCATGAGGTTTGTAACAATAGAATGCATAACCTTCACCTTTTTTGATTGAGTCTAGTACTCTTGCATTTTTAACTGCTTCAGCAGCTCTAACTGCTTCGATACCAGCATCATATAAACCATAGTCTCTTAATTTAACCTGGTTAACATTTGCAGAAGCCCAACCATCAGCACCAATCCAAAACTCACCTTTACCATTTCCATCACTGTCCATTGCTTTAACAACTTCTGGTCTAGCTAAGTCTTCAATAGCTGTAATGTTCATTTTTTTAGCAAACTGCTGTGAAACACAATAACCTTGGTTTCCTTCATATGGTTTGCTGCTTAATTTTAAAGTTCCTTTTGGAACTAAATCATTAGTGTAAGCTTCTTGGTTTGGTAACCAAATATCAGGGTGAACATCGATTTCACCTTTTCCTCTGTCAATTGCTGCATAAATTGCAGTATTGTTTCCAGGAACTAATTCTGCTTCACCACCCATTTTGTCTATAACTACTGCAGCAAGTAAATTTGCAATTGCAGTTGCACCTGTCCAACCTGGATCTCCAATTTTAACTTTTTCTGCGTTTGCAGAGAAAATTGATAAAATTGAAATTAATCCAGCTACAAGTGTAGATTTGATTATTTTCATTATCTCTCCTTAATTATTTATAAATAAAGTCTAACGCGAATTGAGAGAAGGTGTCAAAGAAAATAAGTATCTAAAAATTAGATGTATTTTTACTATTCTGGGTTAGATGTAAGAGTTTTAATCTCTAGTATATTTTCGTTAGGGTCTTTTACAAAGAATGTTTCTTGTTCATACTTAGTGCCTTTAAATCTTAAGTATGGTTCATCATAATATTTAGTGCCACTATCTTTTAATCTTTGTTTAAGTGCATCAAAATCTTTTCGAGATAAGTGTACACCAAAATGGGGTACCGACACATTTCCCATGTCCACATCATGTCTTTCATTATCTAATTTATGATCACTTTTATGAAGTGTTAATTCATTACCCCAAAAGTCAACATCGGCCCACTCTTGTGCAGAATTATCCAATCTACATCCTAAAGTTTCGCTGTAAAATTTTTTTGCAACCTCTAGATCACCACAAGGTATAGCTAAATGAAAACAATTAGTGTTTTTGTACATAATTAATCTTTAATAAAAGAATTTAATGACTATATAAGCCACTTATTAAAATTTCAAGTGAGCATAAAATACAATGAATGATTATTTACAATCGATAATTGATAGAGATCCTGCAGCAAAATCAAAGCTTAGTTTGATTTTAACCTATCCAGGCGTCAAAGCAGTATTCTTTCATCGTATAGCTAATTTTTTTAGTACTGCTAAATTTTATCTCGTTGCAAGAATCATTTCTCAATTTTCAAGATTCTTAACTGGAATTGAAATTCATCCTAATGCAAAAATTGGAAAAAATTTATTTATAGATCATGGTATGGGAGTTGTGATTGGTGAAACTTCAGATATTGGTGATAATGTTACTATCTACCATATGGTTACATTGGGTGGAATTGCACCAAGTATAAATTCAAACGATCAAAGAAACATGAAAAGACATCCAACAATTAAAGATGAAGTAGTGATTGGATCAGGAGCGCAAGTGTTAGGTCCAGTAACTGTTGGACGATGTGCAAAAATTGGAGCAAACGCAGTAATTACAAAAGATGTTCCTGAAAATGCAGTGATGGTTGGAATTCCTGCTAAGAATGTTGGAATAGCTGATAGTGAATTTAAACCTTACGGAATTACTCCTGATAGTGATAAAAAATCAGAAAATGAATAATACACAAAACGATTTTATTTCTGGAATTGGAAATACTCCACTTATAAAACTTAGAGCTGCATCAGAGATTACTGGTTGCAATATTTATGGTAAGGCAGAATTTTTAAATCCAGGCGGATCTGTAAAAGATAGAGCCGCACTTGCATTAATTAAAGATGCACAAGAAAAAAAATTGATTTCTAAAGGTGGAACTGTTGTTGAAGGTACAGCTGGAAACACTGGAATTGGATTGGGTCTTTTGGGAAATTCTTTAGGTTACAAAACGATTATTGTAATGAATGACAATCAAACTCAAGAGAAAAAAGATTTACTAAGAAACCTTGGTGCTGAGTTAAGATTAGTTGAACCGAAGCCCTATAAAGATGAGAATAACTTTGTAAAGGTTGCTGCAAGACTTGCAGATGAATTAAGACCTTCAAATAACAATGGAGTTATTTGGGCTAACCAATTTGATAATACTGCAAATGCAAAAGGTCATTATGAGGGAACAGGTCAAGAGATCTGGGAACAGACAGATGGTAAGGTAGATGGTTTTGTGTGTTCATCTGGAACTGGGGGCACCATTTCGGGTGTAAGTAATGCATTAAAAGAAAAGAATAAAGATATCAAAATTTACCTTTCAGATCCTAAAGGTTCTGCTCTTTATAATTATATAAAGAATGGAGAATTAAAATCTGAAGGAGGATCTATAACAGAGGGAATTGGTTCAAGTAGAGTTACAGCAAACTTTGGTGAGGCTAAAATTGATGATGCTTACTCTATTGATGACCATGAGGCTCTACCTATTCTTTATGATTTAATTCAAAATGAGGGTCTAAGTTTAGGAACTAGTTGTGGAATAAATATCGCTGGCGCTATTAGAATGGGAAAAGAATTAGGACCTGGTAAAACTATCGTTACTATCCTTTGTGACAGAAGCGATAAATATGCAACTAAAATGTTCAATAAAAAATTCTTAGAAGAAAAAGGTCTACCAATACCTAGTTGGTTTTAGATATAAATCTTATCTGCTAATCCGTAACAAAGTATTGCACTTAACAAAGTTAGAATACCTGGTGCAATAATTCCTTCATTAGATGTTTGTGGTGTGTGACCGAGCTTATTGATTTTAATATTATATATACCAACAATAAAAGCTGAAAGGTTTTGTAAAAACACTAAATTAAAAAATGCCCATGTTCCTTGAAGACCATCAGGTCTAATAAAGCCAACCCATATTGCCATCGCAACAGCACCTATAAACAAAGAACCAAAAAATCTGGTCATTCCAGCACCAGTATCATCAATACCGAACTTATCTAAAAATTTCTTTGTAGCGAAAACGGTTTGATATGCATAAACAGCAAAAACAATAAAATGTAATAAAAATACAATTAAATAAAAAATTCCATTAAATTTTTCGATCATATTAAAACCCTATCAAATTTTATCATCAGATAAAACAACATAATCAGCAATTTTTGTGCTCCTTAATTGCATAACTGACGCGCGTTATAAACACGAGAGACTTTGTCATGAATATGTAACAGTCTTCGATTAATTATAATTAATTCTTAAAAAGAAAGATAAAATGAAAAAAATAATAATAATTTTGGTGCTTAGTTTATTTACTACAATTGCTAACGCTGACGGCCATGCAAAAGCAAATGCGTTTGCTATTACTTTAAAAGTTCCAGCTAGTGATGTAGCTAAAGTTGAAGAAATGTTGAAAACACACCATAAATGGATGAAAGAAACTCATCCAATGACCGGTGAAAAAAAATTAAATTCATATTCAGTTATCAAAGGACCTGAATGGAATAATCCTGCAGATCCTTCACAAGGTATGACTGGAAATATGTATTTTATTTTAACTGAGTATTATGAAAATCCTGCTGGTTTTCAAAATCATCAAGAGCTTGGAAGCAAATGGCCAATGATACAGGAATTTCAACAAATGCTATTTAGTTATGTTGTGGGATATACATTTCCTGGAACAACTGTTGTCACGATAGAATAGAGGTTAGAAAATTATGAGAAAAATAATAATAACTTTATTCAGTATTTTATTTGTAACATCTGTACACGCGGATATGTCTGATAGTGACAAGAGTAAAGCTTGGGAATGTAGTGGGATTTATATGGCTAACTATTTCTTGCCAATTGGCGAAACGTTTGAATATAGTATGAAAGAAAAATCTATGGCATCAGTTAAAGTTTTAAAAGCTTATGCTTTAGAACTTGGAATTCCTGAAAAGCAATGGGATGAAGGAGTAAACAAAGCTGTTGATAAGTTTTATGGATCTAAATTTGACGAGGACAAAACTAATGCCTGTCATGAATTTGTAAACTCAACAGTGCCTAATGGAGAAGATAGAGTTAAAAAAGTAGTTCAAACTCTATATTAGGAAGGAATAAAAATATGATAGTAAAAATAGAAGGACCAATAGAAACTTTTGCTAAATGGAAAGCGATGGTTCACAATAATTCAGAGAAGGTTAAAAAATATGGAATGACATTTTTGTACGCTGGAACTGAAAAGAGTGATGATACTAAATTCATAACTATTGTAAAATTTGACACGATGGAAGGTATGCAAGGTTTCAAAAATGATGAGGAATTGCATAAAGAAAGAGCAGCAGCTGGAGTTGATTTAGAAAAAAATGTAACAACTCCAATGAGTGATGACTTTCTTGAACAGTATAAAGGTTAAATTAAACTATTAGGAAAGGAGAAAATATGTCTAAATTTTATATTATTGGAAAGATCAGTCGTGATCTTGCAAAAAGAATGCAAAGTGATCCTAATGCAGATAGAGGAGCAGCGATCAAATCTATTTGTGATACTGTTGGAGTAAAGTTTCATAGTTATGAGTGGGTTCGAGGAAGATTTGATGTGATCAATGTTATTGAAGGAGATTACGAAAGTGTTCTTGGAATGAAAGTTGCGATTATGAACGCAGGTTTAATGGAAGATATTATGATTCATGAGGTATTTGATTATAATAAAACTTTCAACAAAGCTGCAGATGCTGGAAAAAACTTTAAAAAACCAGGTGAATAAACGAAAGGAATAAATGTCTATCTTAGAAAAATATAGTGCTGCATTAAAAAATAAAGACGAAGCAGCTATGAATGAGCTCTTGCATGATGATTTTAGATTTACAATGCATAAATCAGGAAATGTTTTAACAAAAGGTGATGTTATCAAATGGGCAATGAGTGGTGATATCAATCAAGATAAAGTTAGAATTGTTTATGAGAATGATGAAGTTGGAATTCATCATGCTTTTGTTACATTTAACGATGGAAATGTTGAGGCAGTAATGGCAGTTTATAAATATGACAATGGAAAAATTGTTAGTTTAGAAACTGGTGCTACTCCAATGCCTAAATAATTATATATATTTAGCGGGATTTCATTTAATATTATTAAATGAGTCTCGCTACTTCATACTTGTTCCTAGGTATTGCTGTATTCCTAGGAGTTACCTCAAATAGTTTTGCTAAAAGTGCTGAAGGTTTTACTCTTCTCTTTCCAAGTATAATTACTGCAATTACAATTGTTTTGTGCATGTATGCACTTTCATTAGTGATGAAGAATATACCAATGGGTATCACTTACGCTTCATTTGCAGGGTTAACAATCATTGCAACAGTTATAGTAGGTGTAATTAAATATAATCAAGTTCCAAATCTTTACTCCATGATCGGACTAGCATTTATAATTATTGGAGTTTTAATGGTTAATTTGTTAGGCAGTAAATAATATGAAACCTTTTATAGGATATTTATTTTTAGCTAATGGCATAATTTTTGGAATAGCTTCAAACAGTTTTGCTAAAATTTCTGAAGGTTTTACAAAGCTAACTCCTTCAATTTTATGTATCCTTTTTATGTGTATTACAATGTTTTCAATTGCAAAAGCGATGCATGCAATACCTGTTGGATTTGCTTATTCAATTTATAGTGGTTTGACAGTAACAGGAGTTGTTCTTTTCGCGGTATTAAAATTTAACCAAGTTCCTAATGTTTATGGGATAATTGGAATTGCTTTAATTATTATTGGCGTAGTAATGGTTAATTACTTAGGTCGATTAAATTGATATTTTTTTAAAATGTCTGGAAGTTTATAACTTCCATCTTCATTTAAAGATAGCTCATATTCATTAACAACAGTGCTTGTATCTAATGGAGAATATAAATGTGGGTACATATCACCATTTGATGCTTGTTCCCAAAGTAAGTGTTCAAGTTTAAAAGCATTTACTCTCAATAAAACTAGGTTTTCTTTATTTGGGAAATGTTTTTTTAAGGTTTCCTCGACCTGATCTTCTTCTGAGAAATGAATATAGCCATCTTTAATATCTTTTTCAGATCCACCATAAGTTCCTGATTGCTTAGCTTTTTGCCATTCTTCTTTATCTATGACTTTAAAAATAAATTCTAAATTCATTTTACCAGGAAGAGTTTGGTCCTTTTAAAAATTCTAGTTCTTCTTCAGTAGACTCTCTTCCTAAAATTTCATTTCTATGTGGATATCTATGAAACTGTCTAATTGCTTTAGTGTGGTCTTGCCAAAATTTTTTAATCTTATTGTATCCTTCATGTTCCCTTAAATATTTATTTAATAAGTAATAAGCCATTTCATGATCACTAATTTCTTCACTGTGAATTAAAGGTAAAAGCATAAAAAATCTTTGGTCAACATTCATAGCTTCTAAATATCCAGAATACACTGCATCATTTACTATCAATCTAGTTTTTTGATCTTGAGCAAATGCTTTTTTATCATCCCTAAACATATTTCTTGAAAATTGATCAAACAAAATTACCAAAGCTAAACAGCTCATAGGATTATCCTGCCAATCATCATATTCATTTTGACAAGCAAGTTCATAATCTTTTAAAAAATTATCTTTTATCTTTTGATCAAATTTATCATCCTTCTTAAATCTCATTTCAAAAGGAGTTTCTTTAAACCAGAAATCTAAAATTGATTGCGCTCGTTCTGGTATCATTCAGCTAAAGGTTTTAATAATTTTAATATTTGTTTATGATTTGCTTTATTATTTGAGACAATAATATTCCCTCCTACCACAGGATTTCTATTACCCCACGTAGTTACTATGGCCCCACTTGCTCTCACTATTGGCATTATTGGATGAATGTCCCAAATCTTGTTTGCACACTGTGCAACCATTTCCAATCTACCTTCAGCTAGTTGACAATATGTTAAAGCATCAAAACATGGAAATTGCATTCGTTTAATAAATTTTTGAATTTTGGATTGTTGTTTTAAGGTTAATTGATTATGAAAAGCTGCAGCTAACTTCGAATTTGCAAAATTTAGTTTAGAATTAACCTTAAGTTTTCTTTTTTTATTATTTTCAAAAACGTATGCGGTGTTTTTATTTACATTTAAGTAATATTTTTTCATTTTAGGGAAATTTGCTAATCCTAAAATTGGCTCTCCATTATAATTTAATGAAATCAAATTACTCCAACTAGGATTACCAACAACATACGATCTAGTTCCATCAATTGGGTCTATTACCCATGAAAATTCACTTTTAGTATTTTTGTGACCGTATTCCTCACCTATAATTTGATGATCTGGAAATCTTTTAGAAATTTTAGACCTTATAAACTTTTCAAAAGCTTTGTCCGATGTAGTTACTGGATCGTAACCTTTGCCTTTCATTTTATTGGTTATCTTGAATGGCTTATCCAACTTAGCATAATAAAATTTAGTTAGATCTTTTGCTAACTGGTTTAAAAAACTTGAAAATACTGGATATTTTTTTGTATCAAAATTATTCACAAAGAATTCTTACTATTTAATTTATATTGATTAAAGTTAAATTTTAAATAATGCTCAAGTATTATTTATGAAAATTGAGCTTCACGAAAATAAAGTTTACTTCAATAATGGTACTGAGAAAAAAGAAATACATCCTTTTTGGTTAAGAGAAAGAGTGGATGGTGAAGAATTTGTTGATAAAGGAACTCAACAAAGACTTTTTGACCCAACTAGTTTGAGCAATGATATAATCATTAATAAAGCCTCTATTCATGAGGAATTTTTAGAAGTTAACTTTAATGATGGAATTAGTTCTAAACTTAATCTTAATAAAATTGCTTTAGAATTCTCAAAAGAAGATACAGTTATAAAATCTATAGAAAAAACTAAATGGGATTCTAGTCTAAGTAATATCAAAAATTTTGAATACGAAGATAATTTTTATGAAAGTAAAGAAATGCATGACTTACTCGTTTCTTTCTATAAGTTTGGATTTGTAGTAATTAAAAATATACCAACAACTAAAAATTATATCGTTGAATTTGCAAACTCAATTGGCAGTGTAAGAAGAACTAACTTTGGAGAATATTTTGATGTTAAATCAAAACCTGATCCTAATGATCTTGCATATACTTCTTTAGCTCTTGCACCGCACACAGATAATCCATATCGAAACCCAGTTCCATGCATCCAACTTTTACATTGCATAGAGAGTAAAGTTTCAGGAGGATATTCTACATTGGTTGATGGATATACTGTTACTGAAGATTTAAAAAAAAGTTATCCTGATTATTATAAAATCTTAACAGAAGTAAAAGTAAGATTTAAATTTATTGATAAAGAAGTAATTTTAGAATCTTTATGTCCTTTAATTGAATTAGATGAGTATAAAAATTTTAAACAAGTAAGATTTAGTCCAAGATTAGATTTTGTTCCAATCTTAGATAAAGAAGAGTTAGATTTATACTATCAAGCAAGAAAAAAACTGTCTGAAATGTACAATTCAGATAAATATAGAATAGAATTTAAACTTGCTCCAAAAGATTTAATGATGATGGATAATCATAGATTGCTTCATGGACGAACAGTTTATGATGCTAATGAAGGCGAAAGATTTTTACAAGGTTGCTATATAGACTACGATAGTACCGAAGGAAAATTAAGACACTTAAAAAGAAAGTTTAATCTATAGAAATATTTTCTATTTGAGCTTCTGCATCCCTAATAGATTTTTCATAGTCTAAAGCCATTTGATCAGCGCTTATAACTTCAACTTTTTCAATTCCAAAAAAATTTAAAATAAATTTTAACCAAGGCGTTAAAAAATCTTCTGAGCTATTTAGTTTTGTTCCGCCAGAAGTAATTACAAGGTATGCTTTTTTATTTTTTAATAACCCTTCTCTTCTACCATTAGGTTTAAATTTAAAGGTTTCCCCTATTCTTGCAGCTAAATCTGACCAAGCTTTAAGAGTTGCGGGTGGTCCGTAATTATATATTGGAGCTGAAATTATAATAATATCACTCTCTTTTAATTCTTTTACAAGCTTGTCAGAAAGTTCAAACATTTTCTTATGTTCTGCAGTTTGATCCTTCTCATCAATTTTCATTCCAGATTCTGTTAAGCCACTTACAAAAAGCATTTCATCATCTAAATCTCTATAAATTACTTCATCCTCCGGTTTTTTGATTTTTTCCAAAAGTTTTTTTGCTAACGCTCTTGATGTTGAGCCTTTTTTTCTAGCGCTTGAATCTATTTGATAAATTTTCATTAATTACTTTAACCAAAGTTTTGCATAAAAGGAAAGATCTCAATTAAATAAAACCCAATTGCTTGCAATTTATTTGTAATAATTAATATTCCAGTTACTAAAAGAATTCCACCACCTACTTTTGAGATAATATTTATATACTGACGCATATTTTTTGAAAAAATTAAAAACTTTTGAATTAAATATCCTGATAAAACAAAAGGTATAGCCAAACCTAAAGAGTAAAAACTTAATAAAATTATTGCTCTTGATAAAGTATCTTCAATTGAAGCTAAAGCTAAAATTGATCCTAGTATTGGACCGATACAAGGTGTCCATCCAAATCCAAAAGCAGCACCAATTATCACAGGAAAGAAAAAACTATCAATTTTTTTAAAATCAAATCTTCTATCAATGTTTAAAAATCCAAAATTAAAAACACCTAATAATTGTAGTGAAAAAAATATAACAATCAGTCCTGCAATTAATCTTAAGGATTGAGAATTCTCTAACAATACTTGTCCCAAAAAAGATGCTGAAGCTCCAAAAATGATAAAAACTAATGAAAAACCAAAACAAAATTTAATTAAGGGAATAATATTAAAATTTTGTTTCTCAGTTATTTCTTTAAGAGATTGGCCTGATACAAAAGATATATATCCAGGTATCAAAGGTAAAACACAAGGAGATAAAAAACTTATTAACCCTGCCCCAAAAGCAATTAAATATTCAATCATCTATCCAGTGTTTTTCATTGCTGCAGAAATTCCTGCGATAGATGTCATTAAAGCATCGTCTAAATATTTCTTATCTAAATTTTTATATTTTTTATTTGTTAATTTATTCATTATATTTGCCTGAAGAATGTTTAGCATCTCAGTGTAGTTGTTTCTGATAAATAATGCTTTTCTAAACTCTTTTCTCTCTTTTATAACTTCTTTTGGGGTAATTTTATTGTGCAATTTGACCAATGCATCAAATTGAAACCTTAATCTTTTTCCAATTCTTATCAAAGATTTGTCAGCTAAATTATTTTCATAAATTACTGATATTTCAGGATCAACCTTTGAAATCACCATGTCCAAAATATCCATTGTTGATACAAAATAAGGCCAGTTCCTCTCCATGTCTGTCATAGTTTTTTTAAATTTTTTAATTGATCCATATCTCAAAGCCTCAGTTGTACCGAGCCAAGCAGGAAGCATTAGTCTAATTTGCGTCCAAGCAAATACCCAAGGGATAGCTCTTAAACTTTGAATATTATCAACATTTTTTCTCTTGGTGGGTCTTGAACCAATTGCAAGTTTTCCAAGAGATTTATGTGGAGTAACAGTTTTAAAATATCTAATAAAATCTTCACTTTGATTTAAATACTTTCTGTAAGCAGATGTAGAAATCTCAGACATTTTTTGAATAAGCTCTCGCCAATTTGGTTTTGATCTAGGAGGTGGATTTAAAGTAGCCTCCATTACTGCTCCAATATAACTACATAGATTGTATTCAGCTAAAGGCTTATATCCATATTTTTGCTGTATCACCTCTCCTTGATCAGTAATTCTAATTTTTCCATTTACTGTTCCAGATGGTTGAGATTTAAGAGTTGCCTGAATTGGTCCTCCTCCTCTTCCTGGAGATCCTCCTCTTCCATGAAAAAATACAAGATCTATTTTATATTTTTTAGCTAAATTTCTAAGTTCTTCTTGAAGTTTGTATTGATGCCAACTTGCAGATAGTTTTCCTGCATCTTTACTAGAGTCTGAATATCCAATCATTACTTCTTGTTTTGAGTTTATCATTTTTCTGTACCAAGGAAGTTTAAATAAATTTTGCATAACACCATTGGCATTCTTTAAATCATCTAAAGTTTCAAAAAGTGGTACTACTCTTAACAAATTCTTTGTTTCGGCCTGTAATTGCAATAAATAAACAGATAAAATATCAGATGCTTTTGAAGTCATTGAAATCACATACGCGCCCATACATTGCTCTGGCTCTTTAGATATTTGTTTAAATGTTTTCCAAACTTCTAAATTCTCTTTGTCCCTTAAATTAATTTTATTAACAAAAGATTTTTTTTGTTTTATTGATTTATTAAGTAATTCAATTTTCTTTTCTTCAGGTAATTGTGAATAATTAATTTTATTTTTCTTTTTAAATATTTCATTTAAAAGTTTTTCATGTCTATCAGACTCTTGTCTGATATCTAATCTTGCTAAATTTATTCCAAAACATCTAACTCTTCTTATCAAATCTAACAAATCTGCATTTGCAATATGTTGACCTTTGTTCATGTTTAAGGAAGTTCTAACTTCTCTTAATGGATTTATGATTTCGTACTTATCTTTTAGTAATTTATTTTCATCTAATGGCTTATTATAATTTATATGTGCTTCAATTAACTGATGTGTTCTTCTTACTTTGTCTCTTAAAGGTCTTAAATAAACTCTGTAAGGTTCAAAACTATTTCCAGTAACTTTTTTGATTTTATTAGAACATTCTTCCATTGATAAATCTTGAATTAATTTTGTAAGTTCTCTTTCGTATAACTTTGCAGCTTGCCATCTTGAAAATAAAATCACTTTTTTTGTTACTTCAGATGTAACATTTGGATTTCCATCTCTATCACCACCCATCCAGGAACCAAATTGAATAGGATTAAAATTTCTAGGAAGATCTTTATTTAGATTTTTCCTAAAAATATCATTCAATCTTTTGTAAACTCTTGGAATTGTATCCCATAAACTATCTTCTATTACAGCCAAGCCCCATCTAGCTTCATCAAGTGGTGATGGTTTGGTTCTTTTTAATTCATCAGTTTTCCAAATAATGGCTATCTCCGAATATAATTTTCGATTTATTTCAATAATCTTTGCGGGGTATTTTTTATAAAGATGACGTTGTTCCATCAAGGTGGTTAAATTTGCGTATTTTTGAATTAGTGTTCTTCTCTTAACTTCTGTTGGATGTGCGGTGAGAACTATTCCAATATCAAGTTTTGTTGCCTGATCATAAATTTTTTTGTCAGAGATTTTTCTATTTTTAAATAGATTATTAATAATATCCTCAATAAATAGATTTTGTTTTTTGTTCTTAAAATATGGATTATCGTATTCATTAAGTTTTCTAGATGCATCTAACGACTCAGCTAAATTCATTAAATTTAGAATATGCGAAAAAGCTCTAGTGACCTTAAAAGTAATTTCAGGTGAAAGCTTTCTTATGTCTTTTGAAATTTTGGAAAATACTTTACTTTTATTTTTATCTAACAAGGTATTTTTAGATAATAATCTTAATCGCTCAACAATATTAAAAAATTTTGTGCCTTCTTGATCTTTGATTACTCTTCCAAGAAAAGTTCCTAATAATCTTATATCTTCTCTTAAAAGCTTAGTAGGTATTCGTTCATAGTAAAGATCTCTCTGCTTCATTGCTTAAAATAAATTTTTTTTGTAAAACTCCTTTTGTGTTTGTTTTTACACCAAAAAAGAATCCTGAATATCTAAATTTTCGCAAATCAGCCTTGTCCATTCCTTTTGTAGCTGTTGAAACGTACAGTTCTTGATTATTCTTACCACCAAACGCACAATTAGTAATATTTTTGGCTGGAAACTTAATTCTGTGAATTAATTTTGCTCTACTATTAAATACTGAGACACATGCCCCACGAAAATGTGCAACCCACAAATTTTTATTCCTATCTACAGTCATTCCATCTGGTGAACCTTCGTCTAAAGATAATTTTTTAAATATTTTTTTACTAATTATTTTATTATTTTTATTAATCTTAATTTTATAGATTGTTTTTTTAGGACTATCTGTGTGGTAAAAATTATATTGATCAATAAATGCTGGGCCATTTGTAATTCTATAATTTTTATCAACTCTTGTTAATTTTAGATTTTTATCTAATTTATACAAAGATCCTTTTTCAATTTTTCTCTCTAAGTTATCCATAGTTCCAAACCAAAGATTTCCAGCAGGATCTGTTTTACCGTCGTTTATTCTATTCAATTTTAATTTAGGTTCTATAGGTATCGATTTTAAAACTTTTTTTGATTTTAAATTTTGAATTCTTATTTCACCCTGCAATCCTAAAATAAATATATGATCTCTTACATGAGCAATGAAACCTACTTCTTTATTTACTTTAAATATTTTCTTTTTTTTATTTTTAATATTTAAAGAACAAATTTTCTTTTTCTTTATATCAACAAAATAAATTGAGTTGTGTTCTTTAACCCAAAGTGTTCCTTCGCCTAAAGTACATCTTATTTTCCAAATAGGTTTTGGCTCTGTAGTTTTAATTTTATTCATTTACTTCAAACTCCTTAATAAAGTCCTCATTAGGATTTATACCAATACCTACATTGTCTGTCACTGATGCAAATCCATTATTGTTTTTAACTTGATCTAAAATTGAAAAATTTTCTTTTGGTAGATCTGTAATAAAGATATTTTTCTCTGTTGTATCAAATTCTAGCATAGTTTTTGTTGGGAATAGTCCCCCTGGCATATCTGGTTGCGCAGTCAATAAATGAAGATTTACCGCTATACTTACAGCAGATCCCCAAACATGATTAATTACAGGAACAAAGTTAGCCTGCGCCAAGGCTGCGACTTTCAAATATTCTGTAATACCTCCTAACCCACATACTTCTGGTTGAGCTATATCAATACAATTATTGGTAATTAATTTATTCCATCCATACTTTGTAAATTCTGCTTCACCTCCAGCAACACTGGTTGATATATTTTTTTTTAATTCTCGGTAACCGTTGTAATCTTCAGGAGCGACAGGTTCTTCAAACCAATAAACATCTAGTTCATCAAGTCCTTTTCCAACATAAAGAGCATCTTTCAGATTATAAGCATGGTTAGCATCCACCATTAATTTGAAATCTTTACCTATAGAATTTCTAACTGCTTGAACCAACTTTAAATCTTCTTTTGGACCTAATCCAACCTTCATTTTCATTGCTTTAAAGTTTTTTGATTTAATCTGTTTAGCTTCTTCTTCAAACAACGGAATTAGTTCATCCACTGATTTTTTTTGTAACATCATTCCATATCCATAAACAGGAACTTCATTATTACATTTCCCACCAACAAGTTGGTAAAGAGGAGAGTTTGTTTTTTTTCCTAAGATATCCCATAGTGCTATGTCAACTCCTGACAAAGCTTGTATTGGCATTCCTTTTTGACCACTATCTCTTAAAAGATTGTAAACTTTTTGCCAGATATGTTCTTTATTCAAAGGATCCTCGCCTATTATTAAAGGCTGAATTACCTTTTCAACAATGAACTTATTGGCTAAAGCAATATTACCTGGACCAAAACATTCACCCCATCCCGTAATGCCTTCGTCAGTTTGTACTTCAATCAAATGGGCTGTTCGGTGTTTATAATATTGTTGTGAATAACCTAGTTCTTTCTCTAACTCATATTTAAGTACATGACTTTTAATAGAAGTTATTTTCACAAAAGATTATAAAGCAACTACTTTAGAGTTTTGCTCTCCTAAATTTTCAATTGATAATCTCATTGTATCACCAGCTTTCAAGAATTGTTGTGGTTTCATTCCCATACCAACTCCTGGAGGTGTACCAGTTGTAATTATATCACCTGGCTGTAATGACATAAATTTACTTAAATAAGATACAATAACGTTAACATTAAAGATCATAGTATTAGTATTTCCAGTCTGCATTCTTTGACCGTTAACATCCAAACTCATTTTTAAATTATTGATGTCAGCAATTTCATCTTTAGTTACCAAGTAAGGTCCAATTGGTCCATACGTGTCATGAGATTTTCCTTTTACCCATTGACCCATTTTTTCTATTTGCCATTCTCTTTCACTAATATCGTTTACTAAACAATATCCTAAGATGTGATCTTGTGATTGAGCTTCTGAAATATGTTTTGTATGTTTTCCAATTACAATTCCTAATTCTACTTCCCAGTCTAATTTTTTTGAACCAGACACAATTTCGATATCATCGTTAGGACCATTGATACAACTTGTTGCTTTCATAAAAGTAATTGGCTCAGATGGAACTTCTGCTCCTGTTTCAGCAGCGTGATCTGAAAAGTTTAAACCAATTGCAATAAATTTTCCTGGTTTTGTAATACATGAACCAATTCTTTCACTTGAAGATATTTCTGGAAGACTTGCTAAATCAGCGCCTTGTAATTTTGAAATAGTTTCAAAATTTAAATGATCAGGATTTAAATCTGAAATATGTGAACTAATATCTCTAATTTTACCATCTTTGTCTAAAGCTGCTGGTTTTTCTTGTCCTTTTTGACCTACTCTTAATAATTTCATAATTGTCCTTTTGTTATTAAATTATATTGAAATTCCACCATCAACAGAAATTGTAGTTCCTGTTGTAAATGTTGCATCATCACTTGCGAGATAAACAGCAACTGCAGCAATCTCTTCTGCAGTTCCTAATCTTCCCATTGGTTGTCTTGCAATAAAATCTTTTTTTGCCTGAACTGGATCTGGGCTCTGGTTTACTCTGTCTTGCCAAGATGGTGAGAAAACTGTTCCAGGAGCAATTGAATTACATCTGATATTTTGTTTTACAAAGTCAGCAGCAATTGCTTTAGTTAAACCTATTACAGCGCCCTTTGTTGTTCCGTAGACAAATCTGTTTGGAAAACCTTTTAAACTTGAAGCACATGAAGATACATTAATTATGCTTCCACCATTTTGTTTTACCATCAATGGTAATATCGCCTTACACATAAAATACATTGATTTCACATTCACATTTGATGAGAAATCCCAATCTTTTTCATCACATTCAAGAATTGTTCCATGGTGAACAAATCCAACTGCATTAAATAATACATCTACTTTATCAAGAGTTTTAGTAAATTCTAAGATAGCGTTGTTATCAGTTGAGTCTAATTTGGTAACTTTAATATCTGGATATTCTTTATTTAATTCTGCTAAAGTTTTATCGTTTAAATCTGTAGCCGTTACATGAGCTCCTTCTTTATGAAATGCAATTGCTGTTGCTTTTCCAATTCCTTGTCCTGCTGCTGTTACAACAATTTGTTTGCCATTAAGTCTTCCACTCATTTTTTATTTATCCTTTCAATCTCGTTATAAAGTGAACTGTGATCAGTGTTACCATGACCATTATCAACTAAGGTCTTATACATTTCTTTAACTAAATTTGAAATAGGTAAATGAGTATTATAAGAATTTGCACATTCTAAAATGTTGTTCATATCTTTCAAATGAGTATAGGTCTTACCCTTAGGGCTAAAATCTTTATCAATCATTCTTTTTCCATGTGTTTGAAGTATTTTACTATCCGCCCATCCACCTGAAAGAGCTTTGATTAATTTATTTGGATCTGCTCCAGCTTTTTCACATAATGTTATGGCTTCTGCAACAGCTCCTATTGTAACTCCAACAACAATTTGGTTTGCTAGTTTTGATACTTGTCCACTTCCAATAGGTCCAACTAATGTTGGGTTCCCCATTGCTTTTAAAATTTTTTCAGAATTATCAAAAACACTTTGATCACCACCAACCATGATGGCTAGTGAAGCTTCTTCTGCTCCGATTGTTCCTCCTGAAACTGGTGCATCTAAATAATTTACATTTTTTGATTTTAAATTAGTTCCATGTTTTGTTGCTGTTGTGGGTTTTACAGAACTCATATCAATGACTGTTGAGCTTGATTTTAAATTGTCTAGAAAATCTGAACTAGAGGTTATTGCATCTACAGCACTATCATCAGTTAACATGGTAATGACAAAATCACTATCCTTAACTACATCGCTTATTGTTTTTGAAATTTCTGCACCAAACTCTTTTAGTGGTTCTGCTTTTTCTATTGATCTATTAAAGGCTTTTAATTTAAATCCAGATTTTAATATATTTTTAGCCATTGGAAGGCCCATTAGGCCTGTTCCAATAAATCCAATTGTTATCATGGTTTTGGTTTAAACTCGTGGAAATTTTGTGTCATTGCTTCAGGGAAGAACATAACACATGCTAATACAATTAACTGAATTACTATAAATGGAGCAAAACCTCTAAAGATATCTGTTAAAGATATGTGTGGAGGAGCAACCGATTTTAAATAGAAAGCGGCGGGCCCAAATGGTGGACTTAAAAATGAAACCTGCATATTTACACAGAATAATATTCCAAACCAAATAGGATCAAAACCAAGTGCAATTACAATTGGTAAAAATACTGGCATTGCTAATAATACAATTCCAACCCAGTCCATAAATGCTCCCATGATTAAGAACATAATCTGCATCATGAAAATTAAATACATTGGTTTCAAATCATACGCTAAAATTGTTTCTGCTACATATTTCGGTCCACCAGCAAGAGAATAAGCTCCTGCTAAAACTGTTGCACCAAAAGTAATTGTTAAAATGGTTCCAGATGCTTTAAAAGTTCGTGTTAATGCATCTTTAAATAAAAACCATGTCAGTTCTTTTCTTGCAAAAATAATAATCAAAGTAGCAACAACACCCATTCCTGCAGCTTCAGTGATACCAGTCATTCCAGAATAAATTGAACCTAATACAATAATTACAATTCCAATTGGAGGAAGTAGACCTGGTAGGTAAGACATTTTTTCTTTTAAAGTTAAAGCCGGCTCATCACTTAATGGAGCTAAATGAGGCTGTAATCTTGTTCTAATAAGAATGTATGTAATAATTAAACCTGAGATCATTAAACCCGGAACAATTGCTTCTTGGAATAACATCGTAATAGAAGTCTCTGTTGTTAATCCATAAATAATTAAAACAATTGATGGAGGTATCATTGTTCCTAAAGATCCAGATGCACAAATAATACCAATAGACATGTCTTGATCATATTTAAGTCTTAACATTTGTGGTAATGCAATTAATCCTAATAAAACTATTTCTCCTCCAATAATTCCACTCATTGCAGCCATGATGGTTGCCATGATTGCAGTAACTACACCTACTCCACCTCTAGTTTTTCTTAACCACGCGTTTAAAGCATCATAAAGATCTCGTGCAATATTCGAGCGTTCGAGCAAGGAGGCCATAAAGATAAATAAAGGCACTGACAAAAATGAATAAGTAACAACCAGTGAATAATACCTTGAAAGCAATATTCCTAATGCATGCTCACCTATGTATAAAAATACTAGTACTGCACCCATGAAACCTGATGCAAATCCCATCGGAACACCAATAGATATCAGTGCTAATAATCCAACTATTAATATTATCGAGAGTGTTCCTATTTCAAATTCCATCTTACTTTAATTCTTTAGAAGGGTCGTATTGTTTCTCTTTTGGATTTCTCCAATCAATGATTAGGTTATTTACAGATTGAACTGCTATAAGAAATACACATAAAAGTGTAAGTGGTTTCATTGTAGCTGGAATTGGAGGATCCCAATAAGTTGCAAATCTCTCCCAGGTAGTGAAAGATCTGTGTGCATCTTCCCATCCACCATAAATTACTGCTGTAGCAAAAAGAACAATAATTATAGTACTAATTAAGTCAAAAATTCTTTGAGTTGGTCTTCCAACCCAGTCGTAAAGTAAAACTATTCTAATATGGCTTCTTAATCTTGTTGCATATATTCCACCAACTAAATAGCAAACACCTGCAAGCCACAAACATAACTCATTAGCCCATAAAGTTGGCTTAAATAAAACATATCGCATAAAAATTTCATACATCATCACAATTACAATTACAGGAATTAAATATTTTATTGTGTGACTTAAAAATAAGGAAACTCTATCAATCCAATTAATTGGAAAATCATCTTTACTCGCTACTTTTTCGTTTTGTTCTTGTAACTCTTTATCTATCATTGAGTAAAAATTTTAGATTTTATTCGAAGGGCCTTTTCAGGCCCTTCAAAAATTATTTATTACATAATACCATTAGCTTTCATGTAAGCTTTGTGTATTTCGATTAAAGCCGCAGCTTCTGGAGATTTAGTCTTCCATTCTTCCCAAGCAGCAAGTGCAGCTGTTCTGAATTTAAGTCTATCTTCTCTAGACCAGTCATGAAGAGTAACGCCCATTTCATTTAAAGCTTTAACAGCTTCAGCGTTTTTTCTCTCAACTAAGCTAGTAATAGTTCTTCCAGCGATTTCTATTCCTGCTTTCATAGCACCTTGCTCATGAGGCTTTAACTTGTTCCATACTTTTGTGTTACAAGCTAAGTGGTCAGCCGGCATAGAGTGGAAACCTGGATATGTAGCATATTTGTTTTGCTCATAGTGTCCACCAGCATAGTTAGTTGCTAAAGATGAATAGTCAGCACCATCGATTAGACCAGTTTGTAAAGCTGTAGGTACTTCACCAAAGTCCATAA
The DNA here is from genome assembly GCF_025558165.1 of Candidatus Pelagibacter ubique HIMB140. Taxonomy (NCBI): domain Bacteria; kingdom Pseudomonadati; phylum Pseudomonadota; class Alphaproteobacteria; order Candidatus Pelagibacterales; family Candidatus Pelagibacteraceae; genus Candidatus Pelagibacter; species Candidatus Pelagibacter communis. The sequence continues at coordinate 1,386,100 of NZ_LAMZ01000001.1, read as the reverse complement.
CGATTGGTTTCGCACCTAAAGTTGTAAAGATCATACTTTCCATTCCTGGAGGTGATCTAAATTTAAAGTCTTTCAATGAAGCAACATCTGGAATTGGTCTGCTAGATATTAAAGACTCATGTCCTGGTATCCACCAACCAATTAAAGTCATTCCATATTTGTTGTATAATGCATCAACAGCATCTTGAGCACCTGGGTAGTTCAAGAATTCATATTGTTGGTATGGGTTATCGTATCCACCCATTACATCACCTGCGAATTGGAACGCTGCATTTTTACCAGTTTGGTAACCAGCACCAGTCATATCACAATCGATAATTCCAGTTTGTGCAGAGTTAAATACCTCAGCAGATTTACCTGTTACTGAAGATGAGTAGAACATTTCAATTTTCAAGCTTCCACCAGAAAACTTCTCTACATTTTTTGCGAACTGAGCCGCAACTTCACCATTTGGTGAGCTAGCAGTAAAGTGAGTTTCAATCTTTAAAGTCTTTGCATTTGCAGAGCCAAATAAAGCAACTGAAACCATAGCCACCGCTGCTAAAGTTTTAGATATTAATTTAAACATTATCTTCCTCTCGTTTATGTTTTTTGAAAGTTAATCATAAAAGATTTTCTATTTCAATTAAATCAGTTTAGTTATTATATATAGAAATTATATATATTTTATAAACACAGAGAATAGAATTGTTCTAAACTACCTCTGAAATCAAAGGTTTTTTATTGAAAAAACAGTAAATATTATCAACTGCCATCATACTCATTGCAAGACGTGTTTCATGTGTCGCACTACCTACATGAGGAAGTACAAAACAGTTATCTAGTTTTAAATATCTGTTATCTAAATTTGGTTCATTGTTGAAAACATCTAAACCGGCTGCATAAATTTTTTTATTTTCTAGTGCATCAATTAATGCATCGTCATCTATTGTTGAACCTCTTGATGTGTTTATAACAACTGCATGTTTGGGTAATAAGCTTATTGTATCTTTATTAAGAATGTATTTTGTTTCTGCGGTAGCTGGTGTGTGTATACTTACAAAATCGCAATTTGGTAACATTGAATTTAAATCTGAATAATATTTTGCACCATCCTCTAAATCTGCAGACAACTTGTTTCTATTATAATAAATTATTTTCATGCCAAATGCTTTTGCACTTTTAGCAGCCATTCTTCCTATTCGTCCCATACCAATAATACCTAAAGTTTTGCCAGTAACTGAGTTACCAATCATAAATTTAGTTAAGTCAGGTTTTTGATTTTTCCAATTATCAGTTCTTACTAAATTATAAGCTTCACCAATTCTTCTTGAGGCAGCTAATATTAAAAGAATAGTTAGCTCTGCAACAGCTTCGTTTAATACGTTAGGTGTATTGGTAACTTTTATTTTTTTTTCTAAAGCAGAGTTAACAGAAATATTATCGTACCCTACTCCTACCTGAGCAATGATTTTTAATTTACCATTTAGATTATTGAAAAAATTTTCTCCAATTTTATCAAACCCTGTAGAAATCATCCCATCATAGTCGTTTATTATCTTAATTAACTCGCTTTCAGGAATTGGTTCGTCTTTTGGATTTAATGTTACATCAAATTCTTTGCTTAATTTTTCTTCTGCTAAATCTGAAATTTTTCTAGAAACTAATATCTTAGGTTTCATTTAATGTGAATCTCTAGGTAAACCTTTTGTATGAGATACATCCAAGTATTTTCCTCTAGAATTAATACAAGCACCATCATCTAATTGACCTACTGTATTTCTAAATATTTCTTGCCAAGGTGTTTGATTATTTGCTTTAAATTTCTTTTTATTTTTTCTTCGCTTCTTAAACTCAGCCTGAGAAATTAGTAAATCAACTCTTCTTTTATTTAGATCAATTTTAATTTTATCACCTGTTTTGACTATTCCTAAATCTCCTCCAACTGCAGACTCTGGAGATACATGAAGTATAGAAGGACTTTCAGATGTTCCACTTTGTCTTCCATCTCCTAAAGTAGGTAGATGTCTAATACCTTTTTTTAACAACCTGTCAGGTGGTTGCATGTTCACAACTTCTGCAGAACCAGGGTAACCTACTGGACCACATCCTCTAACAATTAATATTGAGTTCTCATCAATTTTTAATTTCTTATCATTAAGTCTTTTATGGTAATCTTCAGGACCTTCAAAAACGATCGCTTTACACTCAAATGCATTAGGGTGTTTAGGATTTGACAGATATTGATCTCTAAATTCTTTACTAATTACTGATGTTTTCATGATTGCAGATGAGAAGAAATTACTTCTCATAACTAAGAAACCAGCTTTTTCTGTTAAAGCATTTTTAAATGTTTTGATTACTTTGCTATCTACATCAATTTTCTTTTTCAAATTTTCACCAACTGTCTTTCCAGTTACAGTCTTTATATTGGTGTGAATTTTTTTATTCTTAATTAATTCTTTCATAACAGCTGGTATTGCACCTGCTCTGTGAAAACTTTCCATTAAATATTCGCCAGCTGGCTGACAGTTCACTAGCAAAGGAATATCGTGACCTAATTTTTGCCAATCAGATAAATCAAACTTAATTCCCATGTGTTTAGCTATTGCACTTAAATGTGTGGTGCAGTTACTTGATCCACCTATTGCACTTGCAACAACTACTGCGTTTTCAAAAGCTTTACGTGTCATTATTTTTGAAGGTGTTAAATCTTCATGAACCATTCCAACAATTCTTTGTCCTGTTTCATATGAAATCTGTTCTCTTTCTCTGTAAGGTGCAGGAATTACAGCTCCTCCAGGTAGGGACATGCCTAAAGCTTCTGCAACTGAATTCATAGAAGATGCTGTTCCCATAGTATTGCAATGACCAGCGCTTGGCGCAGAAGATGCAACCATGTCCATAAATTCTTCGTATTTAATTTCTCCCTTAGCTAACATTTTTCTAGCTTCCCAAACTACTAATCCAGATCCAGCAAGTTTTCCTTTGTAAACTCCATCTAACATTGGGCCACCTGAAAGAACTATTGCGGGAATATTAACTGTGGCTGCTGCCATTAATGCTGCAGGAGTAGTTTTATCACACCCTGTAGTTAAAATAACTCCATCGATTGGATAACCATACAAAACTTCTACCAAAGATAAATAAGATAGATTTCTGTCCAACATAGCTGTTGGTCTTTTTCCAGTTTCTTGAATAGGATGAGTTGGAAATTCCATTGGAATTCCTCCAGCTCTTCTGATCCCATCTTTAATTCTTTTTGTTAAAGACATAAAATGTCTGTTACATGGAGAAAGATCACTGCCTGATTGAGCAATACCTATAATTGGATTTCCAGATTGCAATTCTTTTCTTGTAAGACCATAATTTAAGTACCTTTCTAAATATAAAGCCGTCATGTCAGGGTTTTTTGGATTATTGAACCACTGTTGACTTCGGAAACTCTTTTTTCTTTTTTTAGGCATAATTAATATAATGGTTTGTTTAAGTTATTGGTTATATAATAAATTTATGAATAATCTAATAGTTTTAAATGGCAATGACAATGTTGGCGTAAGTCAATTTATCATACCAGAAAAAACAAAAATTGAAGGACATAATATAAGTACGTTGGATCCAATCCCTTTTGGTCACAAAGTATGTTTAAAAGAGATTAAAAAAGGTGATCCTATTATTAAATATGATCAAATTATTGGATTTGCTTTAAATGATATTAAACCTGGAGAACATGTTCACTCTCATAATTTAGAATTTAGAGAATTTAAAAGAGATTTCAAAGTAACTGATAAATCAAATAATATTGAAGAAAAAGCAGACACTTTTTTCAATGGAATATTAAGAGATAACGGCCAAGTAGCTACAAGAAATTATATTGGAATAGTTAGTACTGTTAATTGCTCTGCAACAGTTACTAAAATGATTGTTGAAAAAATAAAATATTCAGAAATTTTAAAAGATTATCCAAATATAGATGGAATTGTGCCTATTACTCACTCAACAGGATGTGGAATGAATACTGAAAGTGAGGGAATGCAAATTTTTCAAAGAACGATTGATGGTTTTAAAAATCATCCAAATTTTTCTCATGTTTTTGTTATAGGTTTAGGTTGTGAATGTGCTCAGGTAAGTTTATTTGATGAGTCTCTTAAAAAACACAATAGAATTCACTTCTTAACTATCCAAGATGAAGGTGGAACTAAAAAAATTGTTGATAAAGTATTATCTCAAATAAAAAATCTTTTATCTGAAGCAAATAATGTTCAAAGAACATCTCAGCCTGTTAGTCATTTAACTTTAGCCTTACAATGTGGAGGATCTGATGGTTATTCAGGAATTACAGCTAATCCTGCATTAGGAGTCGCTGCGGATCTTTTAGTTAAAAAAGGTGGAAGTTCAATTTTATCTGAAACTCCAGAAATTTATGGAGCAGAACATTTATTAATTAACAGAGCTAATTCACAACAAACTGCAGATAAATTAATAAAAAGAATTGAATGGTGGAGACATTATACATCAATAAATAATAGTTCTATGGATAATAACCCTGCACCTGGAAATAAAAAAGGTGGACTTACAACTATTTTAGAAAAATCTTTAGGAGCAGTTGCTAAAGGTGGAAACTCAATTTTACAAGATGTATTGAATTATGCTGAACCTCTTAAAAATAAAGGTTTCAATTTTATGGATTCACCTGGATATGATCCAGTATCTGTTACAGGGCAAGTTGCATCAGGTGCAAATGTAATTTGTTTTACAACTGGAAGAGGATCTTGTTTTGGATGTAAACCAGTACCAAGTTTAAAACTCTCAACTAATTCAGCAATGTTTGAAAGAATGTCAGAAGATATGGATATTAATTGTGGAACAATAGCTGAAGGAAAAGAAAAAGTTGAAGAAGTTGGTCAAAAAATATTTGAATTAGTAGTAAATACTGCATCAGGAAATAAATCTAAGAGTGAAATCAATGGCTACGGTGACGAGGAGTTTAATCCTTGGCAAGTAGGCGTTGTAATGTAAAAAATTTCCTAAAGTGCAAAATCAAACATCTTTATTAAACGTAATTTTATTAGCAGCTGGCGGATTCTTTATGTTTGTTTGTATGGACTCTACTGCAAAATACCTGGGAACAGTCATGCCTGTTACACAGGCTATTTGGGGAAGATTTTTTTTTCATTTAGTATCTTTAATTGTATTTTTTTTAATATTTAAGCCGAAAGTAAACTTAAAAAAAAATTTTAAAGTTCAAATAATTAGATCAACATTAATGGTGACAGCTACATCGTTTATGTTTTTTTCTCTTCAAAAGTTTGACCTAGTAGATATTTATGTAGTTTTCTTTACAGCCCCATTAATCGTTGCTTTACTTTCTGCTTATTTTTTAAAAGATATTTTGACTTTTAAAGGAATTCTTTTGATGCTTCTTAGTTTCAGTTCAATTGTTTATTCTTTAAGTCCTAGCATGAAAATATTTAGTGTAGATTTAATTTTTCCAATCGTTCCACCTATATGTTGGGCGCTTTACCAATTTTTTACAAAAGTTGTATCAAGTGATAACGATCCATTTGCAGCAATATTTTATACTTCTATTTTAGGAGCAATAATATTTAGTATTTATATTTTTTTTAACTGGGAACCATTAAGTAATAATATTTTTTGGTTATACTTAGCACTGCTTGGTATTGCAGGCTTTGTGAGCCACTCTTTAATTATATATGCAATTCAATTATCAAATTTATCTTTTGTAACAAATTTTCAATATTCTCAATTAGTTTGGTCTACAATTTTTAATTTTTTCATTTTTGGTGTACCTTTTGATGTAAATAAGATTGTGGGTGTTGTAGGTGTAATAATATTTGGTTTATTATTTATAAGAACTGAAGGTAAAAAAAGTTAAATTAGGAGGTTGGATGAAAAATATTGGTTTTATTGGTGTTGGTTATATGGGTTATGGAATTGCTAAAAACATCATTAAGCACAAAAATAATCTTTTTGTAATTGCTAACAAAAATCGTAAACCTATTGAAAAGATAGTAAGTGAGGGAGCTGAAGAAGTTAAGTCATTTGAAGATTTTGCGTCTAAAAATTTAGATGCTTTATTTATGTGTGTCACCAACACACCTATTGCAAAATCTATTTCAGAAAAATTATCTGATATATTAAATGATAAAACAATTGTGATTGATATTACTACTCACAATAAAACTGGCTCTATTGAAACTGAGGCAATTTTTAAATCAAATAATATTAACTATGTTGAATGCCCAGTAATGGGAGGGCCTGTTCAAGCAGAAGAAGGTGTTTTAGGAGGTATTGTCGGAGCGTCAGATGAGAATTTTAAAATAGCAGAGCCTTATTTTAATATATTTTGTAAAGATTATTTTCATTTTGGTCCAGTAGGTATGGGTGCAAAATCAAAACTTTTAAATAATTTTTTATCTTTAGGAAATGGAGCATTAGTAAATCATTTAGCTAAATGCGCTACAGGATTAGGATTAGATCTAAAAAAAGTCTTTGATGTTGCAAAGCTAGGATCTGGAAACTCTGCGGCTCTGAACAGAGTTTTTGATAATTTACTTAAAGGTGATTACACAGGATTTAAATTTACTGCAAGTAACTCTGTTAAAGATTTAACTTACATTCAGGATCTTTTAAAAGATTTTCCTGAAGCTGAAAAAGTTGCTGAACTAAATAAAAATTATTTTCAAAAAGCTGTTGATGATGGTTATGGAGAAAACTTTATTAGTGAATTAATTAATAAAAAATAATTGAAGGAAGTTAAATAAGATATCGGGAATCTACTAAAGCAGTAGGTTGTATTCAACTTATATATTTGCACTAAATGCAAATAAATTTATTGAAAATAATTTTGATATAATTACCTTTTTATATGAAGGAGGTTTATGTTAAAATTGCTACCACCTGATACTTAGCTGAAGATCTTTAGATATAAAAAAACTTAAAATAATAAAATCCGTTTGGATTTAATGCCAAAGAGGCGATAAAAAGGGAGCTCTTTAGGTATCAACTAAAGAGCGAACCCTTAAAAAAATTAATTTTTAGACTTTAATATTTCTAGCGGAAGTGGTGCTTCTGGATATTTTTTTTCACACAACTTTTCATAATTTTCACAAAATTTAAAAATTGTTTTTACAACTTCATTTTCATCTCTTGAGTTTAATTTTGTAATTAGTTTATCTCGATCTTTTTCTAACTCTTTAATTTGCTCACCTGAAAAAAATTCTCCAGTTTCTATTTCCCAGTAAGTATCCTCTAATTCCACTTCACTTAATTCCTTTAATTTTTTTTGTAAAATTATAATTGTTTCATCATCAGTTTCTGTATTTCTCATAGGAGAATTTTTTAATTTGCCCAAACATTTGTCTCTTAAACCATCAATAAAATGATCGTAAGGTTTTCCTAAACTTAATTCTTTAAAATGATTACTAACAAAATATTTTTTGATTGCTGAGTCTGTAGAAATTTTTTCTTTACCCTTAATTATTGCAACTTGAACATATATCTCTTGAGAAACGTATTCCTCTATATGATCTGTTACTGATACTGGAAGCATGGTTTATTTTAAGACTTTAGCCTATCGTTATTTGAATCAAAAGCAGGTTCGTCAATAACTTTTGATTTAACATCTTTTCCTTGGATTTTAATCAAAAACTCATTTCCAACTTTTGCAAATTTAGTTTCAACATATCCAAAGGCTAAACTTTTGTTTACTCTATACCCATAAGCTCCTGATGTTGTAAGACCAACTATATTGTTATTAGAGTAAATTGGTTCATTTCCATGAGCATCTGCATCTACAGCATCAACTTCCATATAAACTAGTTTAATTTTTGGGCCATTTTTTATTAAATTTGATACAATTTTTGACCCTTTAAATTCAGATTTTTTTTCAATATTAAAAAATCTTTCCAAGCCTGCTTCAACTACACTAATTTCTGGAGTTAATTCTGACCCCCAACCTCTGTATCCCTTCTCAATTCTCATAGAATTCATTGCATGAGCTCCAAAATCTATAATATCAAATTCCTTACCAGCATCACTTAATAACTCATATAGTTTTTCCATGTCTTTAAAGTCATGATGCAGTTCCCAACCTAGTTCACCCATATAGTTTACTCTTAAAGCTCCTACAGTAATGTTACCTAAACTTATTTCCTTACTTTTTAACCAAGGGAAATTTTCATTTCCTAAATCTGTATCTGTTAATTTTTGTAAAACCATTCTAGATTTTGGTCCTATAATACCAATTACACCTTTGTCTAAAGTTATATTTTTAATTTCAACTTTTTCGTTTTCTTTTTTATTCTGATTTAGCCAATCCAAATCTCTAATTTCTGATACTGCACCTGATAATGCGTAATAATGGTTATCTTTTAATTTAGTTAAAGTTAGTTCAGTTTGAATTCTTCCAATATCATTTAAAAGATGAGTTAAAACAATACTTCCATCTTTTTTTGGAACTCTATTAACACAAAGTCTTTCTAAAAAGTTATAACTATCTTCTCCAGTAATTTCATATTTTGAAAAAGTTGATAGATCTATCAAGCCTACATTGTTATGAACATGCAGACATTCTTTTTGAATTATAGGAAATAAATTATTTCTTTTATAACTTAATTCTTCTTTAATATTATCTTTATTAAACCAAGCTGGTTTTTCCCATCCATATAACTCAAAATATTCAGCACCTTTTTCTTTCAACTTTTGATAAATTGGTGTTGTTTTCATTGGTCTTCCAACCTCTACAACATCATTAGGCATCGGAGTTACATACATTCTTCGATATTGCTCTTTTGATTTTTCAACTGAATAATTTTTATCAACCCAACTCATGTATCTTCTTGGTTCAAATTCCATCATATTTATTTCTGAGTCACCATGCACAATCCACTGAGCCATATATTTTCCAGCTCCCCCTCCATGAGCAATTCCAATACTTGCTGCACAAAACATCCAAAAATTTTTAAGTCCAGGTGCAGGACCAGCTAAAAAATTATCATCAGGAGTATGTGTAATAGGACCACATATAATTCTTTTAATACCTACATCTTTAAACTGTGGAATACGATCCATTCCTTTTTCTAAATGTTCTGCAATTCTATCAAGATCTGGATCCAACAACTCCATATCAAATTTCCAATCCATTCCATCTAAAGCCCAAGCTGCCACATCTTTTTCATAAGGACCAATTAAAAGTCCTTTGCCCTCTTGTCTTAGATAAGAAGAAGAGTCTGGATCCCTTACAACTGGTAATTCTTTACTTAATTTTTCTATTTCAGGATGAGCTTCTGTAACTAAGTATTGATGGATCATATTTATACTTGGAACATTTTTTAAACCAACCATCTGTGCTACTTCTGGACAAAAACTTCCTGCAGCATTAACAACATGCTCACAAACAATATCACCCTTTTCAGTAATTACTTTCCACTCTCCTGAAGGCAATTGTTCAATATCAGTTACTCTATTTTTTCTATAAATTTTGGCTCCACCATTTCTTGCTCCTTTAGCCATTGCATTTGTTGTGCTAGTTGGGTCTGTGTAGCCATCTTCTGGAGTTAAAAAAGCACCTTTAATTCCATCTAACTTTATAAAAGGATGATATTGATGAATTTCTTCTGTTGATATAATTGAACATGGAGAACCAGCTATATCTAAAATTCCTTTAGTATAATCAAACCACTCGAGATCCTCTTTGGTATATGCTAACCTTAAACTTCCCGTTTCGTGAAATCCTGTTGGTTGTTCAGTTTCTTTTTCTAGTGACTTATAAAGGTTAGTTGAATGAAGATGAATTTTTGCAAGATTTAAACTCGTTAACATATGAGGACATTGACCTGCAGCATGCCAAGTTGATCCAGAAGTAAGTTCGCTTTTTTCAATTAAAACTACATCACTCCATCCTTCTTTTGTAAGATGATAGAGTAAACTAACTCCCATTATACCACCGCCAACAATTACAAGCTTTGCATGAGACTGAATTTTATCCATAAAAAAAAGAAACTACTTAGATTTTAAATTAATTAAACAAAATTAATTTTAGTTAACCAAAATGGGTATATGAATTTATTAATGTTGTTTTCTATATTTGGAATGACAGGCCTTACAATTCGCCCACATTAATTTTCCTAGAGTTCCTCTGATATCATCTGCATCTTCTATAATAGAAGTGAGTTTAATCATATCATCAGCAGATTTTTGCATTAATGCGTTGAAAGTATCTTTTTCTTCCCAAATTATAGGTAGTGCTTCTGTTTTAAATCCTTCTTTAGAATTTTCTGGAAATAGATCTAACAAAGTAATGTAATTTTCATTCATTTCTTTCATTAGTTCTATCGCTTCATCAAAATCTCCATTTGAAGAAAAAGATTGTACCCTCTTAGCAGTACTATAATTCTTACTAAATAGTGCTTTTCTACTTTTAATAATATCTTCTACTGACAACTCTGCATTAGCTAATGCGCCAGAAAACACCATAATTAAAGATAATATTATTGTACCAAAGATCTTCTTGGTATGTTTTAATAAGTTATGCATGTTAAGAACACCTTAACAGAATATGGACTGATTTCAAAGTTAATGCACTGGTTAAGTGCAATCTTGCTATTAATTCAAATTCCTCTTGGCTTTTATTTAGTTGGTTTAGATTTTGGTGAAGAAAGAATAACTATTGAAAATATTCATGTATTAATTGGTCTTGGGATATTTTATGTTATTATTTTTAGGTTACTAAATAATTTAATTAATCCTGTTCCAAAGTTAGGGCCTGCTACTTTTATGGGACAAAGGTTTATAGCTAAACTAAATCACTTATTGTTATACATCACAATCTTATCAATAACTATTTCAGGAATATTGAAGAAACTATTTAATGGTGAAACTTTAGCGATTTTTTTAAAAGAAATAAAAATAAAAGACAATTTTGAACTTGCTGATCAATTTTATAACATTCATATAATATCAAACTATGTACTTATTGGTTTAGTTGCTTTACATGTAAGTGCTGTAATAATTCATAAATTATTCTTTAAAGAAAATTTATTAAAAAAAATATTATAATAATTAATCATCAGACATGGAAAAATCATCTATTGGATATATCTTAAAATTATCTATTCCAATTTTTTTTGCTAACCTTGCAATTCCATTAGTGGCAATTATTGATACGTCTTTAATGGGTAACTTAGGTAATGTTTCTTATTTATCTGCAACTTCTGTTGCAGCAAATTTATTTTCAATGATTTTTTGGAGTTTTGGATTTCTAAGAATGGGAACTGTCGGTATGGTCTCTCAAGCTAATGGAGCTGAAAACTACAAAGAAATAATTAATATTATTTTAAGAAATTTGTTATTTGTAATTATCTTTTCTATTGTCTTATTTTTCGCTCAGAATTTAATTCTTAAGATAAGTCTACAAATATTTGATCTAAATTTGCAAACTACTATTTTTTATGAGAAATATTTTAAAATTAGAATTTATTCAGCTCCAGGGGAACTTACTCTTTATATTATAACAGGTCTCTTTGTTGGATTACAAAAAACTAAAATTTCAAGTATTGCTGTAGGATTTTTCTCAATATTAAATATTATATTGAGTATAATTCTCGTAACTCAATACAATTTAAATATTAAAGGTGTTGCATATGGAACTCTTTTTTCTGGGATAATTACCTCTACTGCTTTTTTAATTTATACTTTTTTTTATTTAAACAAGCTCACAAAAATTAATTTTATAATAAAAGAAATTATTGATCTAAATAAATTAAAAAATATTTTTAATATTAATTTTAATATTTTTATTCGAACTATATTGCTTACTTTTTCTTTTTTGTGGTTCACATACCTTGGATCAAAAATTGGAGAAGAGTATATTGCTGCTAACGCGATATTAATTAATCTTGTCTTTCTATCAGCATTCATTTTAGATGCTTATGCATTTTCAACTGAGGGAATTATTGGTTACTCTTTGGGCAAGAAAGATAAAAATTTATTCAGCTCTATTGTTAAAAATTCTTTTATTTTAAGTTCAGTTACAGGATTGGGTATTTCTGTTGTTTATTATTTTATTCATAAGAATGTGATTTATATGATGTCTGATATTGATTTAATAAGATCTTTAAGTTTAGATTATTCAATTTGGATGATTATCTTGCCTTTTTTTGCGTCTTTTTGTTATCAATTTGACGGTATTTTCATTGGGGCCTCTCAAACAAAAGAAATTAGAAATGCTATGTTTTTTTCGGTATCTTTATATTTGTTAATTTCTTTAGTTCTTACAAATTATATTTCAAATGATGGGGTATGGATATCTCTTACGATATTTATGATTTTGAGAGCTTTGTCTTTATATTATTATTTAAACAGGATTTATTTAAGATTTAATGACAGTTAATACCATATTTTTTTAATCTCCAATAATTATAGGGCCACGGAGTTAAAAAACCTACTATCAGCATAATTGGAATAACCCACCAAGTTAAAATGGCACCACCTGTTAAAACAAAGTCAGTCAAATTCATCATCACTTCCATGCTAATCATTGAAATCAAACTCATTCCAGAAGCTGTCTTCAAAGCATTATTAAATACAAAACCTTGTCTCATTAGGATTATTGTTTCTAATATTATACTTGTAATTAAACCGTTTATTATTGCTAGAATCATTATACCTAATACTGGAAAAGGAATTTGTGTAAGTTGAAAAAATAAAATTGTTCCAAAATCTCCGATGGCACAACCTAATAGACACCATGCTGTATTCTTTGCACTTCTTCTCCAAGTATGTTTACAAGACCAATGAAAAGTTGATGCTGTCATTAGTTAATTTCTAATCCTTTTTTTTTCCATTTTTCTAGCCCACCAATTAAGTGAAAGCAGTTACCAAAATTATATGATTTAGAAATCTGAACTGCCAAAGTAGATCTGTGTCCATGAGCACAGTAAAAAAGAATTTTTTTATTTTTTAAGCTATCTTTATTTTTTTCAATGTAATCATGCATGGAAGGAAATGGGACTATATTACTATTATCTAGTTTACCTTCTTTATCTATTTCATTTTGTTCTCTTAAATCTATCAGAACTGTGTCCTCCTCTTTTTTAATCTTGTTAAACTCCTCTGGCTCAATTCCATTGTTTACTTTTTGACGGTTTAAATCAATGCCCAGCTTAAGATTGCTTGGAACTGCAACATCCATCATTTTGGGATCTGGTAAATTTAAATTATTCATAATATCCACGTACTCTTCTACTGATTTTACCTGTAATCTTGGATTAAATTGTCTCTCTTCTAAAATGGTGCTTACCATTTCTCCTTTATAATCATGTGCTGGATATACTAGAGTTTGATCAGGTAGTTTTAATAATTTGTTAAATATTGAATTATAAGAGTCTTTAGGATCTCCGTTTTGAAAATCTGTTCTACCTGTGCCTCTAATTAACAATGTATCTCCTGTAAAAACTCTATCACCCATCAAAAAACTAAAGCTCTCAGAAGTATGACCAGGAGTATATAAAGCTTGTAGATCAATTCCATCTATTTTGATTATCTCTTCATCTGATACTCTCATTGCAACTACATCGGCAGGAGTTTTATTACCCATAACAGTTACACAATTAGTTTTATCTCTTAGTTCAGCAATTCCAGAGATATGATCTGCGTGAATATGGGTATCTATCACCTTTACTAATTTTAAATCTAATTGATTTAACAAATTAATATACTGATCAACTTTTTCTAAGACTGGGTCTATTATTAAAGCTTCACGTCCCCTTCCAGATGCAATTAAATAAGTATAAGTGCTAGAAACACTATCGAATATTTGTCTAAAGATCATTTTAGATAAATATCAAAAACCAATAAGAAATTAAACCAGACAAAATAGTTGCGATTATATTTCTTGAAAAATAACCAACAATTACAGCAATAATTGCAGCAAATATTTTAGGGTCATCCATTTCAATGAACTGACCGTAGTCATTTATAAAAATTCCTGGAAATATTATTGCAGGAAACACGGCTGATGGAACATAAGCTAACACAGCTTTTATTTTATCTCCCAACATGTCTCGACTTACTAGAGCTACCATCGTCATTCTAGTAAAGTAAGTTAATATTCCTGCAATAATAATTGATAACCAGGTCATTTTATTTTTTTAACCTCAATATTAAAGCCGCAACAAACAAAGCAAGTATAGGTGAAATAATTATATAAGATCTAAATGGAGCATCATAAAATAATAACGAACTCAATCCACATACAATCATTACAATTAAGTGATCAAGTTTTTTTAAATCTTGTATTACAATGGCTATAAAAGTAAGTGGTATTGCAAATTTTAATCCAAGTTCCTCTGGAACAAATGAACCTAAAATGATTCCTGATAATGTAGCAATTTGCCAACAAACCCACATCGTGCAACCTGTGCCAATCAAATGATAATGTAAGTATTGCTCTGATTTGTTTTTTTTAAAAAATTTATTAGACTCTGCAAAACCTTGATCGACAATAATATAAGAGATTAATAATTTTTTTATTAATGATAATTTTTCTAGGTACTCTGATAAAACTGCTCCATACAAAAGATGTCTTGAATTAATAACACCGACAGATGTTGCTGCTACCAATCCAGATGCACCACCTGATAATAATTGTAAAAAAACAATTTGTGATGCACCACCAAAAATAATAATAGACATCGCATAAACTAATAATGGGTCAAATCCCAATTCAACACCGATAGCTCCACAAATTATTCCAAATGGGATCACAGACAACATATGTGGAGAAATATCCAGCATACCCCTAGTAAATAATTGTTTTTTTGTAAGCATTTATTTGGGTTCTATTAAAAACAAACTATGTGATCAATATTTATCGGACGTTTAATCCCAAATTTTTCATCAATTTCATGTTGGTGGACGTGATGCGAATGAACAAAAACAGGAATTAATAAATCACTACTAGTTTTTAGAGTATATATAAAATTTGTCCCCCTAAACTTTCTATCAACCACTTCTAATTTTAAATTGCTTTTATCATCATGTTCTAGATCTTCTGGCTGTAACAATAACTGTACTTTAGATCCTTTTGGATAATGTTTTGTAAAATTACCTTTGATTGTACCTAAATCATCATTTTCTAAAGTATTTTCATCTGTAACTTTTGCTGGAATTAATATTCCTCTGTTTAAAAAATTAACTACATCAACAGAATTTGGGAAGTGATAAACATTATAGGGATCATCAAATTGTTTGAGTTCTCCGTCTAAAATAATTCCACATTTGTTACCTAAATAGAATGCTTCGTAAGAGTCGTGAGTAACAATTATTGTTGTAATTTTTAAGTCTTTTAAGATTTGCTTTAACTTTACCTGTATTTCTTCTTTGAAACTTTGATCTATATTCGACAAAGGTTCATCTAGTAGTAACAAATCAGGATTTGATAACAAAGATCTAGCTAAGGAGGCTCTTTGAGCTTCTCCAGAGCTAATTTCATGAGGATATTTTTCTAAGATTTTTTCTAAATGAAGAAATTTAACTATTTCTTTAAAATTTAGACCTTTCTTCTTTTTTTTATTTCTCTCAGCTCCAAAATTAATATTTTCCAAAACATTGTAATGAGGAAATAGAGAGTTGTCTTGAAAAGCCAAAGATATATTTCTATCCTCAGGTTCAACATGGCTTTCTTTAGATGAAATAATTTTATTTTTTAAAATAATTTTACCAGACTGAATTTTTTCAAGGCCAGCTATTGTCCTTAATATTGTAGTTTTTCCAATACCAGAGGGACCTAGCAAACAAACTATGTCTCCTTCATTTTCAATATTAAATGAAACATTGGTTACTTTATTTTTCGAGCTTGCAGCAAAAGTAACATTCTCAATTTCTAAAAAATTATTTCCCATTTTATTTATCTTTGAACATATACTTAGATGTAATTAAAATAAAAATACTTGCAATCATAATTAATAATAATGAAGGTGCGGCGGCAGCTTCTAGTAAATCTTGTGAAGCAAATATATAGGCCTGGGTGGCAAATGTTTCAAAATTAAAAGGACGCATAATTAATGTAATTGGTAATTCTTTGATTATTTCGATTGATAGCAATATAGCAATTAATAAGACCGAGTTTTTAAGATAAGGGATATGAATATTTAAAAAAGTTTTTAATTTTGAATAACCTAGCAGATATGCACTTTCATCAATTGAGTAATTAATTTTCAAATATCCAGATTTAATGCCGTTGTTAGCTAAAGAATAAAATCTTACAAAATAAACAATTACTAAACCAAGTATAGATCCAATAAAAATTTGTTTTATATCAAAAAAATAAAAAATATTTTCATCAAACCAAGAAATAAAAGTTATGAAGGCCACAGCCAATATTATTCCTGGTACTGCATAACCAGTAATTGAAAAAGTTGTTAGTATATTTAATAACTTATTTTTGCTAATTCTATTTCCATAATTTGATACGAAAGATAAAAAAATCAAAAGAAAGCCCGATAAGAAGACTAATATCAATGTGTTTGATAATAATTCTATAATATTTAAATCTATAAAATGTTTTGGAAATTTGATTGTCCAGTAAAGCATTTGCAAAACTGGGAATATAAAGCTTGCAAGAAAAACAAATGAGCAAAATATTATTGCCATTAAAGATTTATAACCATTTAATTGTTTCAAAGTTTTAGTCTTAAAATTTCCTTTGGTAGGAGAATGGTATTGTGCTTTTTTTCTAGATAAGTTCTCTAAATAAAATAATCCAAATATAAAAATGAGGAGAAAAAAAGATATTCTGTTTGCTAAAGCCAAATCATCAAAAGATATCCACGCATCATAAATTCCAGTAGTTAAAGTCGATATCCCAAAAAAAGATACTGCACCAAAATCTGATAAAGTCTCCATAGCAACTAAAGATAATCCAGCAATAATTGCTGGTCTTGCTGATGGTAAAATAATATTAAAAAATGTTTTTTTTGTTGAAAAACCTAGGTTTTTACCGAGTTCTAGCAAATTTTGAGACTGATAATGAAATGAAGTTCTTGTTAAAACATAAACATAACCAAATAGTGAAAATGAAATTGAAATTATAGCTCCTAGCATTCCGTCGAATTTAGGTAAAAAAAAATTATAATTTCCACCACCGAATAAGCTTTTCATAATTGAAAAAGCTGTTCCATAATTTTCAAAAAAAGCAGTTAATGAATATGCATAGATATAAGCTGGAACTGCAAAAGATAAAATTAAAACCCATTTAAAAAAATTAACTCCAGGAAATTTGTAAAATGAAACTAAATAAGCAGATCCTACACCGATTACAAAAGTTGTAATTAAAACTCCAATTACAAGAATTATTGAATTAGAAATGTATTCATACAAAAATGTATTTTTAACAATTGATAAATAGTCACTTGTTGGTTCAAAAAAACTACTAAATACAGTTACAATTGGTATTGCAACTATCATAGAAATGAGCAAAGAGCTCAAAAACCAAATATTAATTTTATTATCCATTTTAACGAAGTACTAATGGTATAAATTTGGGTAATAAACTTTATACCAAAAGTACTTTGTGTTAACCTCTTTTATTTCCAACCGGACGTCAACATTACCTCTAACGCATCAGCCTGATTTTTTTTATAGTCTCCAACTTTTGTTTTTAAATCCTGTTTAAAATTTTCACCCATTTTTTTTATAAGATGGTGTGGTTCAACACCTTCTATCATTGGATATTCAAATGTATTGTTTACTATATGTTGTTGCGCTTCCTTTGTTAAAAGAAATTCTAGTAATTTTTTTGCATTTTCGGGATTAGGAGAATTTTTTAAAATACCTCCACCACTTATGTTCATATGAGTCCCTCTATCATTTTGATTTGGGAAATAAGGTAATACCTTTTGAGTAGCTTCTTTTTGGTCTTCTCCTTTTTGACCAGATAACATCAAAGCATAATAATAAGTGTTTGCTATAGCTAAATCAGCTTCACCAGCGGCAACAGCTAAAATTTGAGCTCTATCATTTCCTTTAGGATTTCTTGCAAAATTTGAAACTAATTTTTTTGCCCATTCTAAAGTTTGTTCTTTACCATTATTTTTAATTAATGATGCAACAAGAGATTGATTGTAAATATTATTAGATTTTCTAATTACAATTTTCCCTTTCCATTTTGAATCTGACAAACTTTCATAAGTTATCCCTTTTAAATCTTTTGAACTTACTCTTTCTGGTGAATAATAAATAATTCTTGCTCTTTTAGCGATACCTGTCCAATTATCAGATCTAAAGTTTGCTGGTACTGAAGCTTCAATCTGCGCTGACATAGAGTTCTGAAACATTCCTTTTTCGTCAAATGCACCTAGTCTTCCGGCATCTGCTGTAATATATAAATCAGCTTTAGAATCTTTTCCTTCTTCAGTAATTCTTTTTTGTAATGCTTTGTCTTTACCTGAAACTACGTTAACTTTTATACCTGTTTTATTAGTAAACTTTTCATACAACTGAATGTCAGAGTCGTAATGTCTTGCACTAAAAACATTTACTTCACCTGCTAAGCTCATTTTGGCAAAGAAAAATAAAATTAATGCTAATAATGTTATTTTTTTCATTTGTATCCTTTTCTTTACCTTAATTTATTTGCGAATGAGAATTATTCTCAATGCGAATGATTATCAATCGCATATATTGACGCATATATCAATAATTTTTTTTACAATTGCTAAATGTAGGAAATTTTTATTTCCAGTCGCCGATTTTGCTAAATAAGAAATTTCTAAATGCTTGGACTCTAGCAGTATTTTTTAATGACTGAGGATATACAAAGTGTGCTTCTGTTATAGGCCCTTCTACTTTCGGAAGTACTTTAATTACGTTGTTTGAATTTGTTACTAAATATTCAGGAAGTGCTGCCAATCCTACCCCAGATTCTACAGCTAACAAAAGACCCATTACACTATTTACCTTCATGATTGATTTTCTTTTTTTACCGTCATGCATTCCAATTTTTAATGCCCAATCTGGATTATAAACTGGAGAAGGTGCTCCTTTTCCAAACGAAATAAATTTATGTTTATTTAGATCATTTATTGTCTTTGGCATTCCATTTTTTTCTAAGTACTTATTTGATCCATAAATATAATATTTAATATCAACTAGCTTTTTTTGAATATAATTAAGCTGTTTTGGTCTTCTCATGAAAATTCCAATATCAGCCTGTCTTGTGCTTAAATCTAATTCTTTATCATCAAAGACTAATTCAATCTCAATCTCTGGATTAAGTCTCATAAATTCTTGAATTCTAGGCGTTAACCAGTGAGTACCGAAACTTCTTACTGTTGTTATAGTTAATTTTCCTGTTGGTTTATTTTTTTGATCACCTAGAGATGTTTCGACTTCTTTTAACTTGCTTATTACTTCATGTGCAGTTTTAAAAACATATTCACCGTTTTCTGTAAGTGTTAATCCTCTTGCATGTCTTTCAAATAGTTGTACTTTCAAATCTTGTTCTAGGGACTGTATCTGTCTACTGATTGCAGATTGGCTAAGGTTTAAATTTACAGTAGCATTTGTAAAACTTCCAGCTTCTGCGACTGCATGAAAAATTTTTAATTTATCCCAATCCATTATTTATTTACATCCACTAATACTCTTCCAGAAATTTCACCTTTTAAAATTTTAGGATAAGTTTCAATTAGCTCCTCTAAACCTACTGTTAAAACTGATTTTTCAAGCAATTCAAAATCAATTAATTTTGATGCTTCACCCCACATAAATTCTCTTCTTTTTATACTGCAATTTGCAGAATCCATTCCCCAAACCTTAATACCTCGTAACATAAAAGGAAGTAAATTAGTGTTAAGTTCATTACTATTTGCATTTCCACATACAGCTATAATTCCATTAGGCTTTGTTTGTGCAATTGCGTTTGCTAAAATTTTTCCTCCAACGGTATCTACTACTCCATCCCATAAACCTTTATCTATTGGTCTTGGGTCTTTATCAAATTCAGCTCTATTTATAATGTTTTTTGCACCTAAAGATTTTAAATAATCTGACTTACTTTCTTTTCCAGATACCGCAGTTACATTGTAACCTAATTTTGTTAAAGCCATTATTGCAACACTGCCAACTCCTCCAGTCGCTCCTGTTACCAAAACATCATTAACTTTTTCTCCAAGCAAAATACTTTCTCTTGCTTGAATTGCAAAAGCACTCATTAAAGAAGTTAAGCCTGCTGTCCCTAAAATCATTGCCTGCTTGCTGCTTAAGTTATCAGGTTTTTTTACTAGGAAATCTGCATTGACTTTTGCTATCTGAGAATAACCACCAAAAAATACTTCTCCAACTCTAAAACCAGTTAATATTACTTCGTCTCCTGATTTAAATTTTGAATTTTCACTTTCAATTACTTTTCCTGAAAAATCTATTCCTGGTATGTGCGGATACTCTTTTACTAGTCTTCCACCATTCTTTAGAATCATTCCATCTTTAAAATTTAAATCAGAATATTCTACCTGAACAGTTACATCCCCATGTTTTAAAAAACTTTTATCTAAAGATTTTACTTCTCTAGAAAAATTCTCACCTTCTTGATTAAGAACTATTGCTTTGAATTGATCAGACACTTTAATCTTTTAGCGTAGTGCTAATAAATCGTAAATATCTATTTTGAAAACTTAAATCTTCTTTAAATTGACCTAAATAATAATTTGTTACTGTAGTTGCTTGTTCTTTTTTAATTCCTCTCATAGTCATACACTGATGAGTTGAATCTATTGTTACTGCAACACCTTTTGCATCTAATGATTCCATTAAAGTATTTGCAATTTGCATTGTAAGTCTCTCTTGAGTTTGAAGTCTTTTAGAGAATACCTCAACTACTCTTGCAAGTTTACTTAAGCCTACAACTCTTTCTTTTGGGATATAAGCAACATGAGCTTTTCCAATAATTGGTGCCATATGATGTTCGCAATGACTTTGAACAGAAATATTTTTTTGGACAACCATGTCATCATATCCCTCTACATCACCAAAAGTTTTATCTAAAATTTTATCTGGATCTTCTTTATAACCTTTAAAATATTCTTTAAATGCTTTAATAACTCTTTTTGGAGTTTCTAATAAACCTTCTCGATTTGGGTCTTCTCCCATCCATGTTAAAATTGTTTTAAAAGCTTCTTCAGCATCTTTGTCTGAAACTTGCTTGTTTTCATTTAACTTATCGTCAGTGTCTTTTACTAGTTTCATAGCGCCTTTTTATACAGTAATTACCTAATTTTAAAATATTTAATATATCTATATATGTGCTACATAATCACATTCTATGTTCAAAAAAAGAGAAAATATCTACGATATTGAGGAAGGAAATCTTCTTTCTCCTAAATTTGATAATGATGGCTTAATACCTGTCATTACCATGTGTTCAAAAACCAAAGATATTTTAATGCACGGCTATATGAATGTTGAAGCATTAAAAAAAACAATTGAAACCAAAGAAGCTCACTACTTTAGTAGATCTAGAAAAGCAATCTGGCACAAAGGTAAAACAAGTGGCTTTACCCAAAAAGTCACTGAAATAAGAATTGATGACGATCAAGACTCAATTTGGTTAACAGTTGATATAGGAGACGGCGCTAGTTGCCATGTTGGATACAGATCATGCTTTTATAGATCTATTCCTATGGGACCAATTGATAATGGACGTAAAGTAGAAATGGAATTTCTTGAAAAAGAAAAAAAATTTGATCCCGAAGTAGTTTATAAAGGAGAACCAAACCCAACTAAAATTTAATTGTTATGGAATTGAAATATCAAAATATAAAAGTGTTTGGTCCACCAGTGTTTAGAGTAAAAATTCCTATGGAAATTTTGGATAAACTAAACAAATATATAGACGATGTCGTAAAAGATAAAAGTCAATCTAAGAACCTAAATTATGGTGAGTCTTTGGTTGGAGATGTTACTCAGGAATTTGTTTTGGAAAAAGAATTTGCAAAATCCTCAGGTTGGTTAGATTTTTTAGCAAACTGTACTAAATCATACATAGAAATTAACGAGAGAAAAAAAATATCAAAATTTGCATTAATTGAAACTTGGATTGTGAGACAGTTTGAAAATGAATACAATCCTACTCATTGGCATTCAGGACATGTTTCTGGTGCTGGATTTTTAAAAGTTCCAAAAAATCTTGGGAAACATGTTCAAGACAAAAAATCAAAAAAATATAGAGGAGGAGATCTTCAGTTGATACATGGCTCAAAAATGTTTATGTCTGCTTCAACACTTAATATCATACCAGAAATAGGAGACTTTTATATTTTTCCAAACTATTTAATGCATACTGTTTTTCCTTTTAAAGAAACTGATGAAGAAAGAAGATCTATTTCTTTTAATGCATTAATTGATGAAGAAATCTATAATGTTTATGGGAAATAAGTTTCAAAAATTCTTAGGATAAAAAGTATTTGATCCTAGATAAGCTTATGAAATAAAATAAGAAAAAAATTTAAATTATTTTATGAAAGATATCCAGGCAAATATTATAAGACCATTTGGACCTTCAATATTAAAAGTAACTATACCAGAAAAAATTGTAAAAGATTTAAACACTTACATTGATAAAATTGTTGAAAACGAAAAAAAATCAAAGGAACTTGATTTTGGAAAACAATTAATTGGAGATGTGACACAAGAATTCAAGCTTGAAAAAGAATTTGTGAACGAAATAGGATGGCTTCAATTTTTAGCCAACTGCAGTGCCAAATGGATTGAGATGGAGACAAGAAAAAAAATTCAAAATTTTAATCTTTTAGAGTCATGGATAGTCAGGCAATTTAAGAACGAATATAATCCTGCTCATTATCACAATGGTCATATTTCAGGAGCTGGTTTTTTAAAGCTTCCAAAAACTTTTGGTAAACATGTACAAAATAAAGATAAAGAAAAAGATTATTTTGGAGGTACTCTAAATTTAATTCATGGATCTAGAGCATTTATATCTGAATCAATTTTCACAATAAAACCAAAAGTAGGCGATTTTTATTTTTTTCCACATTATTTAATGCATACTGTTTATCCTTTTAAAGAAAGCGATGAAGAAAGAAGATCTATTTCTTTTAATGCATTAATTGATAGAGAAATCTTTGAAAAAATATAATTTTAAAATTAAATTAGCCATGTAATGAAAAATATTAACAAACAGAAAAATGTTTTAGGTGAAAACTTAGAAGAATGCTCCAATGACCCATTAACAGGTTGGTTCAGAGATGGGTGTTGTAATACAGATGAAAATGACCACGGTTTACATACTGTTTGTGCAAAAGTTACAACTGAATGCTTAGAGTGGATGAAAGAAGCAGGTAATGATTTAATTACTCCACATCCTGAATTTGGATTTCCAGGTTTAAAAGATGGAGATGGATGGTGTCTGTGTGCTAGTTGGTATGCAAGAGCAGTTGAAGCCGGTAAAGGATGTCCAATATTTTTGAAAAGAACTCACGAAAACACTCTTAAATATGTGTCTATTGAAACTTTAAAAAAGTTTGCAATAGATTTGTCCTAATTTACATATTTCCATATCTTGGTCCGCCACCACCTTCTGGTGTCACCCAAGTTATGTTTTGTGAAGGCTCTTTAATATCACAAGTTTTACAATGAATACAATTTTGCGAATTAATTACAAACTTATTAACATCATTTTCTTTCTGCACTTCATATACTCCAGCAGGACAATACCTTTGTGCAGGTTCATCAAATTTTTCTAAAGTATATTTAATTGGTAAATCAGGATCTTTAAGTTGTAAGTGGACAGGTTGATTGTCAGCATGGTTAGTTCCTGTAAGATAAACTGAACTAGTTTTATCAAAAGTTATTACATTATCGTACTTTGGATAATCAATTTTGGGCATTTGACTTGCAGGTTTTAATGTTTCATGATCTGCATGTTTGTGTTTAAGAGTGAACGGAAGCTTTCCTCTAAACAATATTTGATCAATACCCGTAAAGATAATACCCAAAATTAATCCCCAACTAAAACTTGGTTTTACATTTCGAGCCTCAAATAACTCTCTATATAACCAGCTATTTTTAAATTTATCCTCATAAATTGATAAATCCTTATTTTCTTTAAAATGTTCATTAATAGTTTCAGCTGCAATCATTCCACTTTTCATTGCAGTATGAGAGCCTTTAATTTTAGGCATATTTAATGTACCAGCATCACATCCTACTATTAAGGCACCTGGCATAAACATTTTAGGTAAACTTTGAAATCCTCCCTCGATTAATGCTCTTGCGCCATATGAAATTCTTTTTCCTCCCTCTATTATTTTTTTAATTGCTGGATGAGTTTTAAATCTTTGAAATTCATCATATGGAGATAAATGCGGATTTTTGTAATCCAATCCTATTACATAGCCTAAAAACACTTGTTTATTTTCAGCGTGATACATAAAACTTCCGCCATAAGTGTTGTTATCAAGTGGCCATCCAGCTGTATGCATTACTAGTCCTTCTTCATGATTTTTTTCTTCTATTTCCCAAATTTCCTTAAAACCAATTCCATATTGCTGGGGATCTTTTCCTTTACTCAATTCAAATTTTTGAATTAATTGTTTTCCTAGATGACCTCTGCAACCTTCAGCAAAAACTGTTACTTTTCCTAATAGCTCAATGCCTGGTTCAAAACTATCTTTTTTGTTGCCCTCTTTATCTATACCCATATCTTGGGTAGCTACTCCTTTAACAGACCCGTCATCATTATATAAAATTTCACTTGCTGGGAAACCTGGAAAAATTTCTACACCCAAAGCTTCTGCTTGTTCAGCTAACCATCTACATAAGTTAGCTAAACTAATAATATAATTTTTATGATTTTGTTGAACTGCTGGCAAAAGCCAGGTCGGCCAACTCAAAGATTTGGTTTTTCCTAAAAATAAAAATTTTTCTTTTAATACTTTTGTTTTAATTGGCGAGTTAAGTTCTCTCCAATTAGGTAACAACTCATCTAGAGCTCTTGTTTCAAAAACATTCCCGCTCAAAATATGAGCTCCTATTTCTGAAGCTTTTTCAAGCAAACAAACATTCAAATTTGAATCTAATTGTTTTAATTTAATTGCAGTCGCTAATCCTGATGGGCCACCACCAATGATTACAACATCATATTCCATAGATTCTTTAGACATAATCTAGTTTTTAACTGTAAGGATTATTTTTGTATAGTGTTTAATTTGTTCAGCTCTTCCATGAGCTGAGGTAAGGCTTCAAAGAGATCTGCCTCAAGACCATAATCAGCCACACTAAAAATGGGTGCTTCACCATCTTTATTAATTGCAACAATAACTTTACTTTCTTTCATACCTGCTAAATGCTGAATTGCTCCTGATATTCCAACAGCTATGTATAAATCTGGCACAACAACTTTTCCAGTTTGTCCAACTTGATGATCGTTGCTTATATAACCTGCATCAACTGCAGCTCTTGATGCTCCAATAGCTGCTCCAAGCTTATCAGCAATTTCTGTAATTAATTTAAAGTTATCTCCACTTTGCATTCCTCTTCCGCCTGATACAACAATTCTAGCTGTACCAAGTTCAGGTCTATCAGATTTAATTTCTTCTCTTTTTACAAATTTTGTATTTGAAAATTCTTCACCAGCATCAATTTTCTCAATTGGTGCTGAGCCTCCTGAGCTTTCACAAGGTTCAAATGAAGTTGGTCTAATAGTTACACATTTTTTTGCATCATTACTTTTAACTGTTGCAAAAGCATTCCCGGCATAAATTGGTCTAACAAAAGTATCAGATGATATTACTTTTATAATGTCACTAACTTGCGAGGTATCAAGATGAGCTGCAATCCGTGGCATTAAATTTTTACCAAATGTATTTGCTGAACAAATGATATGAGAATAATTTTCTGCTAACTTAACCACAACTGGAGCAAAATTTTCTGCAGTGAAATTTTCATAGTGTGGTGCTTCAACACTTAACACTTTCTTAATTACCGGAAGTTCTGATAGTTGTTTTGATGCTTCTGCACTATTACTTCCAATTATCACTGCGTGAACTTCACTATCAATTTGTGAAGCAGCTGTAGCTGCATTTAATGTAAATGGTCTTAACTCTTTATTATTATGTTCTGCTATAAGTAAAACTGCCATTATATTACCTTTGCCTCATTTTTTAATTTTTGAACTAATTCTGCCACATTAGCCACTTTAATACCCGCTTTTCTTTTTGGTGGCTCTTCTACTTTAATTTGCTCTACTCTTGGAGAAGTATCAATACCTAGATCAGATGCAGAAATTTCTTCAATTGGTTTTTTCTTCGCCTTCATAATGTTTGGAAGAGAAGCGTATCTTGGTTCATTTAATCTTAAATCACAAGTTACAATAGCAGGAACATTTATTTCAATTGTTTCAAGTCCCTCATCAATTTCTCTAGTAACTTCTAGTTTGTTATCTTTTACATCAATCTTTGATGCAAAAGTTGCTTGTGGCCAATTTAATAATGCACTCAACATTTGACCTGTTTGATTACAATCATCATCAATTGCTTGTTTTCCCATAAAAACTAAATCTGGTTTTTCTTTTTCAACAACTTTTTGTAAAATTTTTGAAACAGCTAATGGCTCTAGTATTCCATCTGCTTTCACATGAATTCCTCTATCTGCTCCAACTGCTAATGCCTTTCTAACAGTTTCTTGAGCTTTTTCTTCACCTACAGTTATTGCAACCACTTCAGTTGCCTTTCCTGCTTCTTTAATTTTTACTGCCTCTTCGATTGCATTATCATCTGGTGGATTAGTTGACATTTTTACATTGTCTGTAACTACGCCAGTGCCATCTTCTTTAACTCTGATTTGAACGTTGTAATCAATAACTCTTTTTACTGCTACTAAGATTTTCATTAAGCTCTCAACAAATTATTTTCTGAATCGTATGGACTTTCATCTAATACGGTAGCGTCATACATTTCACCCAATATATCAACTTGTAATTTGTCGCCCACATTAGAACAATCAGGTTTTACCATTGCAAGAGCTATTGATTTATCTAATCTAAAACCAAACTCACCGCCTGTTGCTCTCCCAACCACCTTACCGTCTTTAAATATAGGATTATTTCCTAAAACATCGGCATCTTTAGTGTTGTGAACTTCTAAAGTTACTAATTTATTATCAAAACCTTTTTCTCTCCATTTATTAAGTGCTTCTAAACCAATAAAGTTTCCTTTATTTGGATGAATAAATCTATCTAGTCCTGATTCATATGGAGAATATTCAATCGACAATTCTGTTCCAACTAATTTGTAAGATTTTTCTACTCTTAAACTATTCATTGCTCTGATACCAAAAGGTTTAATTCCTAAATCTTTACCAGCTTCCATTAATTTATCAAAAATATGATTTTGATACTCGATTGGATGATGAAGTTCCCATCCGAGTTCACCAACAAAATTTACTCTCATGGCATTAACTGGTGCATATCCTACATTCACATTTTTTGCTGTAAGCCATTTAAAGTTTTCATTAGAAAAATCATCTGTTGAAACTTTTTGCATTAGTTGTCTTGCTTTAGGGCCAGCAACTACCAAGACACCTGTGCTATTTGTTAAATCTTCAAAAATTACAGATCCATCATTTGGCATCCATTTTTGAATCCAATCATGATCTAATCTTAAATTTGCTCCAGCTGATACTAAGTAATAACTATTCTCAGCTTCTTTCATAATTGTAAATTCTGAATGCACACCACCTTTGGTATTTAATGCGTGGCATAGATTTATTCTTCCAATCTTTTTTGGAAGCTTATTTGCAACTAAATAGTCTAAAAACTCTTCTGCTTTAGGTCCTCTTATTCTGCATTTTGCAAAGGCAGTCATATCTAAAAGACCAACATTTTCTTTTACGTTTTCACATTCCTTTTTAATTGCATCAAACCATTTTGATCTTCTAAACGACCAATCATCTTTTTGTTCCATTCCATCTGTTGCAAAAAAGTTAGGTCTTTCCCATCCAAATTTTTGTCCAAAAACTGCTCCTAAATTTTTCATTCTTTCGTAACACGGAGCTGTTCTTAAAGGTCTTGCTGCAGGTCTTTCCTCATCGGGATAGTGAACTATAAATACATGACTATAAGCTTCTTCATTTTTAGCCTTCAAATAAGATTTTGTTGCATAGTTTCCATATCTTCTTGGCTCAACACCCAACATATCAATTGTTGGTTCACCATCTACAATCCATTCAGCAAGTTGCCAACCAGCACCACCTGCTGCAGTTATTCCAAAACTATGACCTTCATTAATCCAAAAATTCTTAAGTCCCCAAGCAGGTCCAACAATTGGATTTCCATCAGGTGTATAACAAATTGCTCCATTATAAACTTTCTTAACTCCAACTTCTCCGAAGGCCGGAACTCTATGTATTGCTCCTTCGATATGTGGAGCTAATCTATCTAAATCTTCTTGAAATAATTCGTATTCAGAATTCTTTGATGGTCCTTCTACATAACATGCTGGTGCACCATCTTCATAAGGTCCTAAAATTAATCCACCTGCTTCTTCTCTCATATACCATCTACTATCGCTATCTCTTAAGACTCCCATTTCTGGTAAACCGTCTTTTTTTCTTTGTTGAATTAAAGGATGAGGTTCAGTCACGATATATTGATGTTCAACAGGAATAACTGGAATATCTAATCCAACCATTTCACCAGTTTGTCTTGCAAAATTTCCAGAACAAGAAATTACATGTTCACACTCTATTGATCCTTTATCTGTTTCAACAATCCATCCATCTTTTGTTTGTCTCATTGATAGAACAGTTGTGTTTCTATAAATCTCTGCTCCCCTATTTCTTGCACCAGTAGCTAAAGCTTGTGTTAAATCTGCTGGTTGGATGTATCCATCTTCTGGGTGTTGAATTGCTCCAACTAAATCATCTGTATGACATAGAGGCCAAATTTCTTTTACTTGTTGTGGAGTTAAAAATTTTACATCTACCCCAATTGTTCGAGCAACACCTGCGTACTGATGGTACTCATCCATTCTATCTTTTGTACTTGCCAAACGAATATTTGAAACAACACTAAAGCCAACATTTTTTCCAGTTTCTTCTTCTAAAGTTTTATAAAGATTTACCGCATATTTATGTAGCTGACCTACAGAGTAACTCATATTAAATAATGGCAATAAACCTGCTGCATGCCAAGTTGAACCTGAGGTTAATTCTTTTCTCTCAACAAGAACTACATCCGACCAACCTTTTTTTGCTAAATGATAAAGAGCACTGACACCAACTACTCCACCACCAACTACTACGACTTTAGTTTTTGTTTTCATTTCGTGATTCCTACTAAATTTTTATTAGTAACGAAACAAAAATGTATCTGTGGATAATCAAATTGAGCTGCCGAGTGGAATTGGACTTGATACCATTGTGGTCAACCAGCAATCTTTTAAAACTCCTTCGTCTGTATATTTTTCAACCTGCCAATTGAACTTGTGATAAATTTTGTCCTTGTCTAAAATGATGACCTCAAATTGGGCCCATTTGTCACTACTGCCAAGCTCTGTGATAGTGTGGCTTAGATGATTAATCATCATTTTATAGGAGGCTCCTTTGATCATTCGCTTAAAATTACCTAGGGGACCTGTTACTCTTTTATTGTTTGGGTGAGCAAAGGTCCAGGTTTGCTCTATCCCTCTGTCTTTATATTCTAAATCATTTTGTTTGAGACCATTAAGTTGAATTTCAACAACTTCTTTTGGAGAAATATTTTTGCTTGGGTTTATCAACTCTGAATATGAATAAACAGTAGTTAATAATAGAATTAATAAAGTGCTAAATATTATTCGCAGTTTTTCTAACATCTTCTAAGAACTCTTGTCTTTTTGAGTCGCTTACAAAAGGTACTGCAAAATATCTTCGATAGGTAATGTTATATATGCCACACATATGAAATACCCCTCTTTTAAGTCTTCTAATCGGTAAATTTAAAAAAAATGTAGTGATAGCTAGTCTTGGTGAACCATATGTACAAAAAATTACGGCTTTCTTTTTTCTTAAATTACCAATTGGATAACCATAGTTTCCAACTAGTTGCTTAAATCTAAATGCCCATGGTGGTGCCAACACTTTATCAATCCATCCTTCAACAATTGCTGGCATTCTAAAATTCCATATTGGTGCAACTAATACAATTGTATCACTCTCTTCTATTCTCTTACGATGATCTAAGACTTCAGCGCTTGGGTCCTCACCAGCAAATACAGGATCAAACTTTTCTTTGTATAAATCTACAACGTCTACTTTATTACCTTTTAATTCAGAGTGTTTGATAAATTCATTTTTAATTGCTGCATTAAATGAATTGTCATTATAATGACCGTAAACTAGGAAAATTTTTTTCATAATTTTTAATTAACAAAAAAAACCAAAAAAACTATAAAATTATTGTTTATTCTGAGGTTTTGTACTTACTATTGTTAATTATATAGACAAATAAAATAGGCAAAATTAGTGTAAGTAAAATTACCACAATTAACAATATCCCAAGCTCTGAGTAATCAGCAGTAGTTTGAATTTCACCTGAAACTTTATCTTTTACTTCTCTAGTAACTGTAAAAATTTGATTTAAATATTTTGTTCCTAAAGCACTTGCTGAAAGAGCCAAATTTGTAAAAGAAGCAAATACTGCAAAAAAAGTTGCTTTAAGATGTGAGGGGGCATTTTTAGCAATCCATGCCAATAAAGGAATCATTGATACCTGTCCCAATGGAGACTCTAAAGCTGTATTAAGTATCGCTATAAATTTAGCATCAACTACACCACCTGTTATTGAAGCGGTCCAATTATGAAATCCATAATACATTCCAACACTTGGTAAAAATAAAATCGCACTAGCTATACTTAATACAACAATAATTTTTGCAATCGAGTTATTGGCCATAAATGGTCTCAATAAAACAATTCCAGCCAATGTTAAAATTGATGCTAGTAAAGACAAAATTGAAAAAAATTGTTCATTAAAACCAAGTTCATCAATTTCAAACCACGTTAGACCAGGACCAGGCCCTGGCATCGCTCTAAATATAAATATAATTACTGCAGTACCAACAATTGTTAACCTTAAATTTTCTGGCAACTCTTTGATGAGCTTAAACATCAAAAATAAAATTATAATGACTGAACCAATGAAAACAATTTCTTGTGCAAAGGGAACTTTGAAGGATCCAATAGATAAAGTGAAAATAACAAAAATTAAGCTTCCTCCAAGGATCCACCAATTAATTTTAGTTTTCTCAGTTCCTCTTTCCTCTTTAAATTCAAGTACTTTAGATTTTAAATTTTGAATTTTCTTATTCCTTAAATATTTTGCTAAAAATACTCCTAAGATTGAAACAACTGGAATAACTAAAGCATACAAATAAATTTTACCGTATAGAGCAATTTTAGCAGCCTGTTCTAGGCTATCTACATCTCTAAATAAAATTACATTCACCAACGCAACTAAAACAGTACCTCCAATAATTGCAAAACGACCAAGGGTTTGCATTGTTGTATGCATAATTTTAACTTGATCTTTACTGTAATCATTTCCACTCTCATCAGTTAGTGGGACAGCTTCAACAGTCATAGCATCTGCAACAACATCTTGAATTACATAACCAACAGGTGCTAAGATTACGCTAATCACAAACCAAGTCTCAACTGAGAAAATTTCAGACATGTCTTCTGTATGAATTATAAGTCCATACATAATCAGCAAACTTAAAGCGATTAAAGATGCGCCAAAGTAAACCATATAATTTTTTCTATCCCATATAAGATCTACCAAATGTCCTAAAGGCATTTTTAAAGCCCATGGAATTCCAGCCCAAAACCCAAGTCCAGCTAAAAATGCTGCAGATAAATTTAAGTAGTCTTTAACAAAAAAAGTTCCAACTATTCCAGTTAATCCAGAAATACCAGCTGCAACATAAACCATCAAAGGAGGCAAATAAGTCCATTTAAATTGTCGACCCAAATCTAAAAAAGTGCTGTCTAAAAATTTTAAAATTTTATTCATTTAATTCATAAATATAAGCTAATTGTATAGATCCATCATTCAAATAAACGTTGGTTGTAGATCTTCTGTATTCTTTTCCTTCAAAATCATCCAACATTTTTAAATTATTTTGAAGATTATCTGATTCAAGTAACCAGCCACTAACTTTTTCTCCTGATTTATCCAATTGAATCACAGGAAAACCAATTTTATTTCCCCATCCTTTTTTAAATAGATTGCCTAAAACAAATCCCTGTTTCCAAGTACCTTCCAAATGTTTTAAATAATTTTCATTTGCTTCACCAGGTTGTAATGAACCATAGACAAATAAAGAATTGATGATCACGGTTAATTTAAGTTTTATAGTTACTTAGCTTTATTTAAATTCAAAGTTTTCACAAAATAAAAACCAACTAACATTGAAACAACAAAAGTTACTGAGTAAATATTCAATAAAGCAACAGAAGTTATAGCTGGACCAGGACATAATCCACCCAATCCCCATCCAGCACCAAATAAAGCTGAACCTAATATTAATTGATTATTAATTGTTCTGTTGTTTGAATAATTAAATTTCTCAGCAAATAATGGTTTTTCTTTTTTCTTAATTATGTGAAACAGGGGAGATGAAACAACCAAAGCTCCAATCATCACAAATGCAAGAGAAGGATCCCAATTTCCAAATAAATCTAAAAAGCCTAATACTTTTGCTGGATTAACCATTTCAGATATCACTAAACCAATACCAAATATTATACCTGAAAGAAGGGAAGCTAATTTGTTCATAATAAATTTTTTATAAATACAGTTAATATTCCAACAATCATAAATGTAATTGTTGCAATAATTGATCTTAAAGAAAATCTTCCAATACCACTTATACCGTGGCCACTCGTACAGCCACCACTGATCCGTGTTCCGATTCCAACCAACAAACCAGCTGCTATCATCAAGACATAAGAATTAGAAATACTAATGCTAATTTCTCCTTTAGAAAATAATGAGTAAATAAATGGTGCAATAATTAATCCCAATAAAAATAATAAATTATCAAATTTATTTTCTTTTTCTGTTAACGCATTACTTGCAATACCACTAATTCCCACTAAACGGCCGTTGAGTAAAAAAAATACCACTACTGCTAATCCAATTATCAATCCACCAGTAAAGGCAGGAATTGGTGTAAAATTTACTATGGTCATAAAATTAATTACTCAAAACAGGAAAAGCTTGTCTTACTTTTAAAAAAAATTTTTGATATTCCATTTTAGTACATTTGTTTTCTACGTATTCTATATTATTTCTTTCTACAAGTGACTTGGCATTTTCGTCTCTTATTCCAAGTTGTAACCATAATACTTTAGCGCCAATTTTTACTGTATCTTCAGCAATACCATATGCTTCTTTAGAAGGTCTAAAAACATCTACAATGTCTATAGGATCTTTAATTTCTGTTATCGAGGCAAACACTTCTTCACCTAAAATTTTTTTACCCTTAGCTGATGGATTAACTGGATAAACTTTATAACCATACTCTTGCATATATTTCATGACAATAGTTGAGGGTTTTTTTAAATCATTACTGACACCAATCATTGCTATTGACTTAGAATTTTCTAAAATCCTCTTTATGTCGCTCATTTTATTATTTGTTTTCTTTTTTAATTTGTTCCTCGCAGAATTTTCTTGCTTCTTCCAAATCAGTAATTTTAGTCTCAGATAATTTTTGACTTCCGGCAATACAAGCATCCACTGCTCTTTTAAAATTATGATCTTTAAAATTTAATACAAAGTACATTCCAAAAATAATAAATAAAATAATGAGTATATTTTTTTTATTCTTCATTATTATTATTTATGTTTCCAATTTGGTTTTCTTTTTTCTAAAAAAGCCGAAATACCTTCTTTGGCATCCATTGCCATCATATTAACAGTCATCATTTTGCTAGTGTAAGCATAAGCTTTTCTTAAAGGCATTTCTAATTGTTTATAAAAAGCTTGTTTTCCAATTTTAATGGTCAAATTTGATTTAGTTGCAATTTTTTTTGCTACTTTTAAAACTTCATCGTTTAATTTTGATTTAGAAAAATGATCATTTATTAAACCAATTTCTTTTGCATAATTTGCTTTGATAGGTTCTCCTGTTAAAAGCATCTCCATCATTGGTTTACGATTAATTTTTCTACTAACCGCCACCATTGGTGTGCTGCAAAACAATCCAATATTTACACCAGGTGTCGCGAATAAAGCGTCTTTGGTGCTATATGCAAGATCACAACTTGCAACTAACTGACAGCCTGCTGCAAAAGCTGCCCCATGAACCTTTGCAATAACTGGTTTTTTTCCTTCAACAATTTGCAACATAACCTTAGAGCAAAGATTAAATAACTTTTGATATTTATCTTTTTTTTTTAGACTTCTGACTTCTTTTAGATTATGGCCAGCACTAAATCCTTTTCCTGCGCCCTCTATGATTATTACTTTAGTTTTTTTATCAGCATCTAATTTTTTTAATGATTTTAATAAATCGGAAAGATTTTTAAATGAAAGAGAATTATATGTTTTTGGTTCATCAATTATTATTGATGAAATCTCAGAATTAATTCTCTTTATTTTAATATTACTAATCATTTAATCAGTTAATCCATCGGATCTAGCCTGATTTCTTTCTATATGAATTGGCAAAACTTTACCATAAATTGCTTTTGAGTGTTCTGGGGTATTTACTCTATAAGGATCTAAGACATAAGCAGGAATACACATATATCTAGATTTTTGACCTTCTACTTTTGTAACTCTATGTAGAGTAAATCTTCCTTTAAAAATTTGAAGATCTCCAGGTTCTAATTTAAGCTGTCTTACTCTTGATCGATCTCCTTCTAAAACTTTTTTAACCTCATCAAAATTTTCGTTTCCTGGCGCTCTAATATTTGGACAATATTCAAAAACACCTCCTTTTTCAGGTTTCTGTATCATCAAGCTTAGAGTGAATTCACAACTATCAAAATGCCAAGGAAGAATTCCATCAGGTTTTATAACATTATACGCATGACAAGCCAAAGGGTCTGCCCATCTATAAATAGGGGAAATACCTAAGCATGCAGAAACAAATTTTAAAAGTTCTTCTGTTTCATAAAGATATTTCATTTCTGAATTTTTTGGAAAGCAATCTGAATTTAAATATCCATTATACCTTTCCATAAAATTTCTTTTTGGATGTTTTGCAGGCAAACTTGGATCATCTTTAGCATAAAGATATGCATTGATGCTTTCTTTAGACATATAAACTTCATCAAGTTGTTTTTCTAATTCTGAATTCATTACCTCTAAAGATTTAGGTAAAATAAAATTTGGAATAGTTGAACAACTATATTGGTCTAATTCTTCCTTACATTTTTTTACTAAATTTTTAATGATTGGGGAATTTAAATCGTGAATAGGATATTTTTTTAAATCGACAATAGTGTTTAATCTATCGTTCATTAAAGGTTATTTTAATTTACCCTCTTCTCTCATTTGAGCTCTAATTTTAGTGGCTGAAATTTTTTGAGTTTCTTCATCTAAAACTATTTCCTCAATTTTGTAACCAACACCTCTTCCATAACAAATATTTGTAATATTGGGAACCAGCATAATTTTAAATTGACCTTCAAATTCAGGATTTAATCTTTCTTCGATATTTTTTTTTACGGTTTCAAAATCAAATGGATTGTCATCCACTCCTTGCACATCTCTTATTTGGATACAAACTTGTCCTGTTTTTTTAATTATCTCTTTAAACAGTTTATAGTGTCCGTCATGAAAGGGTTGCCATCTTCCCAACATTTGAGCTGTCGGTTTTTTATTATCCCATTGATATGTCATTTTTTAATCTCCTCAATTATTAAAGGTGCCCATTTCTTAGCATCCTGAGTTGTTACATGGTAGTCAAAGTTTTTTGGATTAACAAACATTTGATTGGTATCTTCAAATCTACTTTTCTTTATTGTATCGACCCAAATTCTAAAATCTGCTGGAAACATACTTCTTGCCTCCGGCGTAGGAGCAACAAAGTCTGCAATTACATAATGACCCTCTGCCTTTAATTTAAGAGCAAATTCAGCCATTCTTTTTGCTTGTCTTACTCTTCCTTCTTCTGAAAAATTCCAATCATCAGCAGCTTTTCTGACTTCATCTGCATTTAATCTTTTAGCGTTTAAATGAGGTGCCATTTCATTTGCTAAAGTTGTTTTACCTGCACCAGGTAAACCCATAACTAAAATAATTTTCATTAAATATCTTCTAACGGATGATGGGACATTAATTCAAGTCCATTTTCACCAATTAGGTATTGTTGCTCAAGCTTAACACCTTCTTTACCACCTACTTTTCCAATATAACTTTCTACTGTAATAGTCATATTTTTCTGAAAACAACCTTCCTTTTGACCACCATCTGTTGGGTATCTTATGAATGGCCATTCATCACAGAGTCCAATTCCATGAACCATACAAGAATATCTATTTCCATAATAGTCATCAGGCAAATTCCATGATTTTTCAATAAATTCCTTAAACGATAATCCTGGTTTAATTAAATTAGAATTGTAATCAATTTGTTCAACTGCCATTGAATATAGTTTTTTTTGATCATCATTAAATTTGTTTCCAACAACAAATGCACGAGATATATCTGCACAATAACCATAGGGGCCAACCATGTCAGTATCAAAAGAAACAATTTCTTTATCTTGGATAATTTTATTACTGCATTCTTGCATCCATGGATTAGTTCTTTCTCCTGAAGCTAACAATCTACATTCAATCCACTCACCATAATTTTCTATATTCGTTTGATGGAGTATTGACCATAATTCATTCTCGGTCATTCCTGGTTTTAATTGTTCCTTCATCTTAACAATACCCATTTCAGCGACATCAATCGCTGATCTCATACATTTAATTTCATCATTTGATTTTATTACTCTTGCTTGTTCTAAAATTAATTTAGCATCAACGACTTGGATGTTCTCTTTATTTAATGCTGAAACCGCAGGACCATTTAAAACATCAATAGCAATTTTTTTAGATTTAAAATATGAGTTTGATAAATCTTTAACTTCATTAACCCATTTTTTTAATTGTTGTTCTGATTGATCACCGTTACTAAAATAATCCCAAGTAATCACAGGTCTTAATTCATCAATAAGATTCAAATGCTCTGATAATTTCTCACAATTGAAATACTCATAAAGTATTGTAGGACCATTAACTGGAATAAAGCAATACCTTGTTAGGTTATGCATATTATAAACACTCATGTTTACACTATCTAATGCATATCGAACATTTACTGGGTCGAATAAAATACACGCTTCTAAATTATTTTTTTCTAATTCTTTTTTAACTCTATCTAAACGATAAGATCTTAGCTTATCAAAATCTATCTCGTCTTCTCTTAATCTTTTTTTGATAATAAAATTCTGTTTAGGTTTAAATTCTGGAACTATTTTTCTCTTAAATCTCATTTTGTAACTTTATAAATTCCTAACCATGCATTTACATTTTTACTAGCTATGTAATCTGATTTAAAGAAATCTTTTTCTTCCCATAATTCTTTGTTTTTAAATTCCTCTATTTTTGTATCAAAACTGTATTTCTTAAAAATACCCTCATTTATAGTGAAACCAATATAGCCGCCTGATTTGGTGATTCTTAAAAATTCATCTAAAGCATTATTTTTGACATGACCAAATGTGAAAG
This sequence comes from Candidatus Pelagibacter ubique HIMB140, assembly GCF_025558165.1. NCBI lineage: Bacteria > Pseudomonadati > Pseudomonadota > Alphaproteobacteria > Candidatus Pelagibacterales > Candidatus Pelagibacteraceae > Candidatus Pelagibacter > Candidatus Pelagibacter communis. The sequence goes on along the minus strand of NZ_LAMZ01000001.1, from coordinate 1,348,315 downwards.
TTCCAACGCATAACACGCTATCATAAGTATTATCTGCTTCGGGAATTTCTTTGTTTAAGTCTAATTTACTTAGTTTTTTGTAAAGGTTTTTTGGAACTGAATTTAAAAGATCTTGGGATAAGTCTATTCCATGAAAATAATTAAATCCAAATTTCTCTAATTCTTGAGCAACTAACCCTGTACCGCAACCCGCATCGAGTATTAATGCATCTTTATTTTGCTGATGTTTATTAAAAGCTGCAGCTGTTTCTTTTGGACCTGTATAGTTCCAATCGATCATGTCTTTATTATATTTATTATTTTCTGCCCAATCTGCGTAATAACTCATCACGTCTTCTGTTTTGTCTAATTTATAAATATTTAAATTTTTAGATACGTCTTTATCTTGATCAGACATTAACTTCTCATTTTTTGACCACTTGGATCATAAAGTGGTTCTTTAATTATTGAGCAATTAAATAAATCTCCATTTATCTCTACTTGAACTTTATTTTCAGATTTAATTTTATCCTGATCAACAAAAGTAAAAGCAACACTCTTATTTACAAAATGTGCAAAACCACCTGAAGTAACATAACCTATACTTTGATCTCCATTCATAACGGCTTCATTATTTGTTACATCAATATCATTGGTTTCAACAATTAAAGGTGTAAGCTTGTGTGAGGAGTTTTCCTTTTGTGCGCTCTCTTTACCTATAAATTCTTTATCCCAATTTATAAAAGCATCTAATCCTGTTTCTTTAGCAGTAAAATCTGGTCTATAATCTAATGTCCAAGCTCCCCAATTTTTCTCAAGCCTCATCGACATTAATGCTCTTCCACCAAAAGGTTTGATGTTAAATTCTTTTCCAGCTTCAATTAGTTCTTCGTATAATTTTAGTTGATAATGAGGAGCTACATAAATTTCGTAACCAAGCTCTCCAGTAAATGAAATTCTATTTACTAATGCAGGAACTCCTCCAACAAACATTCTTCTAGAATCTCTAAATTTAAATTTTTCATTTGAAACATCGTCTCTTACAATTTTTTCTAAAACTTTCCTTGAGTTAGGTCCTGCAATAGACAAACCATGATACTCATCAGATCTATTAGAATAATTTAAATTAAATTTATCTAAGTGACTTTCAAACCAACGTCTGTGCATTTCTTGAGCAGCACCAGATCCAAATACCATAAATTCATTTTCATCCAAGCAAGCAACTGTTAAATCTCCACACAATTTCCCCCTATAAGATAACATTGGTGATAAAGATATTCTTCCAGGTTTAGGAAGTCTCCCAGCCATTATGTGATCTAAAAATTTTCTAGCATCCGGGCCTTTGAACTCATGTTTTGAAAAATTTGCAACCTCTACCAAACCAACATTCTCTCTTACATTAATAACTTCTTTTGAAACATAATCATGTGATCTTGATCTTTTAATTGTAGGTTCTTCATGAGCATCTTCTTTATTATTTGCAAACCACAAAACATTTTCTAATCCAAAACTATCTCCCATCACAGCTCCTTGATTAACAAATCGATCATAAAGTGCTGTTGTTTTTTGTTTTCTTCCTTTTGGTAAAGTTTCATTAGGAAATGTCATAATAAATCTTCTTTCATAGTTTTCTGAAGATTTTATTGTTCCATATTGTGGTGATGCATAATCTCCAAAACGAGCAACATCCATTGCCCAAACATCAATTGAAGGTTCACCGTCAATAATCCATTCAGCAATACATTTTCCAACACCACCCCCTTGGCAAAACCCAGCCATAACACCAACTGCAACCCAATAATTTTTCATTCCAGGTACTGGACCAATCAATGGACTTCCGTCTGGACCAAAAGTAAAAGGTCCATTTACAATGTTTTTTATTCCCGCTTTCTCTAAGGCAGGCATTCTCTCAAAACCAATTGCTAATCGATCTTCAATATTATCTAATTTTGGCTCCAGTAATTCATGTCCAAAATTCATAGGAGTTCCTTCTACTTTCCAAGGAGTTGATTTTGGCTCGTAAGTTCCAAGCAACATCCCTTTTCCTTCTTGTCTAAAATAAATATTTCCCTCAAAATCTGTTCCGATAGGTAATCGTTGATCTCCCATTGCTTCAATTTCTGGAATAGGTTCAGTGATTAAATAATGATGCTCCATGGGCTGAACTGGAAGATTTAATCCTGCTAATTTGCCAACTTCTCTAGCCCACAAACCACCTGCATTAATTACTATTTCAGCATTAATGTTTCCTTTTTCAGTAAATACATCCCAGGTTCCATCTTCTTTTTGTTTTGTGTCTTTTACGACTGTGTGAGTATAATATTTTCCTCCATGAACTTTTGCGGCTTTTGCAAAAGCATAAGTAACTCCTGATGGATCAACTTCACCATCAATAGGATCCCATAATGCTAGCAAGTATCTAGACGGATCAATTAACGGATGTTTCTTTTTTACTTCTTCTAGAGAAATAAACTCTTGATCAAGCCCCATGTATCTTGCTTTTGATCTTTCTCTCTTTAAATAATCAGCCCACACTTCATTTGAAGCTAAATAAAAACCTCCACTAGGTTTAAATCCTGTTGAATGACCAGATTCTTTTTCAATCTCTTTATATAAACCAATTGTGTAAGCCATCATCCGAGAGATGTTTGGGTCAGAAGAAATTACATGAACATTTCCGGCAGCATGCCATGAAGAACCTGATGTGAGTTCATTTCTTTCAAGTAAAATACAATCTTTTAATCCAAATTTTGATAAATGGTAAAGAATAGAACATCCAACTACGCCACCACCTATGATTACAACTTTGGCATGTTTTTCCATCAATATTTAATTTCCTTATTTACTTTTTTTAAAGATTTATCAGTACCATGATGAAAATGTTTACTCATATCTGGCATGTATTTCATTGAAATTGGTTTTTTACCAATTGCAACAGACATTTCTCTAACATGATGAGCTTCGGCACCACAACAAATCCCAATAAAATTTATTTTATTTTCAACACACTCTTTTGCAAATTCTGCCATTTCAAATCTGTTACAAAATAAATTATCTAAAGCTACAGGAAATGCATTCCCACCAGGAATACAATCACAACCATGATCAGTAATATTTAAAAAACCAGGTTCTTCCTCAGTAGTTCTGTATGGAACTGGAAGCCCTGATACGTGACAAGAAACTTTGTCTCTAACTTTTTTTAAAAGTTTCATTGTCATCTCTGGTCCTCTATAACAATTTAGACCAACTACATCGGCGCCTAGATCTTCCATCATCTTACATGCATCTTCAGCACTATGTCCTTCTCTCGTTTTATCGCCTCTAGGAATTGCAAAATTACACACTGCAATCAGCCCAGCGTCTTTGATTGCTTTCAAAGCAATTTTCATTTCATCAGTCCAACTAATTGTTTCAGCAATAACAAAATCAACTCCAGCCTCTTTTGCCCAAGCAACTTGCTCCTCATACATCTGCTGACACTGCTTATGAGTATTTGCATCACCTGGATCAAATACATTTGTGTTTGCAACATCTCCACAAACCATCAAATCTAAATCTTTAAATTCAGCTGCTGCATCTTTTGCAATTTTAAGAGCATTTTTTTGCATTGGTTCTAATAAATGTTCTTTGCCAATTATTCTTAGTTTTTCTCTATGTCCGTAATAAGTAAATGCTTGGACCACATCTGATCCAGCTCTGATAAATTCTCTATGTAATTGTGTTACTACCTCGGGATGCTCCAAAACGACTTCAGGAACAAATGGACCTGCTGAAAGATAACCTCTTCTTTCCATTGCAAAAAGGTATCCTTCTGCACACATGATAGGACCCTCATTTAACCTTGTAATTAAATCTTTTTTCATAATTTATCCTTTCATTTTGTTAAATTTGTTGCAACCCATTTGTGAAACATCAAAGTAGGCGTGTCCATTACAGGCGAAAAATTTCCACCATTATAAGCTGGGGAACTTCGCCCTTTTTGCATTCCTTCTATTGCAGTTACATCTTCATTCATAACTTCTTGCCAAAATGCAAAATTTTTTTCTCGTATACCTTTAAACTCTTTGCTCGAAGCACTTTCATCTCCAATATAATATAATTCAAAGTGTTCTTTTGTTTGGTTGTTGGAAATAGGTTCTAACCAAAATGCATAAAAATGATCTATATGAATTCCTAACATTACATTTGGATATAATGATACATATTCTGACTTTTCAGAAAGTTCTGCTGGCCAATTTGGAAAACATTTAAATTTTATATTTCCATCAAACTGCTGTGAATATTTATCACTTCCTTGTCCAGAGAAATTAAAATTTTCATCCTCTATATGATAATGATCTGCAATATTTGAAACTCTATTTAATTCTGGATGTATCCATGGCAAATGATAGCTTTCACAATAATTTTCAATGGCAAATTTCCAATTACTATTTACAGTCATATCAAAGTAACCGTTGTCAGATGCATGTCTTATTAATTGTTGGTCTTTTTTAGAAATAAACTTGGACCATCTATTTTCTAAAGGTTTAATAAATTCTTCAAATGGTTTTGCATTAGAATTAATATTTATGAAGATTAAATCCATCCAAACTTTTGATTTTATTTCTTTTAGGTTGCTATTATTTTTATCAAATCCTTCTACATCATGTTTGCCTAATCCTCCTATATGAGGAGTAACAGTTAATTTACCATTAAAATTGTAAGACCAAGAATGATAAGGGCATCTTATTACATTTTTTAATTTACATTCTTGATCAACTAATTTGAAACCTCTGTGACTACAAACATTATGAAAAACTTTTATCTCATTCTCTTTGTTTCTAACTATTAATATTGGAATATCTAAAAGATTAAAAGGCTTTGCATCACCAGGATTTGGAACTGAGCTTGCAACACCAACCATCGTCCAATTATTTTTAAATACTTTTTCTTTTTCAAATTCTAAGTAATCGTCATTCAAATAACACTCATTAGGTAATCCATGAGCTTTCTCTATAGGATTTTTAACAACTTCTATTTTTTTAGGATCTAAGATGTCTGATAATTTTTTATTTAAATTCATAAACCTCCTTTAATTAATTAATTAAAAAATTAATTTAGGGTTTAAAAATTACGACTCTCTAATAATGATTTGTTGAAAAACTGTTTTGCAATTTAAAATGTAAACAAACTCTTTGAAAAAAAAATTTGCTGAAAATTTCATAATAAAACCTTAACTAAATTTATTGCATAATTAAAGACAATTTGACTTCAACTTACAATTGAATTTAATTTGCAATATTTCTCTCAATATGTTCAATTTGATTTTAAATGAATCAAATATTGGGAGATATAATGAAAATTAAAAGAATACTTCTTTTCCTAGCTGTTGTTTTTGGTCTTACTTCTTTTGGAAGTGTGGCTAATGCTGCTTGTGGAAATATTACTATCGCTAATATGAACTGGGCTTCAGCAAACTTTATGGCTGAAGTTGATAAAATTATATTAGAAGAAGGTTATGGATGTTCTGTAGAATTGGTGCCAGGTGCAACAATGCCTACTTTTACATCTATGCAAGAAAAAGGTGAGCCAGATGTTGCTCCAGAATTTTGGGCTAACGCTGCAATAGTTGCTTTGAACAAAGCAGTTGATGAAGGCAAAATGCATTCTATTAACAAAGCTCCAATCACTGGTTTAGGTGAAGGTTGGTGGGTATTACCTGCTACTTTAGAAAAGCATCCTGAGCTAACAACTGCCGCTGCAATTTTAGAAAGACCTGATCTATTCCCTCACCCTGAGGATCCTTCAAAAGGTGGCTTCCACATTTGTCCTCCAGGTTGGGCTTGTGAATTAATTAACAAGCAACACTTTAAAGCTTGGGGCATGGAAGAAAAAGGTTGGGCAATTGTTGAAACTGGTTCTGCTGCAGGACTTGATGGTTCAATTGCTAAAGCTGCTGAAAGAGGAGAAAACTGGTTTGGTTATTACTGGTCACCAACTTCTTTAGTAGGAAAATACAATCTTCAGTCAGTTGACATGGGAGAATGGGGTGGAAAAGAAAATTGGGATAATTGTCTTGTAAAACCTGAACAAGAATGTGGTACTCCTAAAAAATCTTCATGGGTAAAATCTGAAGTTTTTACTATCGCTACTGACAACTACAAAAAAACTGCTGGTGCAGAAGGTATGAGTTACTTAGAGAAAAGAACATACCCAGGCCCAGTTATGAACTCAATGTTAGTATGGATGGGAGAAAACCAAGCTGAGGGTGCAGATGCTGCAATTGAATTCCTAAAAACACAAGAAGGTGTTTGGTCTAAATGGGTTTCAAGCGATGCTGCTGCAAAAATCAAAAAAGCACTTTAATTAAATAAAATTATCGAACCCGTTGTCAAACGGGTTCGATTTTAATAAAAAGATTCATGGATTTCTTTACTAAAATTCCAGTAATGGATAGAACAGCTCTTAGAGAGTTTAAGAAAGGAATCGACTTTAGTTTTAAAGAATTTTCAAGAGCCTATGGCGAAGGTATAGAAAGTTTTTTTGATCCACTTTTATATTTTTTAATCTGGTTAGAAAAGTTACTAATCAATAGTCCTTGGCCTGTAGTAATCGGTGTCTTTGCATTATTAGCTTGGATAGGTTCTAGAAGTATAAAATTAACTATAGGTACAGTGGTATGCTTTTTGATTATCGGTTATTTTGGAATGTGGAAAAATTGCATGGCAACTGTAGCCATAATATCTGTATCTACTCTTGTTTGTATATCAGTAGGAATCCCAATTGGTGTTGTTATGTCTAAATCTCAAAGAGCAGAAAAAGCAATTTTACCAATACTTGATATGATGCAAACTATTCCAAGTTTTGTGTATCTAATTCCTATCATTATGCTTCTAGGGATCGGTAAAGTGCCAGGACTACTAGCTGTCTGTATTTATGCTTTACCTCCAATTGTAAGACTAACCAATTTAGGGATTAGAGAAGTAGATAAAGAAACTCTTGAAGCGAGTGAAGCATTTGGAGCAACCCCAATGCAGAAATTGAGATCAGTCCAAATTCCATTATCACTTCCAACAATTTTTGCTGGAATTAATCAAACTATCATGATGGCTTTAGCAATGGTGGTGATTGCATCTATGATCGGTGTAAAAGGCCTTGGAGTACCTATTTTACAGGCAATTTCTAACCAATATTTAGCCTTAGGAATGATGAATGGTTTAGCAATTGTAGCCTTAGCAATTATCTTCGATAGGGTCACTCAACAGTACGGGCAAAGAATTCAAAAGCACAGAGGTCAGCTGAAGAAGTAACTTTAGCTCAAACGAATTTTCTAGACTCATATTTCAAAATCAATAAAGATCCGAATTATGAATTTTTCTTTGGAGATAGGTCCTAAAACAGATCTTGAAACTGTACCTCCATTAAGTGATGTCTATATCACTATGCTTCCAGGAGGAGATTATAAAGAAACTGCAGATAAAGCAGCAGAGCTTGTAAAAAAAGGATTTAATCCAGTTCCACATTTTCCAGCAAGATCTATGGGAGATGAAAATGAGCTAAAGGATTATGTTACACGATGTAAAGATGCAGGAGTTAAACAAGCTTTAATTATTGGAGGAGGAAGAGAGCCTCTTGGAAAATTTGATAGTTCATTTCAACTTTTAGAAACAGGTTATTTTGAAAAAATGAAAATAGGAATAGCTGGACATCCTGAAGGGAGTCCTGATATATCCGACACAGATTTAGAAAAAGCAATGATAGATAAAAAGCCTTACGCTGATTATATAGTAACTCAATGGTTATTAGATCCTCAGCCTATTATTGATTTTATTTCTAAACAAAGCGTACCAGTGCATGTTGGAATCACTGGGCCCTTAAAAATATCTAGCTTAATTAAATTTGCTAATATTGTTGGGGCAAAAAATTCCTTAAACTTTCTTAAATCTAATTTTAGTAAGGCGTTAGATTTATTGAAACCTAAAGACCCTAATGATTTAATTGGGAAAGTTAAATCGCACACTGATAACTTCCACATTTATACATTCGGCGGCTTGAAGGAAACTAACAAGTGGTTGAGGGAGAATAGTTATGTCTAATGAATTTGACTATACTAAATTAAAACATGTTACTTCTGTTGATCAGTCAGACAGAGAAGTACCATACAACTTAAGACAAAGTGGGCCAACAAAAGTTGAAATGTTAATTTCAACAAGGGTAAGAAAATCACCTTATTGGCATTTATCAATGCAGGCAGGTTGTTGGAGAGCAACTGTATACAATCGTATTTATCACCCAAGAGGTTATGTAAAACCTGAAGATGGTGGTGCTATGGTTGAATACGATGCTATCGTAAACCATGTAACTATGTGGAACGTTGCTGTTGAAAGACAAATAAGAGTTAAGGGTCCAGATGCAGAAAAATTTACTGATTATGTGATCACTAGAGATGCAACTAAAATTTCACCAATGAGAGCAAGATATGTAATTCTATGTAATGCATATGGTGGAGTTTTGAATGATCCAATTCTTTTAAGAATTTCTGAAGATGAATTTTGGTTTTCATTATCAGACTCTGATATTGGTTTATATCTTCAAGGTGTAAACGCAGATGGAAGATTTGATTGTAAAATTGAAGAAATTGATGTGAGCCCAGTTCAAATTCAAGGTCCTAAATCAAAAGCATTAATGAAAGATTTATGTGGAGATCAAGTAGATTTCGATAATATGCCTTTCTATGGATTAGCTGAAGCAAAAGTTGGAGGAAGAGATGTTGTGATTTCACAATCTGGTTTCTCAGGAGAAGCTGGTTATGAAATTTATCTAAGAAACTCTACTTTATATGCTGAGGATATGTGGAATGCTGTACTTGAAGCTGGAAAAAAACACAGCTTAATGGTTATTGCTCCTGCTCACCACAGAAGAATTCAAGCAGGAATTCTTTCATGGGGACAAGACATGGATCAACAACACAATCCGTTCCAATGTAATTTAGGTTATCAAGTTTCTTTGTCTGGAAAAGGAGAATGGAACAAAACCGCTGATTATGTTGGTAAGGCTGCACTAGAAAAGATGAAAGAGGAATTAAAAGCAGGTAAAAAACCATACAAACTCCAACTAGTTGGTATGGAATTAGGTGGTAAACCTATTGATAATTATGCACCTGACTTTTGGTTAGTTTCTCCTGAAAGTGGTGGAGATCCGGTAGGATTTTTAACGTCACCATGGTGGCATCCTGAGAAGAAAACAAACATTGCAATGGGATATGTTCCTTTTGATGGAACATTAAATGCAAATGGTTTTCCAAAAGGAAAAGTAGGAACTAAATATAAAGTTCATCTACCTACAGAATATTCAGAAACTCCAGGAACACCTGTTGATGCTGTAGTAGTGGATATTCCATTCAAAGAGTCTTTCAACGCAAACACAAGAGAAGTTGTAAAAGGCTAAATTTATTTAGGGGGAGTTTTTTAAACTCCCCCAAATTTCAATGACAAAAGGGTTTTTAATAGCAATTTGCATTATTATTGCGATTGCTTTAATAGTATTTCCATTAATTGTTTCTTATAAAGCTCAAAAAAATAAAAGAGATAAAAATTAATGTTTGGTGAATTTTTAAATATAGTTTTCAAATCAATAAAATTAGATAAAACACTTTATTCTGATAACAGAAATTATGGTGAAGCTTCCATATATTTTGCAGGCTTAATAATGATTTTAGATGGAGTTGCTGGCGCAGTAGCAGCTAACACTGTCATTAAAACTGCAATAGGAATGTCGGGTCTAACAGCAATTGTTACTTGGTTAATATGGGCGATCTTTATTTTTGTGATAGGTGTTAAACTTTTTCCAGATAAACAAACCAAAGTATCATTTAAAAAAGTTTTAACTGCAGTTGGTTTTGCTCATGCTCCTGGTTTATTAAGATTTTTTGCAGTAACTCCAGATTTAATGATACCTATTATTTTTCTTACTCAATTTTGGATTTTTGCAGGTTTAATCATTTCAACAAAAGAAATTTTAAATTTAAAATCTAATTTTAAATCTTTTGGTATAGTCTTATTATCTTTTTTGATAATAGCTTTTCTGTCAATTACATTCGTAATGAGCAGAATGAACATGCTTCCAACTAATCAGATTAGCTAGATTGGAAAAATAGTTTTTGAAACTCTACAAGATTTACAAATTTTAAAACCAGTTAAGATTAAATTTTGAGATACACTCTCATCCTCTTCTTTACACTCATCACAAATATTATTTAAATCTTCACTGTTATCTTGATCCTTAATTTCATCAAAATTATCAGTCATTATCTGTTAGGCCTGCACCTGCCCCACCTTGTTTTAAACTCTCGGATTCTTCAACAAAAATATCTTCAGACAATTTGTATAAATCCTTCCACTCTTCCTCAGAAAAGTTATCAATATTTTCTAAAAAACTGATCTCTAAATGATTTGCAATAGACGGAAATTCGTTATTAGGAATATTAGAATAGATATTTAAATTTAGATTTAAAATAATTTCTTTTTTATCAAGATTTATATGAATTTTTTTACCAATAATTTCTGATGCCCTACTTACAAAAGCTAAAAATATTGAAGGGTAAGCAACATTATTTAATTCAATTTTTTTTAAGAATTCTAGAGATTTTGATTGATCTAAAAAACTAACTCCAAGAATAATTGGACAATAAGATTTTGCTGGAGGTTGATTTTTTTCTAATATTAAATTTAAATTTTGAAAACTATTTTCTTTCCTTTGAGAAAAATATTTATTTATATGCTTAATACCTGGAAGACCAAAGGATTCTAATAGTCTTACGCACTTTGCTGTTTCTTCAGCAACTCCCCATGAATATCCGCTAGCTTTAGTTGCTCTTTTAACAGTGGTTTCAATTTCACTTAATGATTTCATGTTAAATTTTAGTTTTATATACCCACTGCTCATCGTAATTTTTTAATTCATGAGGTAATGGTGCTCCTTGAAACATACAAATTCTTAACCATTTGTCAGATCTTGGGTCAAATTTTAACGCCCCAAAGAAAGATAGCTTCAATCTCAACATATCAATAGGCATTATGTTTTTACCAATTGTATTATCTTGAATTTCTGAATAAGGAAATTTTTCAACTATAAAAACCCTTCTAATAACATGTCTTAAATCAGAGTTTTTTATTAAAAAGTCAGATACGGTTTGACTATTTTTAGAAACCAATAATATTTCGTAGAGCTTTTTTATATCCCTAGCTATTGCTAAAGGTTGTTCTAATTCTGAACCATGTTCTTCAAATCTATCAGCTAGTCTTGGCTCTTCTTTATTTTTTGAGATAAACCAAAAATTTTGATTATTTTCTTTTTTTTCAAAATTTATTTCTAATATATTTGGATATTTTTTCTCAATTATACTTCTTAAATCTTCAACAGTCCTATGAGTTGGTATATTAAAAAATTTTTCTTCATCAGAGCTCATTTCTTTTACTAAAGGTTCAGTTATTTCACTATATGGTTCCATCATAATGGATACTATGTATTCAATACATTCTTCACATGTTTCTTTCTCAAGCCACTTATAAATACTGTTGAAGGGATATTCTTTTGTAAAATCAAAATCATTCTCAATGAATTTCAAAAATTTTTGAACATCTTTTAGTAGATTATTAATTTTATTTTTTTGATATTCACTATCAGTGTTCCAACTTGTAATGTTTGTTAGTGATTTTTTTACACAATCAATAAAAAGTTCACTATCCTTTTTATTTACATTTTGAATTTCTCTAATTTTTTTTAAAGCTATTTCTCTACTTAAAATCCAGTTATTTAAAAGTGTTGGATGATTAACAATAAAGGGGGCCATTCCTAATCCGGTAGAATTTCCAATACCTAGATTTTTAGAGATTTGCTCATCTAGTTTTACTGCTTTTTTTGGGTTCCTATGAAAAGCAACATGATTAACTTGGTCAAAAGTAAACTGTCTTACAAGATAAACCAGCATCATTTCTAATCTAAATGGTCCATTAATTTCCTCACGATTTTTTATTCTAAACCTATCTGCTAAACCGAATTTACCAGATCCATAAACAGCAGTAGTTCTGTATAAATAACCAACTTTTGACAATAAATTTAAATCTGGTTGTAATCCTTGACTTAAACTCTCTGTTACATGATTAAATAATCGTACAGATTTATTCGCTCTTGATAATGTAAGTTCTTTATAAGAAAGTCTTCCAACTTCTTGTTTGGGAACTTCATTTTTCAATCTTTCAATATCTTTTTTACCTGGCACTCCATCATGAAGAGTAAAAGCCGCATCCCATTTAGTAGCTATAACTCTGTCTGATCTTTCCTCATCTTTAATATGATTTGCAAAACAAACTAAAGAATAAACTCTTTTGTCTTTTTTAAATGAATAAACTGCCTCACCATAACCATTTTCATCTAAATTAAACAAATCTTGTTTATATTCCCAGTCTTTAAATTCATTCAAAAAACTTCTTAAAAAAGATAATTTTGATTGATGAAAAGATCCTAAACGAGATAATTTCATAATAGTGTTTGGATCTCTTAGTTCTACTTGCATAAATTAAATTGATTTATAAAAATTGTACCAATTATTTCCTAGTATCCCATGTGTCTCATCATCTGAAAATCCAATCTTTTTGAGACCTTTTTCTATATTTGAAAATCCTCTTGTGTCTTCAAACCAATTAGGTTGTTTTGGAAAACCTGGTTTATTTTTTGATCCTTCTCCGTAATTTTTAGTTTTGGTCCAAGTACCATTTCTCATCCACTCAACTACGCTGTCAGGTTGATCAAGACAAAGATCAGACCCTATACCAATTTTACTTGCTCCCATAATTTCTGCAGTCTTTGCTACCATTTCACAAAAACTATCAAGAGTACAATTGGTATTTTCTTTCAAGTGATGTGGATATAAAGATAAACCTAACATTCCTCCACTATCACTTAGCATCTTAAGCAAATCTGAAGACTTGTTTCTTTTCGCAGCATGCCAAAAAGAAGGGTTTGCATGTGTGATCGCAATTGGTTTTTCACTTATTTCAATTGCATCCATTGTGCTTTTTTCTGCAGAATGAGACATATCAACAACGATTCCTACTCTATTCATTTCTTTTATTGCTTCTCTTCCAAAATTAGTTACTCCGCTATCAATTTTTTCATAGCAACCGGTAGCAAGAGGAGATTGATTGTTGTAAGTTAGTTGCATAAATCTGCATCCAAGTTCATGAACTTTTTCAACCAAACCTATGTCATCCTCAATTGGTGAACAATTTTGAAAACCAAAAAATATTGCAGTTTTGTTTTCAAGCTTTGCTTTTTCAATATCTTTAAAATCTTTTCCTAGAAATATAAGATCAGAATTTGCTTCAAAAATTTTTTCCCACTTATTTAATTCTATTAGTAGCTCATCATAATCTTCATGATAAACTATAGTTACATGAACTGCATCTAAACCTGCAGCTCTGTTTGTTTCAAAAATTTTTCTAGACCAATTGCAATATTGCAAATTATCGATTTTAAAATTCATAACAAAATAAGATTAATCAATCTAAATTGAAATACTATTAATTTTATTGAAATTTTTGATTAATTTTGAAATAAATAAGAGAGCCATTTTCATGAAAAAAAATACTAATAAAAAAGTTTCAATAGTTATGGGTAGTCAATCAGACTACAAAACTATGCAATTAGCAGAAAAAACTCTTAAACAATTAGGTGTCTCGTTTGAAACTAAAATTGTTTCTGCTCATCGTACCCCAAAGAGAATGTACGATTTTGCATTAAAGGCAGAAAAAAATAATATCGGGGTAATTATTGCTGGAGCTGGTGGATCAGCACATTTGCCAGGAATGATTTCTGCATTAACTCAAATTCCAGTTTTGGGTGTACCGATTGAAAGTAAAAAATTAAAAGGTTTAGATAGTTTGCTTTCGATTGCTCAAATGCCAAAAGGGATTCCTGTGGGTACTTTAGCAATTGGAGAAGATGGCGCTATTAATGCTGCATTACTTGCAGCTGAAATAATGGCTATTAATAATTCATCGATCAAAAATAAGTTAAAAAGTTGGAGATCAAACCAAACTAAGTCCGTTAAAAGAGCTCCAAAATAAATATGTCTAATATTACTCTTGGGATTATTGGGGGCGGCCAATTAGGAAGTATGCTTGCAATTGCTGCAAAAAAATTAGGGATAAAGATAATAATTTTTTGTGATGATTTGGAAGCACCAGCTCAGAATTTTTGTGACGAATTTATTGGTGCAAAATATGACGATAAAGAAAAAATAAATGAATTTGTAAACAAAGTTGATATCGTAACTTATGAATTTGAAAACATTCCATATGATACATTAAATGATATCAACAAGTTAAAACCAGTTTTACCAAAACCTTCGGTAAATAGATTAATTCAACATAGGCTAGCAGAAAAAGATTTTGTAAATAAATTAAATATAAGAACAACTAGATATGTCTCAGTTGAAAATCAATCTGATATTGATGTCCTTGAAGATTTTTTACCAGGTATAATTAAAACTACAACATTAGGTTATGACGGTAAAGGGCAACACCCTGTCTCATCATCAGAAGAATTAAAAAATCTTAAATTAGATTTATCAAGAGGATATATTTTAGAAAAATTAGTCAAACTTAAAAAAGAGATATCAATTATTATAACTAGGTTTAGTAATAATAAATATGAAATCTATGAACCTATAGAAAATACCCATGAAGATCAGATCTTAAAACATTCTAAGATACCTGCAGATATAAATGAAAAAATATTTAATCAATCTAAAGATTGGGCAATACTTATTGCTGAAGAACTTAAATATGTTGGCACTCTATGTGTAGAATTTTTTATAGATAGAAATGATAATCTTTATGTAAATGAAATTGCTCCAAGGGTTCATAATTCTGGACATTTAACAATTAATGCTTTTAATGTAAGTCAATTTGAAAATCACATCAGAGCTGTATGTGGACTTGAACAGATACCTTTAAAAAAATTATCAAATGCAAAAATGATAAATTTACTAGGAGATCAAATATCTCACTATAGAAATTCTCCAAAACTTAAAGATAATGAATTCTTTTTTGATTATTTAAAAAAAGAAATTAAAGATAAAAGAAAAATGGGTCATATCACTATTCTGGAATAATATGTTAAAATCAATTGAAGGAAATTTTGATGATCCAGAAGTTCACAAGCTTTTAACAAAGCATTTTGTTGAACTTAGAGCTGCCTCACCAGAGGGAAGCGCTCATGTTTTAGACATTCCAGGTCTTAAAGTTCCATCTATAAAATTCTGGAGTTTATATAATAACGATCAACTAATGGGATGTGGTGCGTTAAAATTTTTAGAAAAAGGACATGGAGAATTCAAATCAATCAGAATTCATGATAATTTTAGAAAAAAAGGACATGGTGTTATTGTTATCAATCACCTTATTAGTGAGGCAAAAAAATTAGATATTAAAAAATTAAGTATTGAGACAGGTGCTGGAGATTTTTTTATTCCAGCTAGAAAACTCTTTAAATCTTGTGGTTTTGAGCCTTGTGAACCATTTGCTCATTATAAAGAAGATCTTAATTCTGTTTATTTGACTAAATTGATTGCTACAGATTGACAATAAGATCGGATAATTTCTCTATTTTGTTGACAAAACCCATTAAAATCTAAAGAAAGCCAAAATTACTTAATTATAAATTTTAAGTAATAATTAATATAACAAAAAGTAAGAAGAAATAATATGAGTCTAACAGGTAAAGTAAAATGGTTCAATCCAACCAAAGGTTTTGGTTTTATTGAAAGAGAAGACAAAGAAAAAGATGTGTTTGTACATGTTTCAGCAGTAAGAGATGCTGGTATGAACGGTTTAGATGAGGGTCAAGCTTTGACTTTCGATGTTGAAGATGGTCCCAAAGGTCCTTCAGCAGTTAACTTAAAAACTGCATAATTTCACACTTCCTATTGGCTGAAAAAATTTTATTTTTTAATAAATAATTTTATTCAGCCAATACCAAATCTTATAAAAAACAACTTTTAGTCAAAAAATTTAATTATATAAGTTGTATATAAGATAATAAGAATTTTATGATCGGAATTTTAGGTGGAATGGGTACTCAGGCTGGTCTTGATTTTTGCAATAAGCTTGCAGTGCTAAATAGAGGTAAAATTGATCAAGAATATCCTTTATTTGTTTTGTATAACAAATCAAATATTCCAGGAAGACCAGAATCTATAGGTACTCAAACGAAAAACTTATCAAATCTAAATACAAATAAATCCAATAAAACAAAATATAATAAAGTTTTAAAAAGTCTTCTTGAAGGTTGTAAGTTATTAGAAAAGAATAAATGCAAATTTATTGTTATCCCATGTAATACAGCTCATTACTGGTTTGATGATCTACAAAAAAAAATCAATATCCCAATTATAAATATGCCAAAAGAAGTTTTTAAATTTACAAAAAAGAATTGTAAAAAAAATTCAAAAGTTGGTTTATTGGCCACTGAAGGTACTTTAAAAACTGGAGTGTATAATAAATTTTTTGATCAGAGCTATCAATTAGTTAACCCATCTGAAAATCTTCAAAAAAATTCAGTAAATAAAGCAATCAAGTTTGTAAAAATGGGTAATGTTAGAGCTGCTGAGAAAGCTATCAAACCAACTATAAAATATTTGCTTAAAATGAAATGTAAAAAAATAATTTTAGGTTGTACTGAGTTGCCAATTGCAATATTCGCTTTTAAATCATTTAAGAATATTAAATCTTCAAAGATATTTTTGGATCCAAATTTAATTCTTGCTCACTCTGCAATGCAGAAACACAAAAGATAAACAGTGACATCCAAAATTGATAAGCCATATGTTTTAAGAGTTGCAGAACTAATATATTCTAAAATTATTGAGATAAAAAAACAAAATCCTGAAGTTAATAACATCCAAGCATTTGAGATTTTCATGACAACAAAAGATTATGATTTTATTAGCTCAGGAGAATTTCATGAAAATTGGATATCTGAATTAAAAGATAACAATTTTGTTGATAAAATTACTGGTAAGAAAATTAATGAAGAAACATTAAGACTTTTAGACATTCAAAAAGATTCTATGGTTAAATTTTTGCTTAAAATACCAAAGCTGTATTATACAAAAACTCATTTCCCTTTGGAATTATCTCAAAGAGCCTTTAATCATCTTTGGAGAGTTTGTGAAAGTTATGAAATGTGGTGTAAAGAAACTAAGCAAAAAAATTTGATTAAATTAAATTTAATTGATTAAATTTAAATTTATTAATTACAGTGATTAAAGTATTCCCATTTATATTTATTTTACTTTGGTCATCAGCATTCATAACTACAAAACCAATCATTGATTACAGCGATCCTTTTGCTGCATTGGCCTTTAGATTTGCACTAGTAGCATTTGGTTTTCTAATTTTTTCTATCTATTCAAGGCAGAAAATAATTGTAAATAAAAAAAATTTTTTACAATCTTTTTTCAGTGGAGTTCTTTTTCATGGATTTTATTTGGGAGGTGTTTTTTATTCAATTTCTATTGGAATGCCAACTGGTCTTGCTGCTTTAATTGTAACTCTTCAGCCAATACTAACTAATGCATTAAGTGGACCAATACTTAAAGAGAAGGTTTCTATTAAACAATGGATAGGTGTTTTACTGGGATTTATTGGAGCATCATTAGTTCTTGGTTTTGAAATTGGATCAAAAATTCCAACTGCTGGATTAATTGCAACTATTATAGCTTTGATAGCAATAACAAGTTCAACTCTTTGGCAAAAAACAATAAGCAACAACCTACCCTTATCAGTAAGTAATATGAATCAAGCACTTGGAGGTTTTTCATTTCATTTATTAATTATAATTTTTTTTGCTGATCCTTACATTGAATTTTCAAAAACATTTATAATTGCAATGAGTCATCAAATTTTTTTAGTGTCCTTTGGAGCATTCACAATACTCATGTTCTTAATTAAAAAAAATTCTGCAAGCAAAACAGTTTCAATATTTTTTTTAATTCCTCCTACATCTGCATTCATGGCATGGTTATTTTTAAATGAGAAATTATCTAATTTAGATCTTTTAGGATTTTTTATAGCTACTATTGGTGTTTATATTGCTACTAGAGAAAAATAATTACTTTGCAATATATCCAAATTCTAAAGATGCATCTGTTATTGAGTGATAAAGAGATTCACCAAAACTTCTTAATCCAAATATTCTAAATTTATCTGGATCATCATCAAGCATATCAATAGTGACTGACATTCCGTTATAAGTAGAATTTAAACATTGATTTTTTTCTAGCTCACCAAAATTAAATGGGCATCCTTTTTTTAAAACTTCCTTGGCTTCCTTACCTTCAATTTCAATTATTGCTTTTGAGTGAGATATGTCTGTTATTGCAAATTCATTATCATTAAATTTTTGCTCTATTTCATTTAAAATATCCCTTTTCTTAGAAACTAAAATCCAATTTCTTGGACCATTCCAAAGTATTCTTGTGTTATCATTTGAGCTAACTAAAGATGAATTGTCTCTTAAATTTAGACCATCTACCTGCATATTGTCTAATGATGAGTTTGAACTTTTATACTGAACTATCTGTACAATTAATAAATTAGTAGTTTCAGATATTGAAAGTAAATTTTTATCATCTTTACCTTCTAAATCTCCAAATTGACCTTTTGCATGCACATTATTTAAAGCTGAAATTAAACTCATGATCTAACTCTCTCTCCTTTTGGATCAACATAATGTGATGAAACTATTTCTACTGGAATAACTTTGTTTTTTAATGGAGACATTACAAATAATTTTTCTCCAATCATATTTTTTCCATCTTTTAATATTGCTAGTGAAAATGGATTATCATGCTCAACACTCCAACAAGAGGCTGAGATATGACCTAATTTTTTATTCGGTAAAGGAGCGTTAGCGTCTTTAACTAAGTGTGAACCTTCTGGAATACTAGTTTTTTTATCCAATGGAACAACGCCTACAATTCGCTGTCTATCCTCAGCTACAAAAGCTGATCTCTGTAGTGATCTTTTTCCAATAAAATCTTTCTTTTTACTCAATAGCCCTTCTAAAGCATTGTCGTAAGGAATTGTTCTTCCATCTAATTCAGAACCCGCAACATGTCCCATTTCAATTCTAAGTGTAGACAATGCTTCAGTTCCATATGGTTGAATTTGAAACTCTTCTCCAATTTCAATTATTTTTTCCCACATAAATCTTCCGTTATCAGACTCAACATTAACTTCGTAAGCTAATTCACCTGAGAATGAAATTCTGAAAATTCTTGCTTTAACACCAAATAAATCGCCTTCTACATATCCCATAAATGGAAGACCTTCATTGGATACATCTGTTTTAGGAAACAATTTCTGTAATAAATCTCTTGATTTAGGGCCAGCTATAGCAGCTCCTGCCCATTGCTCAGTTGTTGAAACTACATTTACATTAAGTTCAGGCCAAACAAGTTGCAAATAATACTCTAAATGCGAAAGCACATTAGCTGCTTGAGCCGTAGTTGTTGTCATGTGATAGTGGTTTTCTGAAATTCTAGTAGTTGTACCATCATCCATCACTATCCCCTCTTCTCTTAACATCACTCCATATCTTGCTTTTCCAATAGGTAACTTCAACCATGCATTTGTGTATACTCTGTTTAAAAATTCAGCAGCATCAGGACCCTTAACGTCAATCTTGCCAAGAGTTGTTACATCACAAACACCAACGTTTGTTCTTACATTTTTTGCTTCTCTTTTTGATGCTTCAAACAAAGTTTCGTTTCCTCTTTTATAATATCTTGGTCTTAACCAAACTCCTGCATCAACAAAAACAGCGTTATGCTCTTCATGCCAATTGTGAATTGGAGATTTTCTAGTTGGTTTTGAATGCTTTCCTACTTCTCTACCAACAATAGCACCTATAGAAATAGGTGTATAAGGAGGTCTAAAAGTAGTGTGGCCAACGGAAGGAACAACTTTATTTTCAATCTCAGAAACTAATTGCAATCCATTTAAATTACTTGTTTTTCCTTGGTCTGTTGCCATACCTAAAGTGGTATATCTTTTTACATGTTCAATTGATCTATAACCTTCTCTTAATGCAATCTCTACATCAGAAACAGCAACATCATTTTGGAAATCTAAAAATCTTTTATAACTTTTACCTTTTGGTAATGGAACACACCAAAACTTATCGTGTTTAGAATATTTTTTTTCAACTACATTTGGAATAGATATTTCATTATCTTTCTCAGTAATTTTTTTTGATAATTCTTTTCCTTTTTCAAAGGATGTTTTTAAAGTTTCTTCTAGTGTAAATACACCATTAGCAGCTCCCAAAGTTGTTTCATTTTGTTTTGAAACTCCTGGAACAAACGCGTCTATCTCTTCATTAAATTTAGTTTTATTTCCTGATTGTGATGCCAAATGAATTGTAGGTGTCCAAAATCCAGAAACACATATACAATCACAAACTATATTTTCTATTTTGCCAAGTGTTTTCTTATCTTCAGAAATAGTTGCTACATCAGCTGATTTTACTTTTTTATAACCTTGTGCTGCAACTACTACATATGAATTTTTAATATTAATTCCTAAATTTTTTGCTTCATCTATAATTTCTGATTGTGGATTTAATCTTGAATCTAAAACTATAGGCTCAACTCCATGTTTTTTAAATTCAATTGCAGTTTCATAGCCACTATCATTGTTTGTAAATACTAAAGGTTTTTTTCCAACCAAGACACCATAAACTTTTAAATATTCTTTAGCTGCAGATGAAAGCATCACTCCAGGAGTATCATTATTTCCAAAAACAATTGGTCTTTCAATTGAACCAGATGAAATTAGAACTTCTTTTGCTCTAATGTACCAAAGTCTTTTGTTTGGATGATATTTTTTAGTTTTAGGTAAATGATCACTAACTTTTTCAGACATTACCAACATATTGTGATCATAGTATCCAAAAACTTGAGATCTATTTTTTACGGTTACATTTGGCATCTCTTTCAATTCTGAGATGATACCGTCTGCCCAATCTTTTCCAGATTGGTTACCGATATTCACATCACTCGTTAATAGTGAGCCACCATATCTTGGTTTATCTTCAGCTAAAATAACTTTGGCTCCATTTTTGGCAGCAGAATAAGCACTCGCTAAACCTGATGGTCCAGATCCAGCAATTAAAAGATCACAATACTCATATTTATGCTCATATCTCTCTTTATCATGTTTTGTTGATGCTACTCCTAATCCAGCTGCTTTTCTTATAAATGGCTCATAAATTTTATACCAAAAGCTTTTTGGCCACATAAAAGTTTTGTAATAAAATCCTGCAGGTAAAAATATTTTTAAAAAATTATTTATTGCTCCAATATCAAAGTTAACACTTGGCCAACAATTAACACTGTTTGCCTCTAATCCTTCAAATAATTCTTGTTCAGTTGCTTTAATATTTGGCTCCGTTTCACCATTTCTATAAAGTTGAACAACTGCATAAGGTTCATCAACTCCTGCACCAAAAAACCCTCTGGGTCTGTGATATTTAAAACTTCTACCAACTAAATGAACACCATTTGCGAGTAAAGCTGAAGCTAATGTATCACCCTCATAACCAAAATAAGATGTGCCGTTGAACTTAAAAGAAATTTTTTTATTTCTATTTATTAAGCCACCTGTTTCTATTCGATAACTCTGAGTCATTAAGCAATTTCTTCGTTAGCTTTGTAAGTTTTAAAAATTTCGTGTGTTGCAGTATCTCTTTCAACTTTAATCCACTGTCTGCAACCAGATAAATGCTGCCAAAGTTCTAAATGTTTTCCTCTGGGACTAACTCTATTGTATACGAAATTATCCCATTCTTGATCTGTAACTTCTTTATTTAGTTCTGGTCTTTTAACAGTAGCATCTCCACCATAAGAAAATTCATTTTGAGATCTCATTCCACAATGTGGGCATTTAATATGTAACATTTATGAAATCCAAGTTTTTGTACCAAGACCTTTTTCATCGATAAGATGACCAGTACTAAATCTATTCAAACTGTATCCTGCATTTAATTCATGAACTCTATCTTGAGCAATAGTATGTGCAAATGTCCATCCTGATGCTGGAGTTGCTTTAAAGCCTCCGTAACACCATCCACAATTTAAATACAAACCTTCAATGTGAGTTTTGTCTATTATTGGTGAACCATCCATTGACATGTCCATGATCCCGCCCCAAGTTCTAAGCATTTTTAATTTACTTAAAAATGGCATCATCGCAATTCCTTCAGTTAAAACGTGTTGTAATGTTGGAAGATTACCTCTTTGAGCGTAACTATTGTAACCATCGAGGTCTCCACCCATTACCATTTCACCTTTGTCTGATTGACTAATATAAAAGTGACCTGCACCAAAAGTTACAACTTTATCTAAAACTGGTTTCACTGGTTCAGAAACACAAGCTTGTAAAAGATGAGTTTCAATTGGCAAAGTCATATTTAATTTTTCTGCCAAAATATTTGTGCTACCAGCAACGCATAGACCTACTTTTTTTGCTTTAATATTTCCTCTAGATGTTCTGATCCCTTTTATTTTTCCTGCAGAAACATCAAAACCTGTGACTTCACAATTTTGAATTATATCTACTCCCATCGAGTCTGCTTGACGAGCGTACCCCCAAGCAACTGCATCATGACGAGCAGTTCCAGCACTTGGTTGCATCAATCCACCAAAGATAGGAAATCTTACGTTGTCTGAAAAGTCAGCCATTGGAATTAATTCTTTTACTTCTTCTCTGTTTAAAAGAACTGCATCAATTCCGTTTAATCTCATCGAATTTCCTCTTCTTGCATATGCATTCATTTGTGCATCTGAGTGTGCAAGATTAATTATTCCTCTTGGAGAAAACATCACGTTGTAATTTAAGTCCTGACTCATTTTTCTCCATAGATCCATTCCAAACTCACTGAAAAGACCATTTTCATCATGCATGTAATTTGATCTGATAATTGTAGTGTTACGTCCAACGTTTCCACCACCAATCCATCCTTTTTCAATGATGGCTACTTTTGTGATTTGATGTTCTTTAGCTAGATAATATGCTGTAGCTAGACCATGACCACCACCTCCGATGATAACAATATCGTACTCTTCTTTGGGATTTGGGTCTTTCCAAGCTAAATCCCAATTTTGATGACCTGTTAATGCATTTTTAACCAAGCTAAAAATAGAATACTTTTGCATATTAGAATTTTATATTAATGAATTTAAATAGTTCTTATTTTTTTTATATATATATTTTAGAAGTTTCGAAAAATCTCAAATAAGATAATTATTAGTTAAAAAATTTATAATAAAGGATAACGAATGAGCGAAGTAAAATCAGATATACAGATAGCTAGAGAAGCTAAAATGCAACCAATAAATGATATTTTAGCAAAGATAAATGTACCTGATGAAAGCTCTGCGTTTAGTCCTATGGGCAGACATATCGCAAAAATAAATTTAGAATATTTAGAGCAACTAAAAGACAAGCCAGATGGAAAACTAATTTTAGTAACTGCTATTACTCCTACTCCAGCAGGTGAAGGGAAAACTACAACTTCAGTTGGATTAAATGATGGTTTAAATAAAATTGGAAAAAAATCTATCGTATGTCTTAGAGAACCAAGCTTAGGTCCTTCTTTTGGTATGAAAGGTGGAGCAGCTGGTGGAGGTTATGCTCAAGTCGTTCCAATGGAACAAATCAATTTACATTTCACAGGTGACTTTCATGCAATTACATCAGCTCATAATTTATTATCAGCGTTAATCGATAATCATATTTATTGGGGAAATAAACTGGATATCGATGTTAGAAGAATTGTTTGGAAAAGAGTTATGGATATGAATGATAGATCATTAAGATCTATAAATATAAATTTAGGTGGTGTAGCAAATGGTTTTCCAAGAGAAGATGGTTTTGATATCACAGTTGCATCAGAGATAATGGCAATCTTTTGCTTATCAAATGATTTGGAAGATTTAGAAAAAAGAATTGGAAATATAACTATTGGGTACACTAGAGATAAAAAACCAGTTTATGCAAAAGACTTAAATGCTCAAGGTCCTATGACAGTTCTTTTAAAAGAAGCTATCAGACCTAATGTTACACAAACTTTAGAGAACAATCCTGCAATTATTCATGGCGGTCCATTTGCAAACATAGCTCATGGTTGTAACTCAGTTATTGCAACAAAGACTGGTTTAAAATTAGCAGACTATGTTGTAACTGAAGCGGGATTTGGTGCTGACCTTGGTGCAGAAAAATTCTTAGATATTAAATGTAGAAAATCAAATTTAAAACCAAGCTGTGTTGTAATTGTTGCAACTATAAGAGCTTTAAAAATGCACGGTGGTGTTGCTAAAGATGATTTAAAAAATGAAAATGTTGAAGCTTTAAAAAAAGGGTTAGTAAATTTAGAAAGACATATTCAAAATGTTAAAAAGTTTGGTTTACCTGTAGCTGTAGCAGTTAATCATTTTATAAAAGATACTGATAATGAAGTGAAAGCACTTATAGATTTTTGTGATAATTTAGGTGTTAAAGCTAGTCTATGTACTCATTGGGCAAATGGTGGTGAAGGTACAAAAGAATTAGCAGCTCATGTTTCAGAATTATGTGAAAAAGATGAAGCTAAATTTCAATTTTTATATGAAAGCAAAACACCTTTGTTTAAAAAAATAGAGACTATTGCAAAAGAAATTTATAGAGCAGATGAAGTAATCGCTGATACAAAAATTAGAGATCAACTTAAAAACTTTGAAGATGCTGGATATGGTGATTTGCCAATTTGTGTTGCTAAAACTCAATACAGTTTTTCAACAGATCCAAATCTTAAAGGAGCACCGACAGGTCATGCATTACCAGTGAGAGAAGTAAGACTATCATCAGGAGCAGAGTTCATTGTGGTTATTTGCGGTGCAATCATGACTATGCCCGGATTACCAAGGGTTCCTGCAGCAGATTCTATTAAACTAAATGAAAAAGGTGAGATTGAAGGATTATTCTAAATTAAGATAATCTAACCAATTCTCTAATTCTCTCATTCTGGAAATTTTATCTAATTTTTTGTTTTCTATTTCTATATTTTTAATGTGATCATCAATATGATTTTGGTCTTTAAAAGCACCACGTTCTATAAGTCTATCTTTTCTAAAAATAATTAAGTTAATCATCTTGTTGTAAGTAATTTCTGGATGATACTGAAGGCCCCACACATCACAATTTCCAATTTTAAAATTTAAACCTTGAACGTTATTAATTGGGTTCGAAGCGAGCAGTGTTGAATTTTCTGGAAGAGTTACAACTTCATCAAAATTAAATGCTGGAGTATTAAACTTTTTATTTTTGTTTTTATATAATGGATGATTTAAACCATTTTCATTAATCTCAATATCTCTCGCAATCCCTCGGTGTGACCCCTTCTCAGCTTTTTTTACCTCACCACCAGCGGCAGTTACTGCAACTTGCATTCCCCAACAAATCGCTAGAACTTTTTTAATTTTTTTCTGACACTCTTTCATAAATTCTATTTGTCTTAAAATTTCAGGTGTCTTGTTATAAATATTTAAACTACTTCCACCCCAAATAAGACCATCATAACTTTCTAATGGATCAATATTCTCGCTTATATTTTCATCTGAAGATGGATTAACTACATCTATATTTAGTTGATCAGTAAAATGAGAAAGACTATGTTTTAAGCTTTCAGTATGAGTTTGAATACCTGCTTCTGTAAAACTTTGATTTTCCTCTTGTAAATTACCTTCTACTACCAAAATTTTCTTCATTAAAATAATTCTCCTGAAATACTTTTTTTATACATCTCTTTTAAATCATCTTGTGTTATTTTTTTTGGATTGCCTCCTGTAGATGGATCTTCAAATGCCATTAAAGAAAGTTTTTCTAAATCAATTTCATTACAATCCATAACATCTGAAAGTTTATGAGGAATATTTAATTCTTTACGCAAATTTAATATCCATTCTAAAAAGTTTTCAAATGTACTATTTAGATTAAGATAATTACAAATAGACTTAATTCTGTTTTCAATAACTGATTTATTAAAAGTTAGAACATAAGGCATAAATATAGCGTTACTTAAACCATGATGTACATCAAACTGTGCATTTATTGGATGACTTAAAGAATGTATTGCACCAAGACCTTTTTGAAAAGCAGTAGAACCCATGCTAGATGCCGCTAACATTTCAGATCTAGCTTCTATGTTCTTACCATTTTTATAAACTTCTATTAAAGAATTTTTAATTAATCTCATACCCTCAAGTGCAATTCCATCTGCCATTGGATGAAATCCAGGTGCACAAAAAGCCTCGAGATTATGAGCAAGTGCATCCATTCCTGTTGCAGCTGTTATTCTTGGAGGAAGATCTTTGGTTAAATTTGGATCTAAAATTACAATAGAAGGTAAAATTTTTGGATGAAAAATTATTTTTTTTATTCCTGTTTCTTCATTAATGATGGCTGAAGCTCTTCCTGTTTCTGAGCCTGTTCCTGCGGTAGTTGGAACCGCTATAATTGGAGAAATTTTATTTCCATCAGCTCTTGTCCAATAATCACCTATATCTTCAAAATCCCATATAGGTCTTTTTTGACCGCACATAAAAGCTATTCCCTTTCCAACATCTAATGCACTACCTCCACCAAAGGCAATTACTCCATCACATTTTTTTTCTATATATAAAGAGACCCCATCTATTACGTTTTTTCCAGTTGGGTTTCCTGAAAATTGTGAAAATACTTGTAAATGATCAAAGTCATTTTTTAATTTTTCAATTACTTTTGAAGTCATTGAAAGATTTAAAAGATCCTTGTCAGTTACAAAAAGTGGACATTTAATTTTTAAGTTCAAACAGGCGTTTGCAAGATCTTCTATTTTACCTGCTCCACACCAAATAGTAGTAGGATAATTCCAATTCATAATATTTATTTAAAAAGAATATATTTATTTGATTAATTAATCACTTAAAAATTAATCATTTATTAAATCTAAATATAATGCAGCAGACCAAGAAAAATTATTAGCTCCATAAGGAGTTCCTGATTTACAACTGTAGTATTCATGAAAATCCTTTTCATGCATTAAATCCAATGTATGTGATTTTATTTTATTGGCAAGTTCAGGATCTTTTTCTAACAATCCTTTGTATAAAATCCAATTACAGTTAATCCAAACAGGTCCTCTCCAATATCTTATCTCCTCAAAATATTTGTTATCAGGCTTTATTGACGAAAAGAAATATTTTTCATTAGAATTATACATTTTTAAACTTTGAATTATCGAATTATTAATTTCTTTATTTTGAATATCTGCAAACAAAATAAAATAATTTGTAATAGAAGGGATTTCTAATGTTTGCTTATTTAAAACATCATATGAGTAAAATGAATTATCACCTTTGTTATATAAACTAATTAATTTATTCTCAGTTTGTGTTATTTTTTTTTGTATAAATGTGCATTCAATATTATTTTTTGTTGCAATATAGACTAGATCTTTGCAAGCTTTCAAAAATAAAGAGTTAAAACCTATATCAGCAACATTAAACATTGAAATATCATAGAGTTTTTCAGGATTATATTTTTCATTTCTGAACTGATTTAAAAGAGTAATGTAACAATCATAGTCCCTTTTAAGTGGTCTTACATCACTACTTGAAACATCTAAATCTCTTCTTTTGTATTCAAGATTTTCTTCAATTAAAATTTTACTTAAAGGAAAATCCCATAAAGGTGAATTATCTGTGCCACTTTCCCATGGATGCAATATAGAAACTAAACCAGTATCATTTGGGTCTCTATATTTATAAAACCATTCTAAATAATTTTTTGTTTTTTTTACTAAATTCAAAATTCTTTCCATTTCACTAGAACTAAATTCATGCTTATCCAACATTAATTTTAAAATACTTGAGACAATCGGTGGCTGAGTAATTCCAGATGATGGAATTTTTTCACCACACTGCCAAGTATTATGATTTGGAAAATAATTTTCATCCTTATGATGAAATAAAATATGAGGAACCATACCATCAGACCATTGTCCCTCGAACAACTTTTCTAGCTCAACTATTGCGTATTCTTTATTAAAATAAGAATAACCTAGTGCTATATATGCTGAGTCCCAATTCCATTGTGCTGGGTATAACTTGTTATTTGTAGGCAGAGTATATCCCTCACGCCTATTATTTAATAAAATATTTTCAGCTTCTCTTTTTAACAAACTCATTAACCCTTAACGCTCCCTGATGTTAATCCACTAACTAAATATTTTTCAAAATAAACAAAAATAAATAAAATTGGCAAGGTTACAACAACTGAACCAGCCATCAAATATTGTCTAGGCGTTTCAGCTCCTACATTTAAAAACTGTATTGCTCTTGATAATGTAAATGAGCTAGGGCTATCTAAAAACATTAGTGAAAATAAAAATTCATTCCAAGCAATCATAAATACATATAATGCTACAGAGGCAATTGCTGGTAAGCTTAAGGGTAAAATGATTTTAACAATAATTCCAAACCAATTTTGTCCATCCATTATACCCGCTTCTTCAAGTTCTTTTGGTATACTTTTGAAATATCCTTGGAGCATATAAATTGCAACTGGCAGTGTTG
Source organism: Candidatus Pelagibacter ubique HIMB140 (assembly GCF_025558165.1). Taxonomy (NCBI): domain Bacteria; kingdom Pseudomonadati; phylum Pseudomonadota; class Alphaproteobacteria; order Candidatus Pelagibacterales; family Candidatus Pelagibacteraceae; genus Candidatus Pelagibacter; species Candidatus Pelagibacter communis. The sequence continues at coordinate 1,319,640 of NZ_LAMZ01000001.1, read as the reverse complement.
TAGCCGTATAAATAATCAATAATCCAAATACTGAATTACGTAGACCTAATTGACTAAAAACGGTGTACAGTGGAATCACGAGCACTATCGCAGGAAACATATATATTATTAAAATAGAGGTAGACAAAAAGTGTTTTCCAAAAAAGTTCAATCTTGCAACCGCATAAGCTGCTGGGATCCCAAGTAATAAAGTAATTATAACCGTACCTACTGAAACAATTGAACTATTAAGCATGTACCTGCCAAAATTATATTCAGTAAAAACTATAATATAGGATTTGAATAAAGATTTTATATTTTGTGTAAAATCGATACTGAAATCTAAAGGATTAATTAATAAAAGAGCTTGAGTTTTGAAACTTGTTACTAACATCAAGTAAAATGGGAATAAAATTACAAAAGAAAAAAAGATTATTCCAAATAAGGTTAAAAAATCAAAAAATATAATTTGTGCAGAAAAATCATAACTAAAATGTTTCTTGTTATAATTAAATAGCTTATTAACAAAAAATAATAGTATAAGAAATGTACCTATATAATGCCAAATAGGTAAAGAACTATTAATAAAATAATCAACTAAAACAAACACAGATGCTAATAAAATTACTTTAAATAACTTGTTTAATTTTTCACTTAAGAAAATTGAAATAATAGAAATTATAATTCCACTTAAAAAATAAAAATTGAAATTTAAAGTTTTAAGTTCAATTCCTTGTAATGTGGATAAAATTTTCCAAATAGAAATTAGAGAAAATAAAAAAAATGAAGAAATTAAACTGAAAGTAATAATTGATTTAACTCTCATTGGCTCTCTTTCCTATCAGTTTAAAATAAATTAACATGAAAAATAAAAGTAATATTACAATCACAATTGATACTGCCGATCCCATACCAATATTTCCTATTGAAAATCCCTGTTCATAAACATTAATTGGAAGTGTTCTGGTACCTGATGCACCACCTGTTAATAGAAAAATATCCTCAAACTTGTTAAAATTCCAAATAAATCTAATCATAAATAAAATTGAAATCACTGCTGTAATCTGCGGCAATGTTATATTCATAAATTTGGTGTAAGGACCTGCTCCATCAATATCTGCCGCCTCATAAAGTTCTTTAGGAACTGCTTGAAGTCTTGCTAAAATAAAAAGGAAAGCCAAAGGAAAATATCTCCAGATTTCAAAAATAATAACAGTTGTTAACGCTAATCTTAATTTAAATTCAAAACCGAAAATAAAAATAGATACATACTTTTGACCTAACAAATTTATTGGCTTATCTATAATATTATAATTCAGTAGCAGGTTGTTTAAAGTACCACTATTAGGATCTAATAGAAGTTCCCATGTAAATGCCAAGGCCACAACTGGAGCTACATAGGGAAACAATAACGTACTTCTAACAAAGCTTCGACCTCTAAACTTTTGATTTACCATTTGGGCTGACAAAATTCCAAAAACAATTGCACCCACTGTTCCAAAAAAAGTATAATAAAATGTTGTTAATAATAAATTTTTAAATTCATAGTTTGTGATTACTTTTTTAAAATTTGACAAAGTAAAATCACTTGTCAAAAGAATGTTATCTGCTTTTCCTTTTAAATTAGGTTTATTTAATTTAAATTGTTTTTTATCAATTTTTTCACCATTTTTTGTTTCAAAAAAAATTACAAATTGCTCTCTGTATTTTTTTGACCAATTACCAAAATCACACTGAACTTTATTTGAAGTGAACTTACATCTCTCATCTAAATCAATTGGTTTAACATTGCTTGGGAATTTATCGTGGAATTTAACATTTCTAATATCTTGAATTAAGGAACTATTTCTTAATTTATAGATAATCTTAATTTTTGTATCTTCGTTTTTAATTGATTTGACTATTTTTTTTGCTCTTGGCTCTGGAATTCTTATATCTTTTAATTGAACTTCTTTAAAACTAATCCAAACGTTTGAAAATATTGGAAATAATACTATTGCAAATACAATTAGAACTGCTGGCAAAGTTAAAGCATAAGCAGTTCTTTTTTCTATTTTTGAAAGTGAATTACTCATAAAAAAAGCGGATAATTAATATTATCCGCTTTTTTATAAAATTAAAATTAATTGAACTGTGCTAATGCAGTATTGATCATATCAACTGCCTCATCAACATCAATTTGATCATCAATATATAATCTTGTTATTCTATTAATGAATTGAGAATTGATAACTTTAGAAGCTCTAGAAAGTTCACCTTCTTTAACTCCCCATCTGCTAGCAGTATCTAAACCAGCTACAATGTTATCTATAACATCTGCTGAATAAAGATCAGTTAATGGAGCCTTTCTATCCACTCCTACTGGAAGTTTTGACCAAGCTTTAGTATATGCAGCTGGATCACTTGCATTACCTCTTCTTACAGGAAATTTCCCTTCAGGAGCAATTGCTAAAGTTGAAGTATATCCTTCATCCATTGAATAAAGGATAAACTGTTTAGCTTCATCCGTATCTGCATCGGCTGTTATACCAAAGTATCTTACGTCTGCCCAAGCAGCACCTTTTTTATTGTTCGGTCCACTAAAGTTTGTAATGAAACCAGTTTTTGATGCTAACTCACTTGAAGTTGGATCGTCATTTATTGTTGGAGGAGCTGAATCTCTTAATCCCGCTAACTCATCCATAATAAATGGAGACCAGATAATCATTGGAGTTTTACCTGCAAAATAAAGTTCTCTAGATTGCTTCCAGTATAATTCTCCTTCTGGACTAGCTTTTGCAATTGTTTTGTAAAACTCTAAAGCTTTTTTAAGTTTGTTTCCTTGTTTTTTGATACCACCTTTTTTAACTACGTTAACTCCATTAGCCAATAATACATGTTCTAAAACCTGACTCATAAAGTTTTCATCTGTTTTTGTAGCAGCAACAAATCCAAACATATCATTTGAAGATAGTGTTTCTATTGCTTTGGTGATATTTGCATAACTAGTTGGTGGCTCTAAACCAGCTTTCTCAAAAAGATCTTTTCTATAAACGATCATTTGAGTCCAACCATCAACTGGAACAGCAGCAATTTTTGATCCTTGCTTAGCCATATTTAAAGCACCAGGTGCAAAAGTTTTTTTACCTAATTCTTTAACAACATCATTGTTAGCATCAACATCTAAAATTCCTGCTTCAGCCCATGGCAATACATATTGTAGTGTATGATAAATTACATCAGGTAAATCACCTGCTGCAGCTGCAGCTGTTGCTCTTTTACCTAGTTCTTTTTCGTCGATTGGAATAACTTCAACTGCAATACCAGTTTTTGCTTCGAAGGCTTTAGCCATATCTTCTTGCTTCGCCATTCTTGCTGGTTGAGTTTCAGTTGTCCAAAACTTGATATCTGCAAAAGCAACATTGTTTATAAAAAATGTTACAGCAGATAATAATATTAAAGTTTTTTTAAACATAATTACCTCTTGTTAATTATTTTTTTTTTAAACCTTAATATTTTTTATAAAAAATTTCTTATGCAATAGTGTCATCCCTGCAATGGGTTAATTTCAAGAATTTTTAAAAAAACCTTTATTTAAAGGCTAAATTATTGCTGTCGAATAAATGGCATTTGCTTAGATCAAATCCCAAACTAAGACTATCTCCAACGTTGACTTTACTAGCACCATCAGTTTGGACTACTAATGGCTCTCCCTCTTTTTCTAGATATAAAAAAGTAGATGAACCTAATTTTTCAATCACAAATACCTTACTCTCCCAACATTTTTCACCACTATTTATTAAGATATGTTCAGGTCTGATACCAATCTTTACATTATCTCCAGGTGAAACTTTATCTGAAGTTTTTGGAACGATAATTTTTCCTTGTCCTGAAATTTCAACTTCAGTTCCAGAATTATTAGAACTTATAACTTTAGAATTAATAAAGTTCATCTTTGGTGAACCAATAAACCCACCTACAAATAAATTTTCAGGTTCATTGTAAAGTTTTAAAGGCGATCCTTTTTGAGAAACAATACCTTGATCTAATACAACTATATCATCTGCAAGTGTCATTGCTTCTGTTTGGTCGTGTGTAACATAAATCATTGTTGCATTTAATTGATCATGCAATTTAGCTAATTCTACTCTCATCTGAACTCTTAAAGCTGCATCTAAATTAGATAAAGGTTCATCAAACAAAAATACTTTTGGTTTTCTTGTAATGGCTCTTCCTATTGCAACTCTTTGTCTTTGTCCACCTGACAATTGTTTTGGTTTTCTCTCTAAGTATTCTTCAATTTGAAGAATTTTAGCAGCCTCCATAACTCTTTCTGTAATTTCTTCTTTAGATTTTTTTTCAATCTTTAATCCAAAAGCCATGTTATCAAAAACAGTCATGTGTGGATACAATGCATAAGATTGAAATACCATTGCGATATTTCTTTCTTTAGGAGGAAGATCATTCACAACTTGTCCATCTATTGAAATTGTTCCTGAGTTGATCTCCTCTAAGCCTGCAATCATTCTTAACATTGTTGATTTACCACATCCGCTTGGTCCAACTAATACAGTGAAAGATTCACTCTTAATATCTAGAGACACATCTTTGATCACATGTGTAGATCCAAAAGATTTATTTATGTTCGAAATATTTATCTCAGCCATCTTAAATTAATATTTATATTGTATTTTCAGTTTATTTTTGATTATATTTATTTAGCATATTTATAAACTGGAGAAAACACAATGAGCAAAATTGCAATTATTGGAGCAGGACCCTGCGGTCTATCAATGTTAAGAGCATTCGAACACTTAGAAAATAAAGGTGAAAAAATTCCTGAAATAGTTTGTTTTGAAAAACAAGAAGATTGGGGAGGTTTGTGGAACTATAATTGGAGAACAGGTAGTGACCAATATGGAGATCCAGTTCATAATAGTATGTATAGATATTTATGGTCAAATGGGCCTAAAGAATGTTTAGAGTTTGCTGATTATTCTTTTGATGAACATTTTGGACAACCAATTCCTTCTTTTCCGCCAAGAGAAGTTTTGCAAGATTATATTCTTGGAAGAGTAAGCAAAGGCAAAATTAAAAATAAAATAAAACTAAACACAAGAGTTACAAATGTAACTTTCAGCAATGAAAAATTTGAAATAACCTACCAAGACAAAGTTAAAGATGAAATTTCAAAAGATACATTTGATTATTTAGTTGTTTCTACTGGTCATTTCTCAGTTCCTTTCATTCCTGAATATAAAGGAATGAATTCTTTTCCAGGAAGAATAATGCACTCACATGATTTTAGAGATGCCGAGGAATTTAGAGGAAAAGATGTGATAGTTTTGGGAAGTAGTTATTCAGCTGAAGATGTTGCTTTACAGTGTAATAAATATGGAGCTAAAAGTGTAACTATTGGATATCGGAATGCACCTATGGGATTTAAATGGCCTGAAGGTATGAAGGAAGTTCATTATCTGGATAGATTGGAAGGAAAAAAAGCAATTTTTAAAGATGGTACTGAACAGGATGCAGATGCAATAATATTGTGTACTGGTTACCTGCATCATTTTCCATTTTTAGATGAAAGCATAAAGTTAAAAACACATAACAGATTATATCCGCCAAAATTATATAAAGGAGTTATCTGGCAAGATAATCACAAACTTTTATATCTTGGCATGCAAGACCAATTCCATACTTTTAATATGTTTGATTGCCAAGCTTGGTTTGCAAGAGATGTAATTATGGGAAAAATTAAAATGCCAAGTGCTGATGAAATCAATAAAGATATCAATAAATGGGTTGCTATGGAGGAAAAATTAGAAAACCCAGATCAAATGATTGATTTTCAAACTGAATATACAAAAGAACTTCATGATATGTCTGATTATCCAAAAATAGATTTTGAACTAATCAGAAAACATTTCAAAGAGTGGGAACATCATAAAGTAGAAGATATCTTAACTTACAGAAACAAATCGTTCTCATCACCTGTTACAGGTTCTGTTGCACCTATACACCACACTCCATGGGAAACTGCAATGGACGACTCGATGAAGACATTTTTAAATAAATAATTAATAGTTAACTTTTAATTTTTTATTTTTTGTGATTGCACTTAATAGTACATTCATAAGTGGTATTTTATTTTTATTAATTTTTTTCAATATATAGGGTGCTATCTCTCTAGCAAGATCTGCGCCCTCAACTGTATCATTTTTCATAAATTTATTTTTTGCAACTTTAAAAGTAAAACCTTTTCCTAAATATTCACCCATTTTACTGTTTCTACCTCCAACTGCACTAACATATAAGTCACCCACTCCAGCTAACCCATGAACTGTTTCTTTTTTACCTCTAAAATATTTTATTAAGTATTCCATTTCATCTAATGATTTTCTAAATAAAGCTGAAGCAGTATTTTCACCTTCACCTGATCCAATAATCATTGAATATATATTTTTAATTGCAGATGAAAATTCAACGCCTTTTACATCGCTTGAATATTCTGTTTTGTAATATTTAGTTGAGATTAATTTTCCTATGTTTTTTGCGATATTAATATTCTTATTTGCTATCACAGTGTAACTTTTGATTTTTTTTGCCAATTCTTTTGCTAAACAAGGTCCTTTTAATACTGAAATATTTAAATTTTGATTTCCTTTGCTTAGTTGTTCCGACATAGTAATAATTTTTTTATTATTTCGATCATATTTAAGACCTTTGGTCAAAACGAGAATAGAAACTTTTCTTTTTATATTTTTTAAATGCTGTCTAACCATATCAATTCCAATAGAACTTACTGCAACAACAACTAAGTCCCATTTTTCATTAAATAGTTCTGATGAAAATTTTTTGATAGAAACTTTTTTTGATAATTTAAGTTTTAATCCTGGATGAAATTTTTTTTTTGTTATTAATTTATTTAAGAGATCTTTGCTGTAAGGCTCGGTTAAAGTTACTCTATGATTATTGTCAGCAAGGGGAAAAGTAAATGCAGCACCCATTGCGCCCGCTCCTATTATTAAAACTTTTTTCATGAGACTAATTACGCTAAAGTTTTTTTAATTGCTAGTTTCCACCCCGCCAAAAGTTCGTTTCTTAATGTTTTTTTAATATTTGGAGAGAAAACACGATCTTTTTTCCACATATTTTTGATTTGATTTAAAGATTTATATTCTCCTATTTGAAGTCCAGCTAATAAAGCTACACCCAAAGCAGTTGTCTCTAATATTTTTGGTCTAACTACTTTTAAATTAATAATGTCAGCTAAAAATTGTGTGAACCAATTATTTGCAACCATTCCACCATCTACCTTAACTATTCTTGGTTTCAAACCATCCTTGTTCATTGAATCAAACAAATCAAAACTTTGATAACCAACAGACTCTACCGTTGCTCTTACTATACTTTTCCAATCACTGTCTCTTGTTAGTCCTGTGATTACTCCTCTTGCATCTGGTCTCCAATAAGGTGCTCCCATTCCGCTAAAAGCTGGTACAACAAAAACACCGTCATTAATTTTAGATGATTTTGAAATTTTTTCAGTTTCAGGTGCTTTTTTGATCAATTTTACTTTATCTCTTAACCATTGTACTCCTGCGCCAGCTATAAAAATTGAACCTTCTAAGGCGTAAGTATTTTTATTATTTAATCGATAGCAAATAGTAGTCAGTAATTTATTTTTTGAATTAATTTTCTTTGGACCGGTATTCATTATAACAAACGCACCAGTACCATACGTGCTTTTTATAGATCCTTTTTCAAAACAAGTTTGTCCAAATGCTGCAGCCTGCTGATCACCAAGAACTGCAGAAATTGAAATTTCAACCCCTGTAATTTTTTTATCTGTTTTTCCAAAATTATCTGCTGAGTTTTTGACTTCTGGTAAAATCTTAAGTGGAATATTTAGTTTTTTTAAAATTTCTTTGTCCCATTTATTGTTATTAATATTATACAGCATTGTCCGACTTGCATTAGATGCTTCAGTTAAATGCTGCTTACCTTTTGTTAATTTCCAAATTAAAAATGTATCTACAGTCCCAAACAATAAATCATTTGAACTAAGAAGTTTTTTGGAAATTTTAACATTGTCTAAAATCCATTTAATTTTTGTTGCTGAAAAATATGGATCTATAAATAATCCAGTTTTATTTCTAAATAGATTTTCATAATTTTTTTTCTTAAGCAATTTACAGTAATCTTGGGTTCTTCTATCTTGCCATACAATTGCATTATAAATTGGCTTTCCTGTTTTTTTATTCCATAGAATTGTTGTTTCCCTTTGATTTGTAATTCCAATTGTAAGTATGTGACCTTTTAATTTTTTGGCTTTATTTATTACTTGTTTTAAAGCTTTAAGTGTTGTGGACCAGATCTCATTTGGATTATGTTCTACCCAACCATTTTTTGGAAAATATTGTTTAAACTCATATTGTGAAACAAAAACAATATTACCTTTTGTGTCAAATAAAATTACTCTTGAAGATGTTGTACCTTGATCAATAGAAATAATAAATTTTTTCAATGGACTAAGCTATGCCTAAGTGTTTTTTTCTTTTCTCAACCCAAGTTCTGATTAAATTATCAAAAATCAATCCTATGAAAGCAACACAGATACCTAGAGTTAGACCTATTCCAGCTCCATTTTTATCTGACAATGCCTTTAAAATGTACTGGCCCAGATCTTCTGTTCCAATAAAGGCTCCAATAATGACCATAAATAAAGCAAATACGATTGTTTGATTTATTCCAAGCATCATATGTGGGAAAGCTAATGGAAATTCAATCTTAGTTAATCTTTGAAATTTATTAACACCAGACATAGTTGCTGCCTCATGCAAACCAGCAGGTACACTTCTTAACCCTTCAATAGTATATCTGGTTGCTGGAATTGTTGCGTAAACAATTACTGCAATTAAAACTGAAGTATCTGTAATTCCAAATAGCATCATTACTGGAATTAAGTATACAAACGATGGGAATGTTTGAAAAATATCACAAACCCCTAACATAAATGCTGCAGACTTTTTGTTTTGAAAACATAAAGTTCCAACCGTAAAGCCTATTAAACAAGAAACGACTACTCCAAAAGTTGCCATGTACAATGTAACCAATGCTCTATCCCACCATGGGCTTAATGCTATAAATAAAGTTAAAGCAGCAACAACTAATGCTGATCTAATTCCTCCAATTAGATAACCAGCTCCTACAGCTAATACTAAAGTGGCAACAGCTGGCATTCTTAAATATAAAGCTCTCATTGGTTGAAGCACTTCTGTAATTAACCATGTATTAAATGCTTTTATGTAAACAAAGAATGTATCAAAAATCCAATCAACACCCTTGTTCCAAAAATCAGCTGTTGAAAATCCTTTGTTGTGTGGAACTTCAAATAAATAATTAAACGTATCTTTAAAAATAAATGTTCCGATATAAGCAAGAATAGCTCCAACAACTACTGATCCACCAAAAAATATAATATTTTTATTTCTTTGGAAAAAAGTAAGATTGCCGAAATAATCTTGTTGTTGATTTGCCCACGCTAATGACATTTTATCTAATAGAATTGCAATCAAACTAATACATAAACCTGCCTCAAGAGCTAACCCAATGTTAAGTTGGTTTAAAGCAAGCAATAGATTAAATCCTAATCCTTTAGCACCAATAAAAGCAGAGATCACTGCCATAGAAAAACAAACCATAATAACTTGGTTAACACCAATTAAAATATCTCTTCTTGCGGTTGGGATAAGTACTTTCGTCATTAACTGCCAGTTTGTGCAACCACTCATTCTTCCTGCTTCTATGACTTCTGGAGGAACTGCTCGTAGTCCAAGAATGGTTAATAAAATCATTGGAGGAACTGCAACTACCATTGTAATTATTACAGCTGCATGATCACCAACGCCAAATAAAACAAGTGCAGGAACTAATACTGCATATTGAGGCATAGTTTGCATCACTAAAAGAATTGGATACAAAGCATTTTCAACTCTTTTACTTTTGTAAGCAGCAATACCTAAACTGATACCGAATGCAAATGATAGAGGAACAGCTACTAATATAAAAGAAAGTGTTTGCATTGAAGGTTTCCACTGACCAAAGATTGAAATATAGACCATTGTTAAACCTGCAAACAAAGCAAGTCCTATACCACTCAGTTTATACGCAAGTATTGTCGCTCCGGCTGCAACGATAGTCCAAGGTAAACCTGGTAATTCTAACCAAGGATAAGCATCAATAAAATCCCAGCTAGTGAATGCTACTATAGTTTCTAATCCACCAAGCAAAATTTCTCTAATCAACTCAATCAAAAACGTCATAAAAGACGTTAAATTTCTACTAATCTCTAATAAAAGCGGTCTTGTTTTAAACTCTTGAGTATCTTCATTCCAAAACTCCATTGGCATCCACTCGTTCATTAAGAAAAATAAAGAGTCGTTTATCCAAATAGGCAACCAACCAAGTAAAGGTGGTAATCTCCAAAACACATCAAACGCATAATATCTGACTTCTTTACCTAGAAAAAAATAAACACTTTGGTTAGGATCTTTTACAAATTCTGCTTGGCCTCTTATAAATTTATAAGTTTCAGGAACATCTATTGCAAAACAGAGAGCAAAAAATACAACCAGCAAAAATATCCATTGAAACAACTTTGGGTATTTTTTTAAATATTCCATGGTCTAGCTACTATTTTTTCTTCCTCCAAAAACTGTATCAATGATTGTTGAAGGTTTTATTGAACCAATAATATTGTTATTGGAGTCAACTACACCTACAATTTTTTCTTGAGTAAGAATTTTTTCTGCAACATTTTCGATAATGTCATCTTTTGAAACTTTTAAATCTCCTAAATTATTTTTATTTGAACTATCCATTACATCCTCAATCACTAAAACTTTTTCTCTTGGAACTTCTTCAGTAAATTTTCTTACATATTCTGTAGCTGGATTTAAAACAATGTTAGCAGGTGTATCTAACTGTTCTATAACACCATCTTTCATGATCGCAATTCGATCTGCTAATTTTAAAGCTTCATCAAAATCATGAGTAATAAACATAATTGTTTTTTGTAATTTTTCTTGCAATCTTAAAAACTCGTCTTGCATTTCTTTTCTTATTAGTGGGTCTAATGCTGAAAACGGTTCGTCTAAAAACCAAATATCAGGTTCGACTGCTAAAGATCGAGCAATCCCAACTCTTTGTTGTTGACCTCCTGAAAGCTCTCTTGGAAAATAATTTTCTCTTCCATCAAGTCCAACTAGCTTAACCATTTCCATTGCTCTACTAATACTATCTTCAGTCTTAATACCCTTTATCTGAAGTGGGAAAGCAATATTTTCTACGACTGTTTTATGAGGCAACAAGGCAAAGCTTTGAAAAACCATTCCCATTTTGTTTCTTCTAAGCTCAATTAATTCTTTATTATTCAATTGAAGTAGATCTTGACCTTCTATGAAAATTTTTCCTCCAGTTGCGTCTGTTAATCTTGAAATACATCTTAGTAATGTTGATTTACCTGAACCAGATAAACCCATTACTACTAGCATTTCTCCTTTTGCAACTTCAAACGAAGCGTTGTTAACTCCAACTATGCATCCGTTTTCTTGAAATGTTTTTGCGTCTACATTCCCGTTAGATTCCTCAAGCATTTTTTTGGAATTCTCACCAAAAATTTTATAAACTGACTCACACTTAATAACGGTCTCAGACATAAATCTTTTCAAAGTTATATGAAATTTAATAAAATTTAAATGTTAATTATTGTAACCTTTCATCATTAAAAATTCTTAATATAGTAAACTCTTGTATCAATACCTGTACTTAAAAAACTCAAAGCTTCGCCACTAACTGTAATAGTTTCATCTACCCCAACATTGTTTCCGCTTACTGTAAAACCTGCATAACACTTGCCTTTTTCTTGATCCCATTTGACAAAAGTTTCATCAATTTTATTTCCGTTTATTGTGTAAATCTCATGTGCTCTAAAATTTAAAAAATTGGCACCCATAATTGCTCGTTGTGGAATTAATTTCGTAGCTTTACATACTTGCTCATATACCTCATCAGTTAATCTATAGTGGTCAGTTCCATCGAAGGATACTAAAATTCCTGAAGGTAATTTAGATATCAACTCACTTAGTTTTCTCTCTTCAGCAATTCTTTGTTCTTCCAATTTCATTTTTTCTACAAGCTCGTCTCCCCCTCCAAATATTCCATTTAAAACAGCAAAAAAAGCTATCACTATTGCAGTAACAATAACTAAACCAATAAATTGCTTCGTTGAGTTTGAATTGTCTTCAGTTTTATTTAAACTATTTTCTTTTGACATTACTCTTGTAACTTTCCGTTTACCCAAGTGCCTGATTTTTGTTTTCCATCTGCCCAAGTAAATGTTCCTTGTCCATTCATAAAACCTTTGGACCATTCACCGTCATAAGTAGATCCATCTGGAAAAGTTAAAACTCCTTTTCCGCTCCATTGACTATTTTTAAATTCACCTTTGTAAATATATCCGTTTGGCCATGTCTCAACTCCTTGACCTTCTTTTTTAGTTGCAACCCACTCACCTTCATAAGTTGTCTTATCGGTATAAATCCATTTACCAAAACCATTTTCACAGTTTCCTTCTTTACATCCTGTACTTCGGCCAAATGCAGATGAGTTAATTAAAGAAATTAAAAATATGAAAATTAGAAATTTTTTCATTTTGTCACTTTACACAAATTAGAATAAAAAAAAATCCCCCCCAAACAAGTTGGGGGAGATTTTAATTTTTTAACTTTTACCCTTATTTAGTAAAAGGTTTCCAAACTGACTCATTATCAGCTAACCATTTTTTAGCTGCATCTTCGTGAGTCATTTTATCAACATCAACTAAAGCTGCCATCGCACCAATGTGACTTGTTGAGAATGACATCTTTTTAAATGCTGCTGCTGCGTCTGGGTGAGTTTTTGGGAAATCCTCATGAACTGCTTTTTTCAAGTATCCATCAGGAGAACCACATTTACCATCACCACCATCTTCTGGTCTGCAACCTGCTGTGTATGGAGGGAAGTCAATAAATGTAAAACCAGCACCATCTGTAAAGTTTGGTGTCCAGTTAAAGATTATAGTTCCTCTTCCTTCTTTTTCAGCCGCTGCTAATTCAGCCCAAAGTGCATCTGCACCTCCAGCAAATTTAACCCACCAAAGATCACCTAAACCTAAAGCTTCAACTCTTTGCGGTATTAAATCACCATGCCAACTTTGAGGTCCTTCCAACATTCTTCCTTTTCCATCTGGTGAGTCAGGTGTTGTAAAGTTTTTAGCACAGTCTGGATTTTTTAAAGCTGTCCAATCTGGTAGACCTGGGCATAAACCTTTTTCAACAACCCAGTTTGGGTAACCCATATCTTCAAGAGTTCTTGCCTCATGATCACCCCAGTCAAGTAAACCACCTTTGTCTAAAGCAGTAGTAAATGACTTACCGAATGCAGACTCCCATACTTCGTGAGAAATAGTTACGTCTCCAATTCTGATTGATTCATAAACTGCTTGTGAGTCAGCGTTTACATATTTTACGTTGTTACCCATGCTTTCAAAAATTCCACCAATAACGTAAGCCATTACAATTTGAGATGACCAGTTATGAGTTGGGATTACGATGGGCTTTTTGCTATCAGCGTTAGAAATTCCTGAGAAACTTACTACAGAAATAACTAGAGCAGATAATAATGACATTATTTTTTTCATTTTTTTCCCCTCTATTAATATTAATAACAACACTCTATGTTAAAACGAATAGCTAGGTAAAGAATTATTAGTTCTAAAAAATATATATATATTTAATCAATAAAAATGGTGATAAAAAATATATCAATATTAAAAAATTTTAAAAATGTTTGGAACAAGTAAAGACATTAAAAATCCTGGACTAAATATTTTACCACCTGGAGTTGAACGACATATTGTAAATGGCGGTGCTCTTACTGCTTTTCAAATTTTTCCAGATGATGAAATAGAAATAATCAACGATGAAGGAAATCAAATTTGTGAAATAATTTGTTTTAATAAAGATGGAAAGTCAGAATTAGGAATTTTAAATTTAAAAGAAAATAGTCAAAAAAATTTCATAAGAGATATTTTAAGTGGAAAAGATGAAACAATCTTAGCAACAAATTATCAATTAAAAAAAAGAAACTTAAATATAAAAGAGTCTAAATCATCAATAGTTTTTGATCTTGATACAAAAGCTGAAGAAAAGATAAAACTTAAATCAAAAGATAAATGTTATGCAATCTTTGCTGCACCAGGTGAAGATATGGATGTTACCAAACAAAATCCACCAACAGATTTAACAATATTTATTAAAAGAGCGAAGGTAATAAATGATAAAGAGTTAAGTGTTATCCCTGATCCAGTTTTTGAACCACTTTATGAAGAAAACATAGATAAAGAAACTTCAACATCTTACCAAGTTAAAGAAGGAGATTATATTCAAGTTATAAGTCCAACTGGAAGACAATGTTCAGACTTTGTAGCATTTGATACAAAAAAATTAGAAAAAGGAATAGAAAAAGGATTGGATTGGCAAACAACTAGAACTTTTATGGGAAATACTTTTCCTGGTCCTGGATTGCATTCAAAATTTTATGATACTGATCATGAACCCTTGGTAGAGGTAATAAGAGATACAGTTGGTAAGCATGATACTTTTAATCTTGCATGTACTTCAAAATATTATGAAGATGCTGGTTACTTTGGTCATCCTAATTGCTCTGACAATTTAACTGAGAGTATGTCTAAATATGGAGTTCAAAAACAAAAAGGATGGCATGCAATTAATCTATTTTTTAATACATCTGCTGCTGGATTAAACTCAGTAATATCAGATGAATCTTATTCTAGACCAGGTGACTATGTAATGTTTAGAGCGTTAAAAGATTTAACAATTGGTACTACGGCTTGTCCTAGCGATATTGATGCTTGTAATTCATGGAATCCTACTGAAATTTTTGTTAGAACTTATGACAAAAATAAAGAATTTAGAAAGTCATTTGCTTTTCGGATGAAAACAGATTCAGAAAAAAAACTAACTAGAAATTCAGGTTTCCACGAACGAACATCTCAACTAACTAGAAATTATGTTGATGCAAGAGGTTTTTGGCTTCCAAATGATTATACAAAACACGGTATAGTAAATGAATATAATGCCTGCAGAAACGATGCGGTATTAATTGATTTATCTTCACTTAGAAAATTTGAAATAATAGGTCCAGATGCTGAAGAATTATTAAACTACACACTTACTAGAAACATTAAAAAATTATCAGTTGGTCAAGTTGTATATTCTGCAATGTGTTATGAAAATGGAATGATGTTTGATGATGGAACATTATTAAGATTAAGTGAAACAGGATTTAGATGGATATGTGGTGATGAGTATGCTGGAGAATGGTTAAAAGAAATAGCGAAGAAAAAAAATTTTAATGCAAATGTTAAAAATTCAACCGACCAAATTAGTAATGTTTCTATACAAGGTCCAAAAAGTAGAGACATTTTAAAAAAGATAATTTTTACACCACCCACTCAACCATCTATTGATGAGCTTGGTTGGTTTAGATTTACAATTTGTAGAATTGAAGAATTGCAAGGTATTCCGCTAATCGTTTCTAGAACAGGTTATACAGGTGAGCTTGGTTATGAAGTATGGTGTCATCCAAATCATGCTCCTGAAGTTTGGGATAAATTAATGGAAGCAGGAAAAGATGATGGTTTAATTCCTGCTGGTTTTGCAGCTCTTGATAAACTTAGAATAGAAGCTGGGTTAATTTTATTTGGAAATGAATTTGATGGTCAACAAGACCCCTTTGAAGCAGGGATCGGTTTTGCGGTTCCCTTAAAAACAAAAGAAGAGGATTTCATAGGTAAAGAAGAATTAATAAAAAGAAAAAACAATCCACAGAAAAAATTAGTTGGATTAGAATTAATTGGAAAAGAAATTGCAGGTCATGGTGATTGTGTTCATATTGGTAGAGCTCAAGTGGGTATTGTTACAAGTGGATGTCTATCATCAACTCTAAATAAAAATGTAGCTCTTTGTAGAATTGATTCTCAATATTCAGAAATTGGAACAGAAGTTGAAATTGGAAAAATAGATGGTCACCAAAAAAGAATTGATGCAAAAGTCGTAGAATTTCCATTCTATGATCCAACTAAATCAAGAGTAAGATCTTAAAAAATGCCAAAAGAAAAAAAAACCCTATTAGATTTCTGGGAAGAACAAATGAAACAATCCCATACTTCTAGTAATTATTTTTTCAGAAAGTCACCTTCTCATTATCACATGATGTTATTAGTTATGTCAGCTTTTAAAGAAGGTACAAAATTATCTGTTGAAGAATTAAAAACAAAATTATTTAAAACATCTAGGCCAAAATCAGCTTTGATAATTACAGAGGCTTGTGAAAAAGGATTCTTTAAACTGGAAAAAACTTCAACTGACCAGCGAATTAAAAATATAGTCCCAAGCGAGTCATTTATTAAAGAGTTTAATGACTATTTAGATACGCTCAAAAACATAAGTTATTAAATAAATTTTGATAACTGAAAATAATATCTAATTTTTATATATAAAATTTACTTCTATAAATAATTATATTAATTGCTCGCATCAAAAAATAGTGTTTTGGTATGACGACATTACCTTCAAAAGCAAAAGTAGTGATAATCGGTGGTGGAATACACGGTTTAAGTACTGCATGGAAACTTTCAGAAACTTACAAGAATCCTGGTGACATAGTTGTATTAGAAAAAAAAGATACAGCTGCTGGTGCAAGTGGAATTGCATGTGGAGTTGTAAGAAATAATTATTTTCAGCCGGCAATGAGAGAATTGATGGCACATTCAGTTTCAGTTTGGGAAAGTGATCCTAAAGCATTTAAATATAATCCAGTTGGATACTTACAAATATCTCCAGAAGTAATGCACGAAGATGTTGCAAGTATATATGAACAACAAAAAGCAATTGGATATGAATCAGTTTTTATTGAAGGTGAAAAAGATTGCACAAATTACATGAAGGGAATTTTTGATGATTGGCAAGCTCAAGGTATCACTTCTGTACTTCATGAAAAAAAAGGTGGATACGCATTTAATAAAGATTCAATTAAAGCCCTAGAGAACAAATCTACATCTAATGGTGTCCAAGTCATGAAAGGTGTAAGAGTGACTGGTTTTAAAAAAGGAAGTAACAGTCAAGCAGTAACTGGTGTTGAAACTGACAAAGGAACTATTGAGTGTGAACAAGTAGTTGTTGGTGCAGGACCATGGGCAAGAGATTTTTGGAATATGTTAGAGTTACCAAAGACAGCTCACATAAAAGGTAAAGATGGTAAGATGCATGAAACTGATATGTGGACTTACTGGATGCTTCAAGAAGGAGTTATCGGTGTTGAGCCAGATTTCTTAAAAACAAATGATGGTAAGCAACCACCTGTAGTTCACGTTGACTCAACAGCACCTCTATACTCTGACAAAACAAAAAAATTATTAACAGATAAAATTTGGGGAATTTATTATAAACCTGATATCGAAGGTTTAGGTGTACAAGGTGGAACTTCTCCTTACATTGTTAAAAAACATTTTGATCAAGTAAATGTTGATCCTTATGGAATTGAATCTCCAGAGTATCAAACAACAGATGCTTTTAGTGAAATGTGGTGTTCAGCACTTGCGCACTGCCAAAAAAGATTTGAAGGAAAATCAGATTTATACAGAAAAGGACCATCAGGTGGTTTAGGATGTATGACACCTGACTCTTTTCCTATCTTCGATAGATTTTTTGAAAACGTTTACATGATTGCTGATGCTAATCACGGATATAAAATGATTGGTGTTGGTGAACTTGTTGCAAAAGAAATTCTTGGTACTGAAAGTGATTTATTGAAGCCGTTTAGATTCAACCGTTACGAGAAGGGTGAACTTCATCCTACTTCTAACAGTCCGTTCCCTTGGAGTTAAACTCTAAGCCTAGACACAAATAAAGTTTTCAGCTACGCTTGAATAATTAATAATTCATTGAGGGGTGAAAATGACGGATCTAGAAAAACATGTTAACCAACCAGGTAGAGCAAAACTAGTAAAAAAAGTTCGAGAAAAAATTAACGAACTTGGAATAACTTATATTTATTATCAATTTATTTCTGTAACAGGAAGAGTTGTAGGTAAAGGTATACCCGCAGATCACTGGGAAAGAACAGCAGAAAAAGGATTTCAATTAGTTTATGGAGCAACAGCAAACTTATTTTTAGATCGCCACAATAATTACATTGGTTATGGTCCAGAAGCTATGGAGCTTGTTGGAATACCTGATCCAGAAACTTTTGTGCAACTACCTTGGGACAAAAGAGTTGGAAGAGTTTTTGTAACATGTTTTAGAAACAGAGAAGAAAGACAAAATCCAGGCGGTCACTTAACTTCAGACTGTAGAGGAAATCTAAGAATTTTCATGGATGAATTTAAGAAAAAACATGGTCTAGAATTAAGAGTTGGTACTGAGCCTGAAATGATGTGGTTAACAAAAAATGAAGATGGTACCCCTACAGGTAAAGGTTTTTCTAAACCATTCTGTTATCACATTGATCAATTTGAGTCGTTAAGACCAGTATTTATGAAGGTAATTGAATACGCAAAAGCAATGGGACTTGATATGATTCAAGGAGACCACGAAGATGCACCAGGTCAATTAGAATTAAACTGGACTTATGATAACGTCTTAAGAAACGCAGATAGATTATCAACATATAGACAAATTTGTGCTCAAGTTGCAAGAGAGCATAATTTGATAGCCTGCTTTATGACTAAACCTTTCATGGGAGTTTCTGCAAGTGGATGTCATACAAATATGTCTTTATGGAAAGGTGGAAAAGTTAAAGTAAACAAACTTGGAAACAAAAAACTTCCAGGTGTTGAAGAAGTGTTTAGTTACGTTGAAGGTGGAACGAATACTTTTATGCCTGATACTAAAGATATGCAGTTACCAGGTAAAATTGGTTTACAATCAATTGCAGGTATCATGGAACACTTACCAGCACTAACAGCATTAGGATCTTCTACAGTTAACTCTTATAGAAGATTATGGGATCAAGGTTTCTGGGCACCAGTTTATGCTGACTGGGGATACCAAAATAGAACATGTGGATTAAGAGTTTCTGCACCAGGTAGATTTGAATACCGATCAGTAGACTCTATGCATAATCCATACTTATTAGGTGCAGCGTTACTAAAAGCATGTGATCATGGAATTAGTAAAAAATTAAAACCAGCTGCTCCTGAGTCTAGAAATATTTACGAAGCTCAAAAGGCTGGTAAAGATGTTAAAAAACTTCCATTAAGTCTTGGTGAAGCTTTGGCTAGACTTGCAGAGGATGAAGTAATTAAATCTGCAATGCCAGATGAAATGTATAAAGTTTTCCATTGGTACAAAAACGATGAGTGGGAAAGATTCTTGGGTGCTACAACTCAATGGGATCTGGATACTTATCTTGATTGCTTACCGTAGGTCATAAAATAATAGAAAGGGTATAAAAATATGTGTGGGATAGCAGGATTAATTCATAGAGGAAAATCCTCAAACGTTGGAAGCGAATTACAAGGAATGCTTCAGGCGTTAAAACATAGAGGTGAAGACTCAACTGGATATGCTTTGTATGGAGATACAGATGGCAAAAATTTCATCATGCGTTTTAAAGTTGGTGAGAACGTTGGAGAAGGAAGTTCGTCTGTTATGGAAGATGTTTCTGTATATGATGAAAGAAAAAAAGTTGTAGATCAAACTCTAGCTGAGATGGGAGCAAAAGTTATTAAAGAAGAAAGAACGCTTCCCTATTCTTTAAGATATGAGATTGATTATAACACAAAAGATTTGTTAGATTTTTCTCAAAGAATAGAAAGTATTCCAGGTGTAGAAATTTTATCTATGGGTAAATCATTAGAAGTTATTAAAGATTTAGGTAACGCAAAAATGGTTTGTGATAGATATAGTCTAGATAAAGTTGTGGGAACTCACGCAATAGGTCATGCTAGAATGGCAACTGAATCTGGTGTTGATATCAAATCTGCCCACCCTTTCTGGGGCTATCCTTTTAGTGACGTTTCTGTAGTTCACAATGGTCAGTTAACAAACTATTGGAACAATAGAAGAGTATTAGAAAACAAAGGAATGAGATTTATGTCTGAGTGTGACTCAGAATTAATCGCAGTTTATCTTGCAGAAAAAATGAGAGATGGTGCAACTTTAGAAGAAGGCATGAAAGAGAGTTTAACTGGTTTAGACGGTGTATTTACTTACTTCGTAGCTACAAAAGACTCTTTGGGAATGGCTAAAGACACTATGGCTGCAAAACCTTTAGTTTTATATGAGTCAGATGATTTAGTTGCAATGGGATCAGAGGAGATAGCTATTAGATCTGTGTTACCACAAGAAATAGACACATATGATCCATTTGATGGGGAGGTTAAAGTATGGCAAATCTAAAAACAGTATCAAAAAAATCTAAAGCCCAATCAATGGGTATGCATACCGAAGTTCTAACAGGAAGAACTCAACAAAAATTCTTTAACCCAGATGAGGCAGAGAATTTTTATTACTTCGGTACTTATGACGTAGACTTTAACAAAAGAACTGACCTTGATGTTAAAGATATGACTGCTGCAGAAGCTAATAAAGAAATTGATAATTTAATGAGCCAAGGTTACGGAACAATTGTAATCAAAAACCCACAAGGAAAACATAGTTTGGGTGTCGGTATCCTTAATAAATTAAATTTAATTTTTGAAGGAAGTTTGGGTTATTTTGGAATTGGTTCGTGTGATGGACCAATTGTTAGAATCAATGGAAGAGTTGGTTGGTCTTGTGCAGAAAACTTGATGGCCGGTAAAGTTGTAATTGAGAAAAACGCTGGATCATGTTTTGGTGCAGCAATCAGAGGTGGAGATTTAATCTGCAAAGGTAGCGTTGGCGCTAGAACTGGTATTGATATGAAAGGTGGAACTATCATCATTGGTGGTGATGCTGGTGCTTTTACTGGTTTTATGATGCAAAGAGGAAGAATAATAATTCTTGGAGATGTAGGAATTAACCTGGGCGACTCAATGTACGATGGGACAATATTCGTAGGAGGAGAAATTGGATCTTATGGTAGTGATGCTGTAGACGCTGAATTAACAGCAAGCGACCAAGATTGGCTAAAAAGAAAATTAAAAGTTGCTGAAATTGGTGAAAATTTTGACGTAAGTAAAATGAAAAAAATTGTAGCTGGTAAAAAACTTTGGAATTACGATAATTTAGAACCTACAGAGAAGAAGGGAGCAATTTAATGCCTAAGAAAAAAAGTAAAAAGAATGGTAAAGGCGTTGGTGGAAAAGCTGACGTTCATGTTCATGAAGAAGGTAAAAGAAATAAAAGTCTACTAGGACATAATGCTATTTTTACTCCTGAAGTAATAGACGACATTCACATCAAATCTCAATTAGGAAGATACAGAATGCGTGGAATGGCATTAATGAAAAAAATTCCAACATTTGATGATTTGGTATTTTTACCTGGAACACTTACAAGATTTGTAATCGAAGGTTACAGAGAAAAATGTGAAACTAAAACTGTAATTGGTCCAAGATGTGAAAACCCAATTGAGTTAGATATACCTGTTTACATTACAGGAATGAGTTTTGGTGCACTTTCATATGAAGCAAAAACTGCTTTAGCAAGAGGAGCTACTATGGCAGGAAGCGCTACTTGTTCAGGTGAAGGTGGAATGATACCAGATGAAAGAAGATATTCAGAGAAGTGGTATTACCAATGTATTCAATCAAGATATGGTTTTAATCCTCATCACGCTCAATTAGCTGATGGAATTGAAGTATTTATTGGACAAGGACAAAAAGTAGGTATGGGTGGACACTTAATGGGTCAAAAAGTAACCGACCAAGTTGCAGAAATGAGATCACTACCATCTGGTATTGACCAAAGATCACCTGCAAGACATCCTGACTGGTTAGGTCCAGATGATTTGGCTCTAAAAGTTGAAGAGTTAAGACAATTAACGAAAAATAAAGTTCCAATTCAGTTAAAACTTGGTGCATCTAAAGTTTATGATGATGTGCGTATGGCTGCAAAATGCGACCCTGACTCTATTTATTTAGATGGTATGGAAGGATCTACTGGAGCAGGACCACACATTGCTGCTGCAAATACTGGAATTCCAGGAATTGCTGCTATTAGAGAAGCAAGAAGAGCAATTGATGATGTAGGTAAAACTGGAAAAGTAACGTTAATCTACGCTGGTGGTGTAAGAGATGGTGCTGATATGGCTAAAGCTTTAGCTCTTGGAGCTGATGCAATTGCTATTGGTACTGGATCGATGATTGCACTTAACTGCAACAAAGATATTCCAGAAGCTGATTTCGAAAAAGAAATGGGTGTAAAAGCTGGGGAGTGTTATCACTGCCATACTGGAAGATGTCCAGTTGGTGTTGCTACTCAGGATCCAAAATTAAGAGCAAGATTAAATCCTGATGATGCAGCATTGAGAGTATATAACTATCTACACTCAATGACTTTGGAGGCTCAATTATTAGCTAGAGCTTGTGGTAAGACGAATATTCATTCGTTAGAACCAGAAGATTTAGCGGCTTTAACTTCTGAAGCTTCTGCATTAGCGAAAGTTCCACTTGCAGGTACAAACTACACTGTTGGTGTTGATAACTATCATAAAATATAAGAGGTAACGATGGCTAAAAAGAAAACTAAAAAAACTAAATCGAAAGCTAAAGTTTCAAAAGTTAAGTTTGGAGTAAAAAAACAAACTGCTAGAGAAAAAATGATAGGCCAGTCGATTGGTTATAGATATGACGTTAACCTGTTGCCTGATTATAAAAAAATAACTCCATTCTTAAAAAAATATATTGAGGCAATGGGATGGGATGATTTAAATTGGTTGGAAGATGTACACATGGGTTACGAAGAAGGAAGACCTGCTGTATTTTGCAGAAATGCAAATGGATGGGTGACAATTCCAAAATCAATTAAACTACCTAACAATCAACAAGACAGAGACATGATTGCAAGAGAGCTTTTAGTTAAATTTCAAATGTCTCCAAAACATCCTCTTGTTGATTTGAAAAAAGCATACCTAAAATTTTAAATAACAATCAATAGTTGATTTCAATTCTAAAAACCTAGTGACCACACTAGGTTTTTAGTCTCTCTTTATATTTGTAACTAACCTAATAATTTTATAGGGTTTAGGATAACAAATATGGAGAGAGAATATGACTGATCAGTTAGCTGCTCTTACTACCATATTTACAGAGTTCTACTACTGGGTAACAGTGGTGCTGATGTTTTTAATTCACGTTGGATTCTGTATGTATGAAGTTGGAGCTTCTCGATACAAACACCATCAACATACTCTTATGAAAAACACAATGCTGATACCTTTGGTAACAGTAACTTGGTTTTTATTTGGTTGGTGGATTTACTGGGCTTTTCCAACAGGACCTGGATTAGCACCTTCAATAATGAATGAGAGTACTGCTCTAATCACAGACGAGTCTGCGTTTAGTGCTACTTGGTATACAGCTACAAGTGAACTTATGGCTATCAATCTAGGAGATCATATTTCTGGTGTCTTCTGGGCTGCTTTCCTTCTGTTTTCTTGGACAGCTGCTTCTATCGTTTCAGGAGCAATCATTGAAAGAATTACAACTTTTGCATTTGGTATTCTAGCAATTGCAATCGGATCTGTATTTTGGACAATTGATGCTGCTTGGGGATGGCACTTTGATGGATGGATGTTAAAACTTTTAGGATATCATGATGCATATGCATCAGGAGTAATTCACGCAATTGCAGGTGGATTTGCTTTAGGTGTTCTTGTGGTTTTAGGTCCAAGAATTGGAAAATTCTCATCAAGTGGTGAACCTAGAAACATAGGGCCTAGAAATCCTTGGTTAGTAACAGTTGGATTGTTTTTAATTTATACTGGTTTCTGGGGATTTTATGCTGCATGTAACATTCCAATTTTCGACTTAGGTCCAGAATATGGAATGGAAGGTATATCTTATTGGACAGCTACAAACATTTACGTAACTCCTACTACACTTAGTGGTATTACCTTTAACTTCTTGATGTCATTATCAGGAGGATTACTGGCTGGATATTGGATTGCTAAAGGTGATCCTTTCTGGACTTACTCTAGTGGACTAGCAGGTGTTATCTGTGCTTCAGCTGGAAATGACTTATATCATCCAATTCAATCAATGATCATTGGTATGATCGGTGTTGTGATTGCATACAAACTACATTACTGGGTTGAACGTAAGTTCAAAATCGATGATGCGGTTGGTGCAGTAGCAGTTCACGGTTATGCAGGATTTGTTGGTCTTGTAATTTGTGGTTTTGTTTTATGGGGATACCCTTCATCTGGTTACAGTGTAGGTGCTATGTGGGATGGAACTACTTATGCAACAATCAATCCTCTTGGACAGTTCATCGGAGCAATAATTATGTTTGTTGTTCTTGGACTAATACCAGGCTATGTCATAGCTAAAGTGCTTCACGGTATGGGTAAATTAAGAATCCCTCGAGAAGTAGAAATAGCTGGACTAGATTATGAAATGATGGAGGCTGCTAAAGAAGATGAAAAAGCAGTTTCATCTGCAACCAGGTAAAGGAGAAATATATGGCTACAGTAACAAACTGGATAGATCACCTTAACAAACCAGCTGAAGAAGTAGTTGGTGCTGTTTACCCTGGTGCTGGATCTAGTGAAGGAATACTAGTAATCATTGCTGTAATCTTATGGATTGGTTGGCATGTCTTAACTGCAAAATCTGAAAGTGAAGAACTTTCAAGATTAGCAAAGAAGAGACATAGTGCTAATGACCATAAAAGCAATATTACCGATTGGTAATTAAACTTTAAATTTGGGCGCTATTTTAATTAATAGTGCCCTTTTTAATTTAAACTTTTATGACAGATGAAAATGAAGAATTAAGACCCTCAAAAATGAGGGGAGTTGCATTTCCTAAAGCTAAATACGGTGTAATTTTAGCAATAATAATTATTATAGTTGTAAATCTAATTTATTATAAAGAAACTATCTTATCTTTTTTTAAATAATTATGTTAAGCTAAGCAATGGCTAAAGACTTATTTAAAATTGCAAAACAAAAAAAAATTAAATATTTTTTAATTAGCTTTGTCGATCTTTTTGGAGTTTTAAGATCAAAACTTGTTCCAGCTCATGCGATCAAAGAAATGCAAAGTGCAGGCGCTGGTTTTGCTGGTTTTGCAGCATGGCTAGATATGACACCAGCAGACTCTGATATGTTTGGAATCCCCGATCCTGATAGCTTAATTCAATTACCTTGGAATAAAGAAGTTGGATGGTTAGCATCTGATTTATGGATGGACGGTAGACCAGTAGAAGCATCGCCAAGAGTAATGTTAAAAAATCAAATCAAAAAACTTAAGAAACAAAATTTAACAATGAAGTCGGGTGTTGAATGTGAATATTTTTTAATATCACCTGATGGAGATTCAATTGCAGACCCAAGAGATACACAATCAAAACCTTGTTACGACCAATCTGCGCTGATGAGAAGATATGATTTAATAAAAGAAATTTGCGACTGTATGATTGAAATGGGATGGGGCCCATATCAAAATGATCATGAGGATGCAAACGGACAGTTTGAAATGAATTGGGATTATTCTGATTGCTTAGAAACTGCAGATAGACACACATTTTTTAAATACATGGTGAAAACAATTGCTGAAAAACACGGATTAAGAGCAACCTTCATGCCTAAGCCATTTAATAATTTAACAGGTAATGGATGTCATGCTCACGTATCAGTTTGGCAAGGTAAAAAAAATATATTCTTAGATAAGTCTGATAAACTTGGATTAAGTAAAATTGCTTATAATTTTTTAGGTGGAGTAATTAAAAATGCATCATCGTTATCAGCATTTTTTAACCCAACAATTAATAGCTATAGAAGAATAAATGCACCACCTACGAAATCTGGAGCATCATGGTCACCAAGTAGTATTTCTTACACTGGAAACAACCGAACACATATGATTAGAATTCCTGATCCAGGAAGGTTTGAATTAAGATTAATGGATGGATCAGCAAATCCATATTTATTACAAGCTAGTATTTTAGCGGCTGGCTTAGATGGTTTAAAAAATAAAATCGATCCAGGTAATCCTTTGCATTGTAATATGTATGAAGACTTTGCAAAATATCCTGACTTACCAAAATTACCAGATGAACTAGATCAATCACTTTCTCAATTAAAAGATAATAAAAGTATGAATGAAGCTTTTGGATCAGATGTTATTTCAAGTTATATAAAATTAAGAGATACAGAAATCAAAGAATTTAAATCAAAAGAAAGTTTTGATAAAGCCAAAGCAGTTACTAAATGGGAAAAAGATAACACATTAGATTGTTAGTTTATGAGTATTTTATCTAACGGTCATCAATGGAAATTGACTGAATTTGCTGATAATAAAAAATATTCATTTGATAGAGATCAAATCTTAAGCTCATTAACCTCAAAAGATCTAGATGATGCTTATAATTCTATCTCAAAGTGGGAAGGATACTCCCCTACACCATTAATTAAATTAAACAAATTAACTAAAGAATTAAATTTAAAAAATATTTTTTATAAAGACGAAAACAAAAGATTTAATTTAAAATCCTTCAAAGCTTTAGGAGGAGCATATGCTGTCGAAAAAGTTACCAAAGGAAATAAAGAAATAGTCGTAGCGACTGCTACAGCTGGAAACCATGGTAGATCTGTTGCTTGGGGTGCAAAAAGATTAGGTTTAAAATGCAAAATTTTCATAAGTGAATTTGTAAGTGATGCAAGAGGTAAAGCTATGGAAGCACTTGGTGCAGAAGTTATAAAAGTTAAAGGCAATTACGAAAATTCTTTGATTGAATGCATAAAACAATCTACAGAAAATAATTGGCAAATTGTTCAGGATGTTGCTTGGAAAGATTATATGCTGGTTCCTAAATATACAATGGCTGGTTATTCAGTAATGATGAGAGAAATAGCTGAACAAATTAGTGATGAAAAAATTTCTCATATTATTCTACAAGCTGGAGTCGGTGGTATGGCTGGTGCAATGGTAGCTGGAATAGCAAGATATCTAAATAATATTCCTACGATAATTGTAGTAGAACCAGATAGTGCAGCTTGCGTAATGGAAAGTATTAAAACTGGAAAAATTGAAAAAATTGATATTAAACGAGAAAGTTTAATGGGTGGGATGTCGTGTGGAGAAGTGTCACTTGTGCCATGGGAAATCTTAAAAAACTCAGTTAAACACTGTATAAGTTTACCTGACGATGATATTGCAAAAACTATGAAATTACTTGGAAATGCAAGCTTTAGTGAAGAGAGTATAATTGCAGGTGAAAATGCTGCACCAGGTGTAATTAGTTTAATTGCAAGCTGTGAAGATGAAACAATTAAGACAAAAATTGATCTTAATGAAAATTCTAATGTATTAATTTTTGGTTGTGAGGGTGATACCGATCAAGAAATGTATCAAAAATTAGTAAATCAAAAATAATTATAATGAAAAGCACTGGAATATTTTGGATTAGAGAAGATTTTAGAATTGATAATAATCCAGCTCTTTCCTTTGCAACTAATAATCATGAGAATGTGATTGCGTTATATATTTATAACAATAATGAATTTGACAACAAAAGAGAAGCTCAGAAATGGTGGTTATTTAAATCATTAGAGTCAATAAAAACAGAACTTTCAAAATTTAAAATCAATCTAGAAATTTTAAAAGGTGATGAGTTAGATATTTTTTCAAAGCTTAAAAAAAAAGATAATGTATGTATCTATTGGAATAAAATTTATGAACCAGATGTTATATCTAAAGGAAAAAAAATAAGAGATCTATTTATAAAAAACGAAATAGAATACAAATATTTTAAAGGAAATATTTTAAATGAATTTCAAGAAGTAACTAAAAATGATGGTACACCATTTAAAGTATTTACACCTTTCTGGAGGACTGCTGAAAAAATTTATCTAAATCAACCTCCAACTAAAAATTATACTATAAAAAAGAAAACTAAAGCCATCAATTATTTTAAGAATTCTATAGATCTCAAAAATATTTTACCTAATAAAAAATGGTATGAAAAATTTGATAAATATTGGAAAGTTTCAGAAAATGATTCTCAAAAAATTCTAAAAGATTTATTAGAAAATAAAATTAAAGATTATGGGACTAATAGAGATATCCCTTCTATAAATGGTACTTCTAGGTTGTCCCCATATTTAAAATTTGGTCAAATTCATGTAAATACAATTTGGAAAAAGTGTAGTGAGCTAAAATCAAAAGGAATAGGATATAGAAAATATATAAATGAACTTGGTTGGAGAGAATTTTCTCATAGTCTAATTAATTATTTTCCTGAGTTTTTAAAAGGCAACTTTAGAAAAGAATTTGATAAATTCCCATGGGCTAAAAATGAAAAATTTTTGAAAGCATGGAAAAAAGGTATGACAGGGTATCCGATAGTTGATGCTGGTATGAGAGAATTATACGAAACTGGATGGATGCATAATAGAATTAGAATGGTTGTAGGATCCTTTTTGGTAAAACATTTGAGAATTAATTGGATAGAGGGAGAGAAGCATTTTAGAAATTGCTTACTTGAT
Source organism: Candidatus Pelagibacter ubique HIMB140 (assembly GCF_025558165.1). Classification (NCBI taxonomy): domain Bacteria; kingdom Pseudomonadati; phylum Pseudomonadota; class Alphaproteobacteria; order Candidatus Pelagibacterales; family Candidatus Pelagibacteraceae; genus Candidatus Pelagibacter; species Candidatus Pelagibacter communis. The sequence continues at coordinate 1,290,918 of NZ_LAMZ01000001.1, read as the reverse complement.
TTTAATAAAGCTAATAATGTAGCACAATGGCAATGGGTTGCAGGTTGTGGAGCAGATGCTGCGCCATACTTTAGAATTTTTAATCCTATTCTTCAGGGTGAAAAATTTGATAAGGAAGGAATTTATGTAAAAAAATGGGTTCCTGAATTAAATAAAGTTCCTGCAAAATTTATTCACAAACCTTGGGAAATGGAAGTCAAATATCAAGAAGCTATTAAAACAATTATAGGTAAAGACTATCCACAACCAATAGTTGTTCATGAAAAAGCAAGAGCTGCTGCATTGGATGCATTTCAATCTCTGAAGAAAAAATAACTTATTCTCCCAAAAAATGGTGAATTATAGATCTTTTTTGAGACACTAATCTATGTTCAAACAGATAGAGACCTTGCCAAGTTCCCAGTAATAATTCTTTATTTTTAATACTAAGAGAAATTTGATTATTTGTTAAAGCAGATTTTATATGAGCTGGCATATCATCTTTACCTTCAGTTGTATGAATATAAAGCGAATTATCCATTGGTGCTAACTTATCAAAATATTTAATCAAATCAGTTTGTACATCTGGGTCGGCATTCTCCTGTACAATTAAAGAAGCACTTGTATGCTGAATACTTAAATTTAAAATTCCATTCTTAAAATTATTTTCATTTATCCAATTAAGAGTTTGATCTGTAAATTCATATAACTTTTGACCATTTGTGTTTATTTGAAGATTAAAAAATTCTTGTTTCATGAATTCATCACATTAGATGTTAATTCGTATAATCTACTGATTGTTCTCTCAAATGGTTTTTTTAATAGTTTTGATGATGTAAATTTATCCAAACTTTGATTAGCTGTTACTGCAATTGGAACACTATTATCATAAATTATATCTAATAAAGTTATAAATCTTTGTTGTTGGTTAGAATTAAAATTATCAAACTGTGGTATTTGATCGATTACTATAAAAACACAATTTTTAATAATTTCTAAATAATCTTCTGCACCTAAATTCTGGTCACATAATGTTTTAAAATCAAATCTAGCCACTCCTTCATAAAAATTTTCTATTTTAAAATTTCTTCCTTTTACATTAATTATTTTCTCAGTTTTATTTTTATCTTTAGTAATAGTTCTAAAAAATTTATTTATTTTAAAATTGGTTTCTTCATCAAGTGGAAAAAAGTATCTATCTTGAGAATTATTAGATTTTCTATAGTCATCTTCTATTACAAGTTCGTATTGAAAAGATTGATCCTCCATTATTTTTATAAATGGTTTGAACTGATCTCTTTGAAGACCATCTTTGTAAAGCTCAGAGATTTTAGTATTGGAAGTTACAATTATTTTTATATCTTCTTTGAAGATTTGATCAAATAATTTTCCTAAAATCATAGCATCAACAATGTTGGTTACTTGAAACTCATCAAAGTAAATTATCAATGCTTTTGATTTTAAATCTTTAACAAATTCATTAATAATATTTTCTTGATTACCACCTTTTCTTTCGTGAACAAAATTATGAAAACTCAACATAAACTCATTAAAATGTGACCTTAGTTTCTTATGATCTAATTGATCAAAAAAGAAATCTAAAATCATTGTTTTGCCTACACCAACATCACCATATAAATAAAATCCTTTTTTAAAAGATTGGCTTTGAAAAATTTTTGATATTAATGATTGAAAATTACCCTCGTAGTATTCTTGTAATTTTTTTACTAAATCTATCTGACTAGGATTAATTTCTAAATTTTTTTTTTTACAGTGAGATATAAATTCTTTTTCAAAAGGTAAGGCCATTAACTTCTTTTAGTTTTAAAATCGATACCATATTCTGATCGTGGTCCTTTTCGTAAACCAAATGGTCCTGGAATAAATATTGTCATTGGTTTTGTGCCTGGTTCTAAATCAACTCTATGAAAAGCATTTGCCGATCTAAAACCAATGTATCCAGGCTTTCGCCAAAATCTTCCATTTTTTGTTGTTTCCCAGTACCCTCCTCTTAATATTATAGTAATGTATGGGCATAAATGATTATGCACCCCATCACCATGATCATCATCTAACATTTCATGAATCAATATATTAAACGGAAACCATTTAGGTCTATTTCTGAATATCACATAATATCTATTCATCCACGGTTTTGCTTGATCAAATTTTGGGTGTGACGGTCCTCTATCTAGAACTACTTTTTTTCTTCCGATCTTTTCTAAAAATTTCAAGATCATATTTAATTGTACTGTACGATAGAACCGTTTCTAACTACATACAAATTATTATTAAATATAAATGGTTCTGAAACAATATCTCCAGAAACTTTTTCTACGTTTAAAACTTTTCCTTCACTTAAATCAGCAATTATTATTTTTCCATCAGAATTTGTTAAATATAGATTGGTATTACCTATAACAAGACCAACTGGTTCAATTTCTTTTCTTTTTTTAATTTTATAATTTTTAAAAAGATCTGTAATTCTAAGAATGTTGCCTTTGTTTTTTTCAACTACATACAAATATCCATCATTAGAAACTGTAAAAATCAAATTACCAGTAATTATAGGAGTAATGTTAGAATTTAAATCATTTATCCAATTAACTACTCCTGTTTTAACATCTACTGAATAAAATTCATTTTTATTGTTTGAAAAAAAGATAGATTTTCCATCTGATACTAGTTTTGATATTTTAAAATTATAAGTTTCATTAATAATACTGCTGCTTTGAGTTGGTAGCTGCCAAGTGATTAATCCAGTCTCAACATCAACTGCCGTGATATCTCCAATTGAGTTACTAAACACCACCATTTCATCAATTACAATTAATGAATATTTTGCATTTGATATTGTAAAAGAATCTTCTGTTTGTAAATTCCAACATTCAGATCCATCTTCAATTTTATAACATCTCAAAGTATTTTTATAATCAACTACAAAAATTTTGTTTTTATAACTTTTGATATCTGAATTAAATGGATAGGTGTTATTTTTTGTCCAATTCAATTCACCTGTTTCAAGATTAATCGAATAATATTTAGCAATACTGTCCGTTACTAAAATATTGTTTTCTTTAATTGCAAAATTTAACTTAGGTCTTAATTTTTTTTCTGACTTAGTGTAATGATTTTTTTTCCATAACACTTTTTTATTATTATCGTATCTAATAATTGTACCCTTTTTATCAAAGAAAATTAATCCATCTGATAGGAAAATTGGCTTGTAATTAAGATTATTTATTTCATCTAACTTTGAAAATTTAAAACTACCAATTTTTTCTAATTGACCCTCATAGCTTTGAGCGCCGTAGTTATTGGTATTATCTATTATTTTGTTGGTTGTTCTTAATCCAGATAAATCAAGTTTAACTTCTTGATTAAATTCAGAGGCTTTTACCTCTTCCTCTGCAAATATTTTTTTTACATTTTCTTTTTCTGATAAATCTTTTTCCTTGTCTTTCCAAATTCTTGAATTTTCATTGAAAGAACAATTATTTAGAAGAAAAAATGTAATAAATAATGCTAATAGTCTAATCACTCAAATCTCTGTTTAATCTTTTCTCTGATTCTATTCTTATATCTGGATTTGGATTTTCTAAAGTCGTTATTTGTTGAAAAAATTCTTTTGCTTTTTGTTTTTGATCTTGTGCATAAAAATATTCGGCCATTAAGTATAATGCGTGCGATTTCCATACACTTTCTGAATTAATTAATGGATTTAGCATATTTAGTAAATCAGCTTCATTTGCCTGATCTGCATTAAATAGTGCTTTTTTATAGATAACTAAATTTTTAATTTCTTTATCTAGTGATGTTTCATCGATTATGACATCAAATAATTTATTAACCTCGCTTTGATCTGAAAGGAGATTGTTATCAATTATAAAATAAAGAGAGAGCGGAGAATAAGTTGGATCTTTTTGATTAATTATCTCTAACAATTTATTTAAAGTTGTGTCTTTAGAATTTTCAGAATGATCGATCGTAATTGCATTAAAATTATCAGATATCTGTTTTTTTTTATCAGTTGTATATTTATCGTAACTGTAAACACCTATTACAACCAAAACTAAAACAATAACTGAAGAAATTAGAACCTTTTTGTTATTTACAAAAAAGTTCTTAATTTTTTCGTTTCTAGTATTTGCATTTATTATTGATAAATCTTCATCCATATCAAATCATGTTCCTTAGCACATATTGGAGAATTCCTCCATTTTTATAGTACTCCATTTCATTTTTAGTATCTATTCTAGATAAAGTCTTCACTTTTTTAATTTCTCCAGAGATATATTTGATCTCTATAACAACTTCATCAGAAGGATTTATGCCTTTTTCAATATCAACTACACTTATTAGTTCTGAACCAACTAAATTTAAGCTTTTTCTGTTTTCTCCATCTTTAAATTGCAGTGGTAAAATTCCCATTCCAATTAAATTTGATCTATGAATTCTTTCAAAGCTTTCAGCAATAACTGCTTTTACTCCTAAAAGTTTAGTTCCTTTAGCAGCCCAATCTCTCGAAGAGCCAGTTCCATATTCTTTACCACCTATTACTACTAAATCAGTTCCTCTTTTTTTATACTCAACAACTGCATCATAAACAGGCATTACTTTTTCTTCAGGATATAATTTTGTAAATCCACCTTCAGTTCCTGGTGCCATTTCATTTCTAATTCTAATATTTGCAAAAGTTCCTCTCATCATAACTTCATGATTTCCCCTTCTTGAACCGTAAGAATTATAATCTTTAGGTAAAATTTGATGTTCCATAAAATATTCTCCAGTCGGACTATCTTTTTGTATGCTTCCAGCTGGTGAAATGTGATCTGTTGTTATCATATCACCTAATATTAATAACGGTCTTGCATCTTTAATTTCTTTAAATCCTTCTGGCTCATCAGACAAACCTTCAAAGAATGGAGGTTTTTTTACATAAGTTGAACCTTCATCCCATTTATAAATACTGCTTTTTTCAGTTTTAATTTGTTGCCATTGAGTAGGACCGTCGGAAACATTTGAGTATCTTTGGATAAACATATCAGCATTCAAAGATTGTTTTAAAGTATCCTCTATTTCTTGATTTGATGGCCAAATATCTTTCAAAAATATATCTTTCCCATCTTTACTTTTTCCAAGAGGGTCTTTGTATAAATCAAACTCCATATGTCCAGCAATTGCGTAAGCAACCACTAATGGTGGAGAAGCTAAATAGTTTGCTTTAATATGTGGGGAAATTCTTCCTTCAAAATTTCTATTTCCTGATAGTACAGAAACGGCGTGAATATTTTCTTTTTGGATTGCCTCTACTATATTTTCAGGTAATGGTCCTGAGTTTCCAATACAAGTAGTGCATCCGTATCCAACTAAATTAAAACCTAATTGATCTAAATAAGTATTTAAACCAGCTTTTTCTAAATAGTCAGTCACTACTTGAGATCCAGGTGCTAATGATGTTTTAACCCAAGGCTTAACTTCTAATCCATGCTCAACAGCTTTTTTAGCAAGCAAACCTGCTCCAATTAAAACATTTGGATTTGAAGTATTGGTACATGAAGTTATAGCAGCAATTAAAATTGAACCATCTTGAATTTCATAATCAGTATTTGAAACTTTTGATATTGATTTTTTATCTTTATTAGTTGCTTCAGATAAAACTTTTTTAAATGAAGTTGGTGCATCAGTTAACAAAACTTTATCTTGAGGTCTTTTTGGACCAGAAATAGTTGGTACAACTGTGGACATGTCCAAAGAAATTACATCAGTAAACTCTAAATCGTTACTTGCCCACAAACCTTGTTCTTTTGCATATTTTTCAACTACTTCAACAGTGTGCTGATCTCTTCCTGAAAATTTTAAATATTTTAAAGTTTCATCATCTATTGGAAAAAAACCACAAGTAGCACCGTATTCTGGAGCCATATTTGCAATAGTTGCTCTATCTGCAAGAGTTAGATTTTTTAAACCATCTCCATAAAATTCTACAAATTTTCCAACAACACCTTTATCTCTTAACATTTTAACCACTGTCAAAACAAGATCTGTTGCCGTTGTACCTTCGGGCATTTTATTTTTAACTTCAAAACCAATCACTTCAGGTATCAACATAGATATAGGTTGGCCTAACATTCCTGCTTCTGCTTCAATACCACCTACTCCCCAGCCTAAAACAGAAAGTCCATTAACCATCGTTGTATGGCTGTCTGTGCCGACAAGTGTATCTGGAAATATATATTTCTCACCTTTAAATTCTTCAGACCAAACTACTTTAGATAAGTATTCTAAATTTACCTGATGACAAATTCCTGTTCCTGGAGGGACAATTCTAAAATTATCAAAAGCTTGTTGTCCCCATTTTAAAAATGAATATCTCTCACCATTTCTATTGAATTCAATATCTACGTTTTTTTCAAATGAATCTGCTTTTGCAGATTGATCAACTTGAACAGAATGATCAATTACAAGATCAACTGCTGATAATGGATTGATTGTATTGGGATCTTTATTTTTTTCTTTAACAGCCTCTCTCATTGCAGCTAAATCTGCAACAGCAGGAATTCCTGTGTAATCTTGAAGCAAAACTCTAGCAGGTCTATATGCAATTTCAGTTTTTGATTTTTTTGTTTTCAGCCAATTTTTAATTGCTTCTATTTGAGATTTTGTAACACTCAAATCATCTTCGTATCTTAATAAATTTTCTAATAAAACTTTTAGAGATTTTGGAAGTTTATTAATTCCATCTAGCCCATTTTTTTCTGCTTCGCTTAATGAATAATAATTATACTCTTTCTTGTTGATGTTAATTTTTTTAAGAGAATTATAAGAATTTTTGTTTCCTGGTGTCATATTTTATAAATAAAAAGTTATTATGCTTGTTAAAAGAAGCAGTGACATAGCATAATTAAAATAATTAATAAATTTCTGATTTGTCGCAAATTTCCTAAAGAATTTACCCAAAAATGTCCAAAGAGTTATACTCGTTACAGAAACTAGTAAAGCCATAACAAGAATTTGAGTCGTATAACTCATAAATGTTTCTCCTGGGTTTATATAAGTAGATACAAGAATTATAGATGCAATTACACCTTTTGGATTTAGAAACTGAAAGATAAAAGTTTCATGAAATTTAATCGGATTTTTATTTTTATTTTCTTGATTTGATGGACCTGAAAAAGAAATTTTATAAGCTAAATAAATCAAAAATAGAGTTCCTAAATATTTTAATATTTCTTGAATTAAAGGATAAAGCTTAAATATATTAATCAATCCTAAAGCTAGGCATAATAACAAAAATGGAAAACCTAGTGTAACCCCGATTATATGTGGAAGTGTTCTAACTATACCAAAGTTAAAACCAGAATAAAAAGCTACAAAGTTATTAGGACCAGGTGTAAATGCAGCAACAATTCCAAATAAAGTTATCGAGAGAATTTCAGGATGCATTACTAAGCAATTGGTAAACCATTCTCAGCTTTTTGTGATGGGTGTACTAAAGTAACTTTCCCTTCAGCATCTATTGCTCCTAAAACCAATACTTGTGAAACTACACCAGCAATATTTTTCTCAGGAAAATTACAAACTGCCATGACCTGCTTTCCTTTTAAATTCTCCTCATTGTAATAATGAGTAATTTGAGCTGATGATTGTTTGATGCCAATTTCACTTCCAAAATCTACTTCAACTACTAAAGATGGTTTTCTAGCCTTTTCATTTTTTTTAACTGAAATTACAGTGCCAACTCTAATATCTACTTTGTCAAAAATGTCATAGGTAATTTGCTCTTTAATCATAATATAATATAGTGTTTTAAGTATATGAGTATAGATAACAATTTATATGAAAAATCAATCAAGATTTTAACTGACTTAATTGCATTTAAAACTATCTCAGGCCAAGATAATAGTAATTTGATTGATTATTGTGAAAACATTTTAAATAACATCGGAATAGATACTTTCAAAGTTTACGATGATGATAAAAAAAGAGTTAATCTTTTTGGAACTTTAAAAGCAAAAAATCAAAGTACAAAAAAACCAATCATTCTATCAGGACACACTGATGTAGTTCCAGTTTCTAAAGGTTGGAGCACCGATCCATTCGTTGCAACAATTAAAAAAGATAAACTTTATGGAAGAGGCTCATGTGACATGAAAGGTTTTATTGCATGTACACTTGCTTATGCGCCAATCTTTAAAGAAAGTAATTTAGATAGAGACTTACATTTCTGTTACACTTTTGATGAAGAGACTGCATGTATTGGTGCTCCTCTGTTGATAGAGGAGTTAAAAAAAAGAGATATCAAAAATGGAATTTGTATAATTGGAGAACCAACTACAATGAAAATAATAGATGCTCACAAAGGCATGAATGAATATACAGTTCACTTTGGAGGACTAGCAGGACACAGTTCAAAACCACATTTAGGAGTAAATGCTGCAGAATATGCCACTAGGTATGTAGGAAAACTTTTAGAGATAAGAGAAGAGCTAAAAAAAAGAGTTAAAGAAAATAGTATTTTTGATCCTCCACATTCAACTTTATCAATTGGAGGCATTAAAGGTGGTATTGCTCATAATGTCATTGCAGACAAATGTAGTGTTGAATGGGAAACAAGACCAGTTGTCAAAGAAGATGGAGAATTTGTAACAAATGAAATTGATAAATATGCAAATGAAGTACTTCTACCAGAAATGAAAAAAGTATTTCCAGATTCTTATATTAAAAAAGAAACAATTGGTGAAGTGGTTGGTTTTAATAGATTAGATGAATCTGAAGCATGCGAATTTGTATCAAATATAACTGGTGATAATTCCAGAGAGGTAGTTTCTTTTGGAACGGAGGCTGGTTTATTCCAAGAATTAGGAATCAGTACTGTTGTTTGTGGACCTGGATCTATAGAACAAGCTCACAAAATTGATGAGTTCATAGAATTAAATGAAATGAAAAAATGCCTTAAATTTTTAGAAGGTGTAAAAGATAAATCGGTAAATTAACTCCAACCACCTACAGCTTTTACCTCTAAAAATTCTTCTAAACCGTGTTCACCTGCTTCTCTACCAATACCAGAGTGTTTAAAACCTCCAAAGGGTGCATCAACTGCAATACCGGCTCCATTAACATCCACCATTCCAGATCTTAATTTTCTAGCAACTCTTTGAACTTTTTCAGAGTCTTGGGTTTGAATATAGTTTGTTAATCCATAAGAAGTATCATTTGCAATTTTAATTGCCTCTTCTTCTGTTTCAAATGGGATAACAGATAGAACAGGTCCAAAAATTTCAGTTCTTGCAACATCCATATCATTATTTACATCTGCAAATACAGTTGGTTTAACAAAGTAACCTTTGTCTAATCCATCAGGTTTGCCTGTTCCTCCAGCAACTAATTTTGCTCCTTCATCAATACCTTTTTGAATTAAAGTTTGAATTTTATTGTATTGAGTTTCTGAAATAACTGGACCTATGTGCTCTCCTTCTTTTTTAGGATCACCCACTTCAAAATTTTCAGTATATTTTTTTAATCTCTCTATAGCTTCATCATACATTGATTTTTCAACCAACATTCTTGTTGGGGCATTACAAGATTGTCCAGAATTTCTAAAACATCTTAAAGCACCTCTTTCAATTGCTTCTGGATCAGCATCTTTAAAAATTATATTTGCGCCTTTACCACCTAATTCTAAGCTTACTCTTTTAAAATCTTTAGCAGCATTTTGAGAAATCAAAGCTCCAGCTCTTGTTGAGCCTGTAAAAGAAATCATATTAATATCTGGATGGCTTGTGAGAGCATCACCTGTTGTTGCTCCATCTCCATTAACTAAATTAAACACACCTTTTGGAAATTTTACTTCATCAATAATTTCAGCAAGTATCATTGATGAAAGTGGCGCTAATTCTGATGGCTTTAATACCATTGTGCAACCTGCAGCAATTGCTGGCATTACTTTTAAACAAACTTGGTTCATTGGCCAATTCCAAGGTGTTATTAATGCACAAACACCTTTAGGTTCATAAATTAATCTTTGGTTAGGAGCGTGTTCTCCCAATGGTTTTTCAAATTCGAAATTTTTCAAATATCTGATAAATGATTTAATATGACTTGCTCCTGTTCCTGCTTGTAATTTTGTAGCAAAATCTTTTGGTGCACCCATTTCAAGAGTTATGGCTTCTGCAATATCTGCCCATCTTTTTTTATAATTTTCATAAAGTTTTTCTAATAATGCAATTCTTTCTTCTTTAGAGGAAAAGGCCCAAGATTCGTAAGCATCTTTTGCTGCAGCAACTGCTAAATCAACATCTGCTTTATTTCCCAAAGTAATTACAGCACAGTTATCTTCTGTAGCTGGATCGATTACTTTAATTTCTTCAGTACTGTTTGGTTTAACCCAAGCACCATTAATATAAAAATTCTTTTTATCTAACATGATTTAAAATTATCCTTTCCTTATGATTTTGCAAATAAATTTGTTAATTCGTAAACTATTGTTGCAGCTGCAAGAGATGTAACTTCAGCATGATCATATGCTGGTGAAACCTCTACTACATCAGCTGAAACTAAATTTAATCCAGACAACCCCCTTAAAACATTTACCATTTCTCGTGTGGTCATTCCCGCTATCTCTGGTGTTCCTGTACCAGGTGCAAAAGCTGGATCTAACACATCAATATCTATAGATAGATAAAGTGGATTATCTCCTACTCTTTTTCTAATCCTTTCTGCAATTTTATCTGTTCCTTCAGTTTGAAATTCATCACAGTGAATTATTTTAAAACCAAAACTTTCATCATTTTTTATATCATCTCTACTGTAAAGAGGTCCTCTTATTCCCACATGCATTGAGGCATCATCTAAAAATAGACCTTCTTCTCTTGCTCTTCTAAAAGGAGTTCCATGTGTATATGGAGCACCGAAATAAGTATCCCAAGTATCTAAATGAGCATCAAAATGAACTAAAGAAACTGGTCCTTTATTTTTTTTATTAATTGCTCTTAACAATGGTACTGCAATTGTATGATCGCCACCTAAACTAATTATTCCACCTACTTTGTTTAATAGATCAGTTGCTCCCTCTTCTATTTGTTTAATAGCTTCATCAATGCTAAACGGATTACACGGAATATCTCCTGCATCTGCAACTTGTTGAATTTTAAAAGGTTCCACATCATAACTTGGATGATAATTTGTTCTTAAATGTCTAGATGCTTGTCTTATACTCTGAGGACCAAATCTCGCTCCTGGTCTATAACTGGTTCCAGCATCAAACGGAACACCAACAATCGCTACATCACAGCTCTCAACATCTCTTAATTCTGGTAATCTTGCAAAAGTACTTGGGCCAGCATATCGAGGTACTTTTGTTCCACTTACTGGTTGAATAGGATTTTTGTTTCTTTCTTTTGTCATTTTTTAATAATCTAAGATAATATTATCTAATCTAATTCGTCTATAATAAATTAATGAAAATTATTATTTTATTCATCTTAATATTTCAGTTTTCACAGGTAAATGCTGATGAAATATATAATCTAATCAAAATTCCGAACTTGGAAATCTATAAACTAAAAAATGAGAACAATATACGTTATTTAAATGCAAAAGGAGATTTTAAAATAGGAGTAGATGACAACATTACTTGCAATAAGACAAATCAAGAAAATCTTAATACAAAATTTCCAGTCATTGAGAGAAATATTAAAAGATATAATTCTAAATTTCTTAAAAAAATAGATTTAAAATATGTTGTATTTTGTGAAGGGTTATTTATTTCGAACATCAATACTGGCGGAATACCAGACAACAAAAATAGAACTTTAATATTAGATATAAACTTTAACGAAAAATATTTTGAAAGAATGATTCATCATGAGATTTTTCACATGATTCAAAATAGTTATGAGGATGATTTTAATGATCAAAAATTTTCTTTATTTAATAATTCTGATTTTGAATATGCTGAATGTTCCACTTGCTCAGATAGATTAAATTTAGATTTATATAAAAATACTAATGGTTTTTTAACAGAATACTCTAAATCAATTCCATCAGAAGATATGGCTGAAATCTTTTCTTTTTTAATGGTTAATAAAAATTTGATTGAAGAGAAAATAAAAAACGACCCTGTATTAAATAATAAGGTTAATTTTATTAAATTAAATATATCTAAAATTGATGAAAATATTTTATGATTAAAACAATTAAAGCATCAAAATCAGAAAAAATTTTATTTATTTTTTTAATAGTTTTGGCCGTTTCTGCTTTTTCATCTTTTTTTTTATTAAAAAGTAAATGTCTATTTATAGACAGCAATGATTTAAAAACATTAAACTTTAAAAACCCAGATAATATTGCGGTAATGAATTTAGAATGTGGAAATGTTATTATTGAGTTATATCCTGAAATCTCTCCTAAAGCTGTTAAAAGATTTAAAATATTAATTGAAAAAAAAATGTATGATGGCTCAGCTTTCTATAAGGTAGTTGAAAATACTTTAGTACAAGCTGGTGATATTGAATTTGGGAACATTAAATATTTAGATTACTCAAAAATTGGAAGTGGAAAATCAGGATTAGGATTATTAAAATCAGAACTTAGTGATGATTTTGAATTTACTGAAGGTAGTGTTGGTTTTGCAAGATCAACGGAATTTGACTCTGAAGATAGTGAATTTTTTATTACCTTGAAAGATATCCCAATTTATCAAGGAGAATATACTCCGATTGGAAAGGTAAAGTTTGGTCTAGATATTCTTAAGAAAATTAAAACAGGGAATAAAGCAATCTATGTACTAAGACCTGATTATATAAACACTTTTAGAATGTTAGAGACTAATTAACTAAAGGTTTTCCAGTTGAAAGAGTGTGTTTAATTCTTTCTTGAGTTTGCTTGGTTTCTATCAATCTCATAAAAGAATCTAACTCTAATTTATATAGATCATCTTCTGATAAAGTTTTATCTAAATTTGTATCACCACCACTTAAAACATTTGCTAGTTCAGTTCCAACATGCATTCCATGATCTAATATTATTTTATCATTATATAATTTCTCTAAAACTTTAATCATCTTTTCTTTCAAAGGTTTTCCAGATAAATTAAATTTGCACTCTTCTGGAGGAACAAAATCATTGTTTTGATGAATAAGTTTTTTCGCCTCTTCAAAAAGACTGTTTCTATTCATGATTTTTTTATCCTCAGGTTTTAAGTATTTTAAAGGCTCAGCTTCTACAGGAGAAGTTGCCGTTTTTGCGTATCCAATAATATCAAATACTTTTAAAGGAGCATAATCAGGATCAGATTTTGCCTCATTAGTTTGTGACCATCTCCATAACATTTCTTTACATCCACCTCCAGCTGGCACCAATCCAACAATTGTTTCTACAAGACCAACCACAATATTTGTGTGTGATGCGACAAAGTTACTTTGAACTAAAACTTCAAAACCACCGCCTAAAGTAAGACCTGAAGGTGCAGAAACTACTGGGTACTTAGAATATTTTAATGTTTTGCAGGTATCCTGAAAGTATTTAATAAATTTTTCTATAGATTTGAAATCATTCTTGTCTGCAAAATTCATCGTATAACTCAAATTCACACCTGCAGAAAATTGCATACTTTCATTCATAACAATAAGCGGTTTGTCAGTTGCATTTTTTAATGCATCCATTGAGTCGTAATCTAATGCACAAGCTTTTGTAGTAAATTCGACAATATTAAAATCTTTAAAACGATGAATTTCAGCAGAATTATTTTTATCTACTTTTATTGCTGTTGGTCTAATTTTTCCTAGTGTTTCAATATCAGTATATAATTGTCTTTCTCCATAAAAGTTTTCATCTTTTGACTTAGATAAATTTTGTAAAAATTTATTATTTTCAAAATTATCTATCCTTGAAAAAAAGTTTTCTACTCCAATTGATTTTAACATTTCAAAAGGACCCAATGCCCAATTGAAACCAAGTCTCATTGCTTCATCTATATCGTTGAACTTATCTGTAATTCCTGGAACAAGAGAAGACGCATATTTAATTATTTTAGAAATTACTTCCCAAGCATATTCTCCATATTTATCTTTTTGATTAATTAAATTATTAATATCTACAGTCTCAATTCCTAAATCTATTTTTTTTGAGGTTGTATATTCTCCTGTTTCTAAATTGATAGCTTCTAATACTTTTTGGTTTCCGCTTTTATTCATTCTATAAAAACCACCTTTTCCTTTACGTCCAGTGTAACCAGTATCGATCAATTTTTTTACTAAGGGAATTTCTTTTGCAACAATTTGAAATTCATCATTATCAGAAAGCTCTTTAATAAAGCTTTTTAAAACATCAGCCATCAAATCAATTCCAATTAAGTCATATAAGCCAAAAACTCCTGTTTTAGGTATGCCCATTGGTCTCCCAAAAACTGCATCGGCTTCTTCAATTGATAGTTTCATCTTGAATGCCTCAGTCATTGCTACCTGCATTGCATAAACACCTATTCGATTTCCTAAGAAACCAGGTGTATCATTACAAACGATAGCACCTTTACCTAATTCAATTTCACAAAATTTTTTGAGAGAATTGATTTTATTTAAATCATTATTTTCATTTTTTACAATTTCAAGTAACCCCATGTATCTAACTGGATTAAAAAAATGAGTAATACAAAAATCTTTTTTTTCCTCATCAGTTAATTTTTCTGATAAAACTTTAATTGGGATAGATGATGTGTTTGATGAAACAATTGCTCCCTGTTTTCTATTCTTAAATATTTTTTCATAAATATTGTGCTTTATATCAATTCTTTCAACAACAGCCTCAACAACCCAATCAGCTTCTTTTACTACATCAAAATTATCATTAATATTTCCAACTTTAATGTTTTCAATTTTGGTTTTATCTAAAAGTAATGGAGGTCTTGATTTATGAATTCTGTCTCTAGCTTTTTCGGATATTTCTGTTGTTAAATCTAAAAGAGTTACAGGTACATTTGCGTTACACAGGTGTGCTGCAATTCCACTACCCATCGTACCGGATCCAATAACAACTACTTTTTTTATATCCATATATGACAAACTTTTATTGAATTAATCAAAAACTTGAAATAAGACAAATTTCCTGATTAATTAAATTGGTAAGCTATATAAATTAACACAATATTAAAGAGAAAAATGTACAATTCAGTAATAGTTGGTTATTCCAGATCACCTTTTGCAATGGCAAATAAAGGGAAATTAATAGATGTAAAACCAGTTAATCTGCTAGCTGAAGTAATTAAAAATCTTGTTTCACAATCAAAAATTAATCCAAAAGAAATTGATGATGTTGTTGTTGGGTGCGCTTTTCAAGTTGGTGAACAGTGTTTCAATATTGGAAGATTAGTAACTTTTTTATCAGATCTAGATATGAGAATTCCAGGTATGTCTGTAGATAGATGGTGCGGATCTTCAATGGAAGCAATTCATATCGCAGCCGGGAAAATAGCAATGGGATCAGGTAAGATATTTATTTGTGGAGGTGTTGAAAGCATGACAAGAGTTAGAACTGGCTTTGATCCTTTGCCCTACCCTTATTCTAATGGAGCAAAACAAAATCCACATTTATATTTATCAATGGGAATTACTGCTGAAAATGTTGCAAAAAAATATAATATTTCAAGGACAGAGCAACAAGAGTTCTCATTGGAAAGTCATAGAAAAGCAAATGAAGCCCAACAAAAAGATAAATTTAAAAGTGAAATTACTAAGATAGGTGATTGTGAAACAGACGAAAATATTAGACCCAATAGTACAATGGAAAAACTAGATAGTTTAAAGTTAGTATTTGATCAAAATGGAACAGTAACAGCTGCAACTTCATCTCCTCTAACTGATGGAGCTGCTGCAACTCTGATATGCGAAGAAAATTTTGCTAAAGAGAATGATTTAGAAATTCTTGGGAGAATAAAATCTACTGCTGTTGAAGGATGTGATCCAAATTTTATGGGATTAGGACCAATTTCAGCGACTAAAAAAGCTTTGGAGAGAGCTAAACTTTCAATAAAAGACATTGATATTGTGGAGTTAAATGAAGCTTTCGCATCTCAATCACTAGCTTGTATCAAAGATTTAGAAATAGATATTAATAAAGTAAATTTAGATGGTGGTGCAATTGCTTTAGGACATCCTTTGGGTGCAACAGGTGCAAGGATAG
This sequence comes from Candidatus Pelagibacter ubique HIMB140, assembly GCF_025558165.1. Classification (NCBI taxonomy): domain Bacteria; kingdom Pseudomonadati; phylum Pseudomonadota; class Alphaproteobacteria; order Candidatus Pelagibacterales; family Candidatus Pelagibacteraceae; genus Candidatus Pelagibacter; species Candidatus Pelagibacter communis. The sequence goes on along the minus strand of NZ_LAMZ01000001.1, from coordinate 1,274,763 downwards.
CAGGTAAAGCTGCACAACTTTTAAAAAGAGAGAATAAAAAATACGCTCTTGCTACTCAATGTATTGGTTTAGGAATGGGGATTGCAACTATAATTGAAGCAGTTTAATTTTATCTATTAATTCCTCTTAATCTTTCAGATCTTCTTCTTAATAATTCTGCACTAATTAATATTAAAGTTGAAAGAATAATTAAACATGTTGCAACAGCTAAAATTGTTGGACTAAGCTGCTCTCTTAAACCAGTCCACATTTGTACTGGAATTGTAGTATTTTCTAAACCAGCAAGAAACAAAACTACAACTACTTCATCAAATGAAGTTACAAATGCAAATAAACCACCAGAAATTACACCTGGTAATATCAATGGAAGAGTAATTTTCATGAACGTATTTACAGGGTTACTACCTAAGCTAGATGCCGCTCTTGTTACACTATGATCAAATCCTGATAATGTTGCAGTTACTGTAATTACAACAAATGGAGTTCCTAGGATTATATGAGCAAAAACTATTCCTGTATGTGTTGCTGCTAAACCAACTTTTGCCATGAAAAAAAATATCGCAACACCTGATATAATTAAAGGAACAATCATTGGTGAAATTAAAGTAGCCATTATAATTCCCTTATAAGGCATGTGCCTACTGCTTAAACCTAGCGCAGCCAATGTTCCAAGTATTATCGATCCTATCGTTGCAAATATTGCAATTATAAAACTATTTTTTGCAGCTAGTCCCCATGGGTTTTTGGTTCCATAGACCATATCCTTGTACCATCTTAGAGAAAAGGCATCAGGATCAAGATTTTTCATTCCTTCAGAAAAAACTAAAAATTCTTCAGCATTAAATGATAATGGAAATATTACGAATAAAGGCGCAACTAAAAAGAAAAATACAAATGCACAAATAGCTAAATAAACATAATGCCAAATTCTATAACGCGTTTCTGTATAACTTGGTAATGCCATCTTTATCCTAATTTAATATTATCAACTCCAACTAATTTGTTATAAATCCAATACACAACTAAAACTCCAGTTAACAACATCAATCCCATTGCAGATGCAAAGCTCCAGTCTAAAGTTGTTTTCATATGATATGCGATCTGGTTACTTATCAAAGTTCCAGAAGCACCTCCTACCAATGCTGGGGTAATGTAATATCCAATTGCCAATATAAATACTAATAAACATCCTGCTCCTATACCTGGAATAGTTAATGGGAAATAAACTTTCCAAAATGCAACAAAAGGTGTTCCTCCTAAAGATTTTCCAGCTCTCATTAAGCTTGGAGAGATTGTTTTCATAACACTGTAAAGTGGAAGAACCATAAATGGTAATAATATTTGTGTCATTGCTACATATGTTCCAACTTTATTGTACATCATTTCAGGCCTGTTATTGTCAGCGACTAATCCTATCATCACAAAGAAGTCATTAACGACACCTTGTTGCTGTAATAAAATCATCCAGCTCGCTGTTCTGACTAATAATGAAGTCCAAAATGGTAGAAGAACACAGATCATTAATAGATTTGAGTACTTCATTGGTAATGTAGCTAATAAATGAGCAATAGGATAACCCATTGCAAAACAAAATAGAGTTACAAAAAAAGCAATTTCAAGCGTTCTTAGCCACAAAATTCTATGAATTCTTCGATCCTCATCTACTTGGGCAATACTTCCATCGGCCGCATAATACATATCCATACCTTTTAAATACTTAGCCAATGTATATGGTGGAGCTGTTCTTTTAATGGCTTGCCAGTACTCAACTTTTCCCCAATTTTTATGGACCTTCATCATCTGCTCTTTAATACTTGCGCTTTCTTCAATCTTTTTTCTTTTAATATTTCTAAACAACCTTTTGGTTGTTGAATTAAAACCATTTTTTTCTTTATTTAATCTTTGACCTAGTTTTCCATGTTCTTGTTTTTCAACAAGAGCTTTGTAGTCATAATAAAAAGCAGAAAAAACTTCCTCAGGAGGTAGTTCTTGTCCGTCCCAGTTTTCCATTTCCTTAAATGTTTTAGGAAGCATATTTGTAATCATTTTGTCATCAATACTTCTCGTAAACATTTCTCCAATTGGAAATATATAAGTGATGACTAAAAATAATAATAAAGGAGCTACTAGAAGGAAGGCTTTAACTTTATTCTTCCGTTCTGCTTTCTTCAAACTGACTTCTAGTGGTATTCCATCAGTTGTTAAAATTTGTTTTGTTTCAGAGCTCATAAAAAAATAGGGCGGTTAATTAATAACCGCCCTAAATATATTATATAAATTCAGTGATTAAAACTGAAATTATAGGCCTGCTTTGAAAGCTTCCCACTTTTCACCAATCTCTGTTCCATAGTCAGCCCAGAAGAATGGGTCTACTAAGAAATAGTTTTTAGTGTTAGCAGGAGCTGTTGGCATTTGAGGCATCATTTCTGTTTTACCATCTTTGTACCATGGCTCACCAGCAGTGATTACATCAAGAGAAGATTTTCTCCATGGAGCATATGCAATGTACTTTGCGCTACCAGCTAACATTTCAGTGTTAGTCATCATAGCTAAAGCTTTTTTAGCATTTGCTTCATCTGGACCACCCTTAACTAAAGCAAAGTATTCGTAGTCAAGACCTTGACCATCCCATACTTGTTTAATTGGAGCACCTTCACCAACTTCAGCATTAAAGAATCTTCCGTTCCAACCAGTTGCCATTACAACTTCACCAGCAACTAATAATTCAGGTGGTTGAGCACCTGCAGACCAGAATACACATCCACCATTTGGATCTGTACATAGTGTTTTAATTTTAGCTAACGCTCTGTCGATTCCACCATCTGATAAAAGTTTTCTATAAACTCTTTCACCGCCGTCACCTAACTTCACGCCATCCGCAGCCAAAGCAATTTCTAAATTAGTTAAAGCACTAGTGTAGATTGCTCTTTTTCCTGGGAATTTTTTAGTGTTAAAGAAGTCTTTAATAGTTTTAGGCTCTTTACCACCGAATGCTCTTGTATCAAAAGCATAGTTCCAAGAATACAAGATGTTTCCTACAGCACATTCACTTGGCATTTCTGTGAAAAAGTCTTCACTTGCAGGAGTTCCATCTGGTGCAGCTGGGAAGTCTTTGTCAAAATCAAATTTAACAAATAAACCTTCATCACATCCGTTAATTGTATCGAATGCAAATAAGTCTATGATATCCCAAGTAATAGCACCCGCTTCTTTTTGTGCTTTAATTTCTGATAAACCACCAGAGTAATCAACCCAGTTGATTTCTACTCCTAGTGCTTTAGCAGTTGGATCACCATACCCTAACTTTTGAGATTCTGTATAAGCTCCACCCCAAGATGCAACAGTAACTGCAAATGCTGATGAAGTTATTGAAAGAGCAAAAGAAAGAGCAAGTAATAATTTACTTAATTTTTTCATTATTCCTCCGTTTAAACGTTAATATAAATTAATTTATATAATTAAAGTACACCAAAATGAGCAAGTGAAGTCAACAGCTCATTTTATCTAATGTTATTTTGGATATTTATTTGAAATTATTTAGGATCTAAAGCTCTAGCATCAACACTGTTCCAACCAATTTTGATATCTTCTTTTACTTTTAGCTCAAGGTTAGAGGTGCTGTTTGGTACTTTTAAAATAAACTCAGAACTACCAAGTAAATCTAATCTTACTCTTGTATGATCACCATGGTAAATTACTTCCTCAATTTTTCCAGTGAACATATTATCCATTTTATCAGTTGGATTTATCAATGCTCTTTCTGGTCTTAAAGATACTGTAGTTTTTTCACCTTTTGATTTTACCGAAATAGGGTTAGCTAATATTTCTGCATTACCTAATTTTACTTTACATTTATCTTTATCTATATCAGAGACCTCACCATTAAATGTATTATTTTCACCAATAAATTCTGCAACAAAAGAGTTTACTGGTTTCTCATATAGCTCTGCTGGATCAGATAACTGTTGAACTTTACCATCGTTAAATACAGCTATTCTGTTTGACATAGTAAGAGCTTCACTTTGGTCATGAGTAACGTACACAACAGTAACACCAATACTTTCGTGGATATGTTTAATTTCATACTGCATGCTCTCTCTTAAATTTTTATCTAATGCACCAAGTGGCTCATCCATTAAAACAACAGCGGGATCAAATACAAGCGCTCTTGCAACAGCAACCCTTTGTTGTTGTCCCCCAGAAAGTTGCGCTGGCATTCTAGATTCAAATCCATTTAAAGAAACCATAGACAAAGCTTTGTCTACTTTTTTATCAATTTCATCTTTTTCAACTTTTCTTACTCTTAAAGGAAAGGCTAAATTTTCATAAACTGTCATGTGTGGAAACAATGCATAATTTTGGAACACCATTCCAATTCCTCTTTTGTGAGGTGGGATGTTTGAAATAATATTTCCATCTAATAAAATTTCTCCATTAGTTGGGGTTTCAAATCCAGCTAACATCATTAAACAAGTTGTTTTACCTGAACCAGATGGTCCAAGCATCGTTATAAATTCACCTTCAGCAATATCTAATTGAAGATCTTTAACGACGAGTACTTTACCGTCATAACTTTTATCTACTTTATCAAATTTTACGAATTCTGGATTTTTAGACATAAAGTTGATTATTAAACATTTGTGAAAGTAGATTTCAATAGTAAATTAACTCTTGATATGAAGCTCTTTTGGAAAATTACAAAATAACTCTGAACCGTTTTCTGTAACCCTAATAGCCTCAGACGCTTCAACGCCCCAGTCACCAAATTGCATAACAGCAATCATATGAAAACAAACATTAGGCTCAAGTACTGTCTTGTCTCCTTTGTATATATTAAGAGTATGCTCTCCCCAATCAGGAGGGTAACCAATCCCTATTGAATAACCAGTTCTTGATCTTTTTTCGATACCATATTTATCGAGTATTTTCCAAAAAGCTTGAGCAACATCATCTACCGTATTTCCTGCTTTTATTGCGCCAATACCAGTGTTTAAGGCTTCAATAGTTTTATTCATCGTATCAATTTTTAATTGATTGGGTTTTCCAAGTAAAACTGTTCTAGCCATTGGCGCATGATACCTTTTATAAACTCCAGAAAGTTCAATAATCGTTGCTTCTCCCTCAACAAATTTATCTTGTGTAGCGGTCAAATGTGAAGCAGAAGTACCTTTTCCTGTTGGAAGAAGAGTTGCAATACTTGAATATTCACCACCAAATTCCTCTGTTCCATAAAAAAGTGCTTTTTGAATTTCACCAACCGCATCACACTGCCTTACACCAGGTTTAATAACTTCCATTGCAGTTTTCATTCCTTGTTCTGAAATTTTTGCTGCTGACTTCATGTAATTTATTTCTGCGTCAGATTTTGTAAATCTTGCCCAATTCACCAATCGATCACTGTCTTTGATTTTGGCATTTGGCAAACCTTGTTTTATTTTTTCATAACAAAAAGCTGTAAAATAGTGAGCATCCATCTCTAGTCCAATTGATAGATTATCCCATTTTCTCTCTTTAATTATTTCGACCAATCTATCATAAGGATGTTTTGGCCAAGTATGAATGTACTCTTCATCATACACTAAAATATTTTCATCTTTTAAATAAGTTTTTATATAAGCACCACCTGCATCTTGAGCTCTTACAAAACATAATGGTTCGTCTGCATTTACATGAACGATTGCACATTGAGCATAATAGAATGACCAGGCGTCATAACCAGTTAGATAATATAAATTATTTGTGTCATGAGAAATTAAAAGTTCGATGCCTTTTTCTTGCATCATTTTTTGAACTTTTTTTAATCTTTGTTTGTATTCTTCTTTAGTAAATGACATTAGTTTGCCTCAAATAGTTTTCCAAATCCCTCAACAGAGTTATTTTTATTTATTTTTACAAGCGTATCCCAAATTAATGCTTGATTACTAGATAAAACTACTGTGTTCAATTTTTTTTCAAGTTTATCAATTATTGGCAACACGGGTAAAGCTGTACACGAAACAAACAAAGCCTCTGCCCCATTTAAATCAATTTTAGATAATACTTCATATAAATAATCTTGATCTACTTTACCAATGTCATAATCAGCCTCGATATCAAAGTAAGAATTAGAGGTAATTTCAAATCCCTCAGTTTTAAAATATTCTAAGACCTCATCATTTAGTTTTTTACTATATGGTGTGAACAAAGAAATTTTTTTTATATTTAATTTTTTTAAAGCTTTAATTGCTGCAGTGCTAGGCGTTGTAACGTCAGCCATTGGTTTTGCTGCTTTTACTTTTTGTTCAATAGAATTATATCCAGCTGCAATGGTCCCGGAGGTACAGCCATAAACAACACAATCAATATCTTGATCTGGTAAAATATCTTTTGCAACTTCAGTTACTTTATTAGACATTTTAATCAGGTTTTCTCGAGTTAATGGATTGTAACACTCAATACGGTTAACAAAAAAATCAATTTCCCTATCTTTTATGACATTAATGAAATCTCTCTCAATCATAAAGTCACTTGCAAGAGCTATTAAACCAACTCTTGGATTTGATTTACTAATGTATTTTGGATCTATTTTTGTTGAATTCATATTTTAAAAGATGAATATACCAGAAGTTCTTTAATAATCATTAATATTAAATTAACGACATGAATTTAAAAGATACCTTCATTGCATCGCTAGTTCCGATTTTTTTAGGCTTTGGTTTTGTCATTGCAAAACCAGCTTTCGATTCTTTTCCACCAATTTTATTAATGGGTTTAAGATTTATCTTTGCAGCTTCAATTTTAATTTGGTGGTTTCCAATACCAAGGGGCTACTTGCTAAAAATCTTCATAGCTTCTTTAATAGCTAATACTTTGCAATACAGTATTACTTACTCCGGGTTAGACTTGATTGATGCTTCATCTGCGGTTTTGTTAGTACAAATGGAAGTACCGTTTGGAGTTATTTTTGCTTACTTTATGCTTAAAGAGAAACCAACAGTTAGAGCTTTAATTGGTATTGGTATAGCATTTATCGGTGTTTATGTTTTAACTGGCTCACCAAATTTAGATGGAAAAATTATTGGTATTGGATTGACGATACTAGGCTCTGCTATTTGGGCTCTTGGGCAAGTAATGGTGAAACCTTTAAGTAAAGAAATTAATCCTTTAGCATTGGTTGCTTGGATGGCATTATTTTCTGGTCCAATTTTAATATTACTTTCAGCAATCATTGATGGAAATACTATAAATTATATCTCTAATGCAAAAATTGATCATTGGATTATTGCAATCTACATTGGTTTTATAATGCAGCCTGTAACATATGGTTGCTTTTATTATGTCATAAAAAATAATCCTATTTATAAAGTTCTACCTATTGTAACCATGGGAATTCCTCCAACTGGATTGTTGGCTGCAATTTTTCTTTTAGGAGAAGAGCCAACCAAAGAACTATTCATTGGTGGAGCAATAATAATTGTTGGTGTCATATTAATAGTTTTTACAAAAAATAAAAAAGAAGAGGTAAAATAATGAAGATAGGTTTTATAGGTCTAGGAAATGTAGGTGCTAAACTTGCAGGAAGTTTATTAAGAAATGGATTTGACTTAACAGTAAGAGACGTAGATCAAAATTTAACAAATCAATTTAAAAGTTCTGGAGCAAAAGTTGCAAATTCTGGAAAAGAACTTGCAGAACAAGTTGATCTGGTAATTACTTCTTTGCCATCGCTAAAAGTAAGTGCAGAAGTTATGGAAGCTGAAGATGGAGTACTTCAAGGCCTTTCTGAAAATAAAATTTGGCTTGAAATGAGTACTACTGATGAAGCTGAGGTAAAGAGAATTGGAGAAAAAGTAATTGCAAAAAACGCTATACCTTTAGATGGCCCAGTAAGTGGTGGTTGTCATAGAGCTGCAACAGGAAATATTGCAATTTTTGTAGGTGGTAAGAGAAAAGCATTTGAAAAAATTTTGCCTGTTTTAACAGTCATGGGAAGAAAAGTGTTGCATACTGGTGAATTGGGTACAGCAAGTACTCTTAAAGTAATTACAAATTATTTAGCTTCAGTGCATTTGGTAGCTTTAGGAGAGGCTTGGACAGTTGCTAAAAAATCTAACCTAGATCTTGAAAAAACATTTAAAGGGATTGCCGCATCCTCAGGTAATTCATTTGTTCACGAAACAGAAAGTCAAGTAATTTTAAATGGTTCTTATAATATAAACTTTACAATGGATTTAGTTTTAAAAGATACAGGATTATTTGATGATCTTGCCAAAAAGTTAAATGCTCCACTGGAGATATCTCCAAAAGTTGTTGAAATATTTAAAGATGGACAAAAAAAATATGGATCTAGAGCGTGGTCTTCTATGATCGTAAAAAGGATGGAAGATTTAAACAATATTGATTTTAGAGCCAAGGGTTTTCCAGAGGAATTAGTTGATAATGAGCCCGAGGAAAAAGGATATGAAATTTAAATAGTATGCTAAAATAAAATTATGTTAGATAAAAGAAAATTTTATATTGATGGTGAATGGGTAGATCCAATTAAGAGGAATGACTTTGATGTTATCAATCCATGTAATGAAGATCCATGCGCAGTAATTTCTCTAGGATCCACTGAAGATACAAATAGAGCTGTAAAAGCTGCAAAAACAGCATTTGAAACTTGGAAAGAAACCTCAAAAGAGGAACGAATTAAATTATTAGAAAAATTATTAACTATTTACAAAAAAAGATTTAATGAAATGGCAGAAGCTATTTCATTAGAAATGGGTGCTCCAATGGATTGGTCGAATGATGTTCAAACGGCATCAGGAAGAGATCATTTAGATGATTTTATACTAAGACTTAAAAACTTTAACTTTGAAGAACATTTTGATGAAAAATCAAATAATCATATTTGTTATGAACCAATTGGAGTATGTGGATTAATAACTCCTTGGAATTGGCCAATAAATCAAATTGCTCTTAAAGTTGCTCCTGCATTTGCAACTGGTTGTACAATGATTTTAAAACCCTCAGAAATTGCTCCAATATCAGGAATGTTATTTGCTGAAATGATTGATGAAGCTGGTTTTCCAAAAGGAGTTTTTAACTTAGTAAATGGCAATGGGGCTGGAGTTGGAACAGACATTTCAAGTCATCCGGATATTGATATGGTTTCTTTTACCGGTTCAACAAGAGCTGGAAAGTTAATTTCTAAAAATGCCGCTGATACAATTAAAAGAGTTTGTCTTGAGCTAGGTGGCAAAGGTGGAAATATTGTTTTTGCTGACAGTTATAAAGATGCAGTGAGAGATGGTATCAGAAATGTAATGAGTAATTCAGGTCAATCTTGTGATGCACCTACAAGAATGTTGGTTGAAAAATCAATTTATGAAAGAGCAGTAAAAGAAGCTGTTGATGAAGCAAATAAAATTAAAGTTGATCAAGCAACTAAAAAAGGAGATCACATTGGACCTGTAATTTCAAAAATTCAATACGATAAAATTATAAATCTTATTGAAAGTGGAATTTCTGAGGGCGCAACTTTAGCTGCTGGAGGGCCAGAATTACCAAACGGTTTAAACAAAGGATATTTTATCAAACCAACTATTTTCACAGATGTTACTAATGAGATGAGAATTGCAAAGGAAGAAATATTTGGCCCTGTTTTATCAATTATTCCATTTGATACTGAGGATGAAGCAGTGAAAATTGTGAACGATACTTCTTATGGTTTAGGAAATTATCTTCAAACTGATGATAAAGAAAAAGCTCATAGAGTTGCAAAAAAACTAAGATCAGGATGTGTCTATGTAAACGGTAATGCAGCAGATGTTGGAACTCCTTTTGGTGGTTATAGACAATCTGGAAATGGAAGAGAAGGTGGAGTGTGGGGCCTCACAGAATTTCTTGAAGTAAAAAATGTTACTGGTTGGAAGAATTAATACTTTTAAATTCTAGCATATTTTCAAAAGTACAAACAGTAGGATCTTTTAAAACTATTTTTGGAATTTTTTTAACAAACTCATCTAATAAATTTTTGTTAACTTTTAATAAATTATTTATTTCTTCTTGAGTAAGTTTTCTCAAAATATAGGCTAGAGTAATATGAAAAGTATATTTTTGATGATTTTCAAATTTTATTTTTAGCAATTTACTTAATTCATCTCGGCAATTTCTCAAAATACTCTCATCTTCCTCTGAGAAAGGTTCTAAAATCATACTGTATCCTCCATAAAATTTTTTTAACTTTAAGTTAACCTTGTTGGGCAGTGAGTAGTTTTGAATTCTCTTGTTTAATTTGATTGCAATTTCGTTGTAATTTAGATTTTTGTTAACGTTTTTTGGCCAATACTCTGTGTTTTTTGTATTAAAATTACAACAGTCAAATAAAGTCATATGAAAACTGCTTCTAGGTAAATAAAAATAGGTCTTTGGTGGATTTAATTCTCTCAACTTATTCTGAAATTTAAATATTTCACTTGATAAATCTGTATCCATTGGAATATTAAAAATAATTGTACAACCAGGGAAAAATAAAGGATTACCTTTTTCATCAAATTTATTTTCAGCCCCTGTTAAACTATAACCCTTAAGCTTATCTTGAAGGAAAATCACTTCGTTATTAACAAGATCAACGTCCATTAAAAATTTTTAAAACCACTTAATATTTTTTTTGTCACACAATTCTTTGAGCTTAAGTGGATAATCAGTCATTATACCGTCTACTTCATATTCAATCATTTTTAACATATTATACTCATCATTAACGGTCCAAACATTTACTGGAAGATTATAATCGTGTGCGTCTTGTATAGCTTTTTTATTAATATCTTTGTAATAAGGATGCCAAGCACTACCACCTAATTCTTTTATAATTTTAGGAAGATCGTAAACAATTGTAAGAGGAATATGATCTATCCAAGGAGATTTACTATAAATTGTTTTTTTGATCTTCATTCCTTTTTCCTGTTGAAAAGTTAAATAAGCTCTAGAAATTTCAGGACTTTGATTTTTAACTTCTCTTAAAATTCTCCAATCAAAAGATGAAATTATTATTTTATCTTGTAAATTTGATTTTTTAATATCATTTAAAACTATTTGAACCATTTCTTTAGGATTAGGTGTAAGATTTTTTTCATCTGGAGTAGATTTAATCTCTAAATTTATTATTGAAGCTTGAGATAAATTTTTTGAAGATAGTTCAAGTAATTCTGAAAGTTTTGGAATTTTTTGATTTTCTAAACTTCTCTGATTAAGAAATCTTCTTCCATATCTTGTTAATTTATTAAGTGAACCAACATCAAATTTTGAAATTTCATTATATGTTAAATCAAAAATTTTAATATTTTCATCTGTAATCCAATCTCCCTCTTCATCTTTAGTAAAACTTGGATCTAATCTAAAATCATGGGTAATAACAGGTATAAGATCTTTTGAAATTAAAATATCAGTTTCGTAGGCGTTAATATTGTTTTCAAATAAATATTTAAAACTATCTAAAGTATTTTCTGGTAGATCGCCTCTAGCTCCTCTGTGACCATAAATTTTTATATGATTTGGTTTGGTTAAAATCAAATTTAGTTTACTCTTTTGCCTGTGCTTTTATCAAAAATAAAATATTTATTTTCCTCTATATTTAAACTTAGAGTATCGCCTTTTTTGATTGTTTGATTTCCTGGAGATCTGTAACAAAAATCTTTTATATTTTTAATTTGGCCATAAACAAGATTATCTGAACCTAATTGTTCTACTAATTCTACTTTTAAATTTATCAAACCATTTTCAGACTCTATTAAATGCTCCGGTCTTATTCCCAAAGTAACTTCACCATTATAATCGCTATTTATATTTTTAATTTCAAAATTTTCTGCTGATAAGGTTTTGTTATTTAAATTAGCATCTAAAAAATTCATTTGTGGAGAGCCGATAAAACCAGCAACAAATAAAGATTTTGGATTATTATAAATTTCAATAGGAGTTCCAAGTTGTTCAATAATTCCATTATTTATAACAGCCAATCTATCTGCAAGCGTCATAGCCTCGACTTGATCGTGTGTAACAAATATACTTGTTACTCCAACTTTCTGCTGAAGTTTTTTGATTTCAAGTCTCATTTGGATTCTTAGTTTTGCGTCCAAGTTTGAAAGAGGCTCATCAAATAAGAATATTTTAGGGTTTCTAACAATCGCTCTACCCATTGCAACTCTTTGCCTTTGACCACCAGATAACATTGATGGTTTTCTCTGTAAAAAATCTGAAATTTGGAGAAGTTTTGCTGCATCATTAACTTTTTGCTCGATTGTTTCTTTGTCAATTCCTCTGTTTTTTAAACCATAAGCTAAATTATTATAAACATTCATATGTGGATATAATGCATAGTTCTGGAATACCATTGCCACATCTCTTTCAGATGGATCAACTTCATTTATTAATTTTCCATCAAGATTAATATCACCTTCAGTTATGTCCTCTAATCCTGCAACCATTCTTAACAACGTTGATTTTCCACATCCACTAGGCCCTACAAAAACCATAAACTCTCCTTCATCAATACTTAATGAAGTTTCATGTACTGCTTTTGTGCCGTTAGGGTAAATCTTAGTTACATTTTTTAAATCTAAAAAACTCATTTATTTCTCCGTTTGAATTAATCCTTTTATGAACCATTTTTGTAAAAATACCACCACTAATACTGGAGGGATCATAGACAAAATAATATAGGCAAATCTTTCTGCAGTTCTTGGTAGTGCAACTCCTTCATAACTCTCAGTGTAAATAATTTTCATCCCCATCACAACTGTCCAATATTCTTCGGCAGTAGTCATAATCAATGGCCATAAATATTGGCTATATCCATAAACAAACATAAAGATAAACATTGCAGCTATCATAGTTTTTGATAGTGGGACTAAAAAATCTATGAAGAAACTCCAACCATTTGCTCCATCTAATTTTGCAGATTCCAAAAGTTCATCAGGAATTGTTTTGTAAAATTGTCTGAAGAAAAAAGTTGCAGTAGCTGAAGCAACCAATGGAAGAATAAGACCTGTATATGAATTGGTTAAACCTAAATCAGATACAATTTTATAACTTGGAAATATTCTTACCTCTAAAGGCACAAGTAGAGTAATGAAAATTAACCAAAAAATTGGAACTGCTAATTTAAATCTATAATAAACTAAAGCGTATGCAGACATTGCTGAAATAGCTACTTTAAGTGTAGCAATTCCCAAAGCCATTATAAAACTGTTAATAAACATTTTTGCAGCAGTTACTTCCTCAGACCAACCACCTTTTTCATTTAAAACTTCATTATAATTTCTTGAAAATTGTTCGCCCAATGTAAATCTCATACCTTCTGTAAGGATAGATACATTTTCATGCGTGGAACTTGCAAAAGAAATCCAAATTGGGAGAACCATTAACAGAACACCTATTATTAAAATAATATGCGCAACAATTTGAAGTGGTTTTATTTTCATTTATCTTGGAAAACTCCTTTAATAAAATGTTTCTGTAAAACAATTATAATTAAAATTGGTGGAACCATAGACATCATTACAAATGCAAAACGATGAACGATTGAGCCTGACATCATCTTTAGTCCCATCACTACTGTCCAGTATTGTTCTGAACTTGTTACTAATAATGGCCATAAATATTGGTTATATCCAAAAACAAACATAAATATTAACATCGCTACAATCATTGTTTTTGATAATGGAACTAAAAAATCTACGAAAAATCTCCAAGTATTTGCTCCATCAAGCTTTGCTGATTCAAGTAATTCCTCTGGAACAGTTTTATAAAACTGTCTAAAAAACAAGGTTGCTATCGCAGAAGCTGAGATTGGCACAATTAATCCAAAATAAGAATTTACTAGATTTAATTCAGCCATTACTGAATAAGTGGGAAAAATTCTTAACTCTAATGGAACTAAGATTGTAACAAATATTAACCAGAACAATAATGTTGCGTATTTAGTTCTATAATAAACTAAAGCATATGCTGCCATTAAAGATGTAATAACAGATAATATTGCAACTCCAGTTGCCATTATAAAGCTGTTTAAAAACATTTTTAAAGCAGTTATCTCTTTGAAAAAACCACCCTGATACAGCAAAACTCTCAAATAATTTTCATAGAAGCTATCTCCTAAAAACATTTGAAGACCCTGGGTACTAATCGTTAAACCAGTATGCGTTGAACTTGCGAAAATCATCCATACAGGAACGATCATAATTAATATTCCTATGAATAAAATAACATGAGAAAATCCTGATGTGATTAATCTATTCATTAATTATAATGTATTCTCCCCTCTATGTACCTAAATTGAAAAATTGTAATAACTAGTACAATTAACATCATCATTATTGATTGAGCGCCTGCGCTTCCTAAATCTAATCCTCTAAATCCATCCATATAAGCTTTGTAGACTAAAGTTCTTGTTTCACCTGATGGAGCACCAATAGTTGTGGTATCAATGATGCCGAATGTATCAAAAAATGCATAAGTAATATTAATAATTATCAAAAAAAATGTTGTTGGCATTAACAAAGGAAAGGTAATTGTCCAAAATCTTCTAATGCTATTCTTGCAATCTATCATAGATGCTTCAATCACAGATTTTTGTATAGCTTGAAGACCTGCCAAAAAGAAAATAAAATTTGCACTGATTTGCTTCCAAGATCCAGCAATGATTAAGTAAATATACGAGTCAAATACACTTTCATACCAATTAAATCCCCATAGATCATTAAACAAATGGTAAAGTAGTCCAAATCTTTCACTAAAAAAATAATTTGCCATTACACCAACAACAGCAGGAGCAATTGCGTAGGGCCAAATTAATAATGTTTTGTATGCACTTTTACCATGCATAACATTGTTTGCCTGAACTGCGAGCAACAAACCAATAGAAGCTGTGATTAGTGTTATTACGAAACTATAAATAATAGTAAATTTAAAAGCTATCCAATAAGCAGGATCATCAAAGATAAATAAAAAATTATCAAACCATACAAACTGAGTTCCAAATCCAAATGCATCCTGCATTGTAAATGCATCTCTAAAAGTTTGAATGATAGGCCAATATAAAAAAATCAATAAAATTCCTAACTGTGGAGCTAAAAATAAATATTGAGAATAACTAGATTTAAATTGGACTTTTTTCATAAAATTTAAATAAAAATAAGGAGGGTAAATTATTACCCTCCTTAATTAGATTATTGTTTATAAAGTTTTAGCAAATTGTTTTAACAATTTAGCTGCACCTTTATCCATATTTCCTAGTGCTTTTTCTACAGATATTTTACCATTTAACATAGGCTCAACATTTTCATAAATTACTTCACGAATTTGTGGCCAGTTACCAGCTCTATATCCTCCAGGAATAGTAGATCCTTCTAGGCTTAATTGTTCACCAACTGCTTTGTGGTAAGGAGAAGTTCTATAAAAATTTATAGTCTCAGCTAATTCAATACCACCTTTAGTTACAGCAGAATAACCAGTCATGTTATGGTAATACAGATCCATTTCTGGAGAACCCATAAATTCTATAAATTTAGCAAGTCCTTTATACTCTTCTTCTGAATGACCATTTAATATCCAGTTAGCAGCACCACCAATAAATGTTGGATACTCTTTTCCACCTGTTACTGAATCCCAATATGGAATGTGGTTTACTGAAAAATTTGGAACAACACCTTTCATTCCACCAAATGATGCAGCAGAACCAAACCAAAATGCAGCCTCACCTGCTATAAACGGAGCTTGGTTATCTCCCCACGCTCTACCTTTATAGCCATAATAACCTGCATCATACCACTCTTTAACTTTTTTCCAGTGCATAACAAAAGCATCTGTTTCAGCAAATAAAGTCTTTTTTGGAACGGCGTCATAACCATTATTTCCATCTAACATTAATAAATTATGTCTAGAAAAGAAATTTTCAGTCCAAATCCAAGGACTATGACTTTGAACTAAAGGAATGTATCCAGCAGCTTTGATTTTTGGAGCCATAGCCTCAAATTCTTCATAAGTTTTTGGCACTGACTCGATTCCTACTTCTTTTAATATATCCATGTTTGCATACATCAAGCATGTAGAACTATTAAAAGGTACACCAATCATTTTTCCATCAGAGTCGGCATAGAAATTTTTAATTCCAGGAATATAGTTGTCTGCGTCGACATTAATTCCATATTTCTTAGCCATTTCTTCAAAACCGATAACAACACCATTTTTTACTTGCGCTACCATGATTGCAGCACCGGCATCATAAACCTGCGAATAGTGTGGCTGATCTCCTGCTCTAAAAGCAGCGATTGTTGCAGCCATGTTATCTTCGTAACTTCCTTTTCCTGTAGGAATTACTGTGTATTGATCTTGTGAAGCATTAAATCTATTTGCAATTTCAATAATTACATCACCAAGAAAACCACTGTTTCCATACCACCAGTGAATTTCTGTTTTTGAGTAACTGTGCGATGTAAAAGAGAATGTAAATAGAATTGTAAAAATACTTAGTATTTTTTTCATTTTTTCCCCCTCTTATTTTTTTTATTTTTTACAAATTTGTAAAAGTTAAACAATAAGATAACGTTAAATTAACGTTACTTAAATGTTTAAATTTATAAATTTTCTATGCTGAGTTGAATCTGTTAATAACTTTTTAAATATTTTAATCTTCCAATTATTTCATCTCTGTCCATGTAATATCCTTGAAGATGTCTATGTCCTGAGTTTGGATTAAATTCAGTTCTTCCATGAAGCACTCTTCTATTATTAAAAGAAAAAATATCACCTGGTTCTAATCTAAAATTAATTTGATATTTGGGATCATGAAGTAAATTTCCAAATCTGTGATGCGCTTTGTAAGCTTTTTCCATTACCTCTGGGCTACAATCTAACACATCCATTGTTGCAACGCTAAATCTTACATCATTGAAATCACCATCTTTGGTTAAAGTTATCGATGGTGCATGAAAGTGTCTGTGAGCTTCTTGAGTATAATCTGTGTCTTTAAATTTAAATGGGATCTCTACTAAAGTATCAAATATTTCTTTCTCATTTTCCCTTAAATAACTTGCAACTTTAAATGCGTCTATTGCAGAAGAATTTCCACCTTCTGCAGAATTTATTAGACAGTGAAGAAATTGATATCCAGGAGGATTTTCAAACCATGGAAGATCCATATGATTTCTCAAAGCATGTGCTGTATAAGCAGAATTGTTTGGTTTTGGAATATTAATTACCTCAAATGGAGTTTTAAAAAAAGTTTCTCTAGTATGACTAATTCTATTTAAAACTTTAAATCCAGAGTTCTCATCTGTCGGTGCATTTTTTACAATTGCAATTCCAGTATGATGCAAAAGTTCCAACCATTTAATTAAGCCTTCATCTGAATTAACGATTTCGTCATGATCAATTTCTACAGATTTTAAATGATCTTGAAGAGAATTATCCCAAAGCTTGTAGGGTGATTTGTATTCCAAATTGTTTTTAATTGTATAACAATTATCTCTCAGCCATTTTTGATCATAATAACTAACATGATCTCCCTCACTCCACTCAATTTGGAGTTTACCATCATTGTTTAAAGAAAATTTTTTAGGATTTATATCTTTAGATACTTTGAGAATGTTAAACATTCTATGACGAGAATCTTTATCGTGTGCTGTAGGACAATTATCTCTTAACCACAAATAATTAAACTTACTTTTTTTTCCATCACTCCAATCAACTTCTAAATTAGTAGAATTTTTAGTTATATTTTCAATTTTATAATTTTGTTCCATCAACTTTTATAATTTGAATTTTCACGATCTAATTTTCTTAATAATGCAGCCCACTCTGTTTTTCCATCATAATTATAATCATCTGAACTACTCATATTATCCCAAAAATAAGCAGCTTTTTGTTTGTCTATTTCATGTTTATTTAATCCCATAGATAAGTTTTTAACTTGAACAGTACATGCTTGTTCTAAATAATATGCTCTAAAAAAAGCTTCTGCAGCAGTTTTACCTACAGTGTAGTATCCATGATTTCTTGTAATTAAAATATCATGCTTACCTATAAGGTCTTCAAATTTTTTTCCAAAATCTTTATCTTCAACAAATTCATAATCAATATATCCAATTAAATGATTTAAATAGACTGCTGCTTGTGAAAGATACATTAATCCTTCTTTTGTTCCTCCAACTGCCATAACATCATTAGCATGACCATGAACATAAAAATTAACATCAGAGCGTGAATTAAAAATCCATTGCGCAAGATTTATACAGCCATCATTTAACCATGGTCCTTCTGAATTTATCTTTCTTCCATTTTTATCAATCTTTACTAAAGACGATGCTGTAATTTCTTCATAAAACATTCCATAGGGATGAACAAAAGAACAATCTTTATCCTCGGCTGATCTAGCTCCTGCACATTGATTGGCCAAATCAGTCATTCCATACATGTGTAAAATTCTATAAAGTGCCGATAGTTCACATCGAACATTTTGATCTGATTTGGACATTAATTAAATGATTAT
Organism: Candidatus Pelagibacter ubique HIMB140; assembly: GCF_025558165.1. Lineage (NCBI taxonomy): Bacteria > Pseudomonadati > Pseudomonadota > Alphaproteobacteria > Candidatus Pelagibacterales > Candidatus Pelagibacteraceae > Candidatus Pelagibacter > Candidatus Pelagibacter communis. The sequence continues at coordinate 1,256,252 of NZ_LAMZ01000001.1, read as the reverse complement.
TTAAATGACTACTAAAATCAAATAAAATCGAATTTTTGAAAATCAATTCATAGTTGTATAGAAATTGTTTTACATTATGCTCAATGAACTGTTAGAACTTAATTGATGTCGAAAATCGAAATTAACAACGTATACAAAATCTTTGGTAATAATCCAAAATCAGTACTTCAAATGGTCAAAGAAGGTTCAACTAAAGATGAAATATTAGAAAAGACTGGGCACACAGTTGGCTTAGATAACGTATCTCTTAAAATTGAAGAAGGTGAAACGTTTGTTTGTATGGGTCTTTCAGGCTCAGGAAAATCAACATTAATTAGACATTTAAATAGACTTATAGATCCAACTGATGGTGAAATTTTGGTTGAGGGTACGAATGTGATGTCACTTGATAAAGAAAAGCTGATTGAATTTAGAAGACACAAAATGAGCATGGTCTTCCAAAGGTTTGGTTTGTTCCCGCATAAAACAGTTTTACAAAATGTTGGATATGGTTTGGAAATGCAAGGTAAAGAAGAAGATGAGAGAAACAAAATCTCAATGGAAAAAATTGATGCTGTTGGATTAAACGGATTTGAAAATCAATATCCAAATCAATTATCTGGAGGAATGCAACAACGTGTTGGTTTAGCGAGAGCATTAGCAACAGATACGGACATAATGTTAATGGATGAAGCTTTTAGTGCTCTAGATCCACTTATAAGAAGCGATATGCAAAAACAACTTATTGATCTTCAATCAGAATTAAAAAAAACAATTGTATTTATTACTCATGATCTTGATGAATCATTGAGGTTAGGTGACCATATTGGAATTTTAAATTCAGGAAAATTAGTACAAGTTGGAACTCCAGAGGAGATTATAATGAACCCAGCAGATGATTATGTAAAAGCTTTTGTTAAAGATGTTAATAGAGCAAAAGTAATCAAAGCAAAAATAATTATGAAAAATTTAAATGAGTCTGAAAATATCGATAAATCAAACGTCATTAAAGTAAATGAAGATCAATTTATTGAGGAATTTTTACCTCAAATAGTTTGTTCAGATTCAAATTGTGAAGTGGTTGATAAGAATGGTAATATCAAGGGTTATATTACTAATCAAGAACTACAGTCTTCTTTAACTAAATCTTAAAATAATATTATTTAGCAAATCTTTTATATTTCGGAAGTTTGTCATTAATTTGATAAAAATCCGACTTTGAACCAACAAATATATTTCTAAAAGTTTTTAGTTTTGTTTTACCATCAAGCATTCCTGCAGAAATTGAAACATTGTCAGATTTGTCAACTTTAAAAAATATACTTGCTCCACATTTATTACAAAAACCTCTCTTAGAATTCTTGGACGACTTAAACCACTTTAAGGTAGTTTTGTTTAAAAATTTAATTTCTTTGTCTTTTATATTTGTATAGGCACCAAATACACCATGAGTTTTTCTGCATTGAACACAATGGCAATTTGATACACTTCTAAGTTTATTAAGTGTTTTAAACTTTACACCTTTACATAAACAACTAGCTGTTAATACTTTTTTCATAAAACTTTATTATATGATATTAATATTAAATTAAATTATTAAATGTCTGTTTTTCTTAAAAGCTTTAGTATCATAAATAATTGGGTTGATTATAACAATCACATGAACATGGCTTACTATGTTTTAATATTTGATGAAGCATGGGAAGTAGCGCTTGAAAAGTTTAAAATGGGAGCAAGTGCAGCAAAAAATCTTAACAGAAGCACGATGGTAGTAGAGACTAATACTAAATATCTTAATGAGGTTAAAGAAGGTGAAACTGTTGATATAAACCTCACTTATTTTGACCATGATAAAAAACGATTACATTTAAAAATGGAAATGATTGCAAAAGAGACTAAAAAAATTTCAGCATCGATGGAATGGATATCTCTATATATTGATCTTAGCAAAAGAAAGGTAACAGAATTTGAAGAAGAAAAGTTGAAGTTGATGGCTTCTTTTATAAAGGAAAATGAAGCTAAATTTTCAAGTGAAAATCTTTTGTTTACTTCAAAACTTAAGAAATAATTAAATATTATTCATTATCTTATTTTGGTATAGGTGCGAAATGAGTACTGATAATAACTCTAAAGGAATTGTTCTTATTATTATTGCAATGACTTTATTTGCAATGCAGGACTCATTAATCAAATTTATATTTGAAAAAGCAGCATTATATGAAATCTTTTTTGGCAGATACTTTGTTGCTGCAATTTTACTCTTTTGCTACATCAAATTTAAAAAGCAAAAGGTTAGTTTAAAAACATACTATCCAATATTAACCTTGGTAAGAGTAGTTTTGCACTTTATGGCTTTTTCAGCATTTTTTATTTCTCTAACTTACATGCCATTAGCAACAGCTAATGCACTTTTTTTCTCCTGCCCTTTTTTTGTATCAATCTTTGCCAAATTTTTTTTAAAGGAATTTATTGGTATTAGAAGATGGTCTGCAATTGTATTTGGCTTCGTAGGTGTCTTTATAGTTTTAAATCCAAATTTTTCAGACTTTGAATACAAAAGTCTACTTCCTGTTGGATGTGCATTTTTTTATGCAGCCTCTATGACAATTACAAAATATACCTCTGACAAAGATGATGTAAACACTCAACTATTTTACTTCTATTTAATTGCTCTCATATTATGTGGAATTATTTATTTGTTTATGGGGAATGGTCAGTTCAACAATTCTAATTTTGATTCAACAACACAATTTATTTTTAGAGATTGGTTTTCTAATATTGAATATACGTGGAAGTTTATATTGTTTTTTGGAGTTGCGGCATCAATAGCTTTTCTTTGTATTTTTTCAGCATATATTGTTGCTTCACCATCTGTAGTATCATTATTTGAGTACTCTTTAATTATAATGTCTATGATACCAGGGTATTTTTTATTTGATGAAGTTCCCTCGACTAGAACATTCTTAGGAGTTGGATGCATCATCGCTGCTGGTATATACATATATTTTAGAGAAAGAGTCAGAGAACAGTATATAGCAAGTGAAACACCAGTGAGACGATGAGTATAATAAATATAATAAAATTTATATTATGAAATATGATTATTTAATAATAGGAGCAGGAACGGCTGGTTGTGTTCTTGCAAATAGATTAACTGAAAAATCTGAAAATAATGTTGCTATTTTTGAAGCTGGCAGACCAAGTGATATTTGGAAAGTAAATATGCCTTTAGCAATTTTATACGCCATGCATGATCCAAAATATAATTATAAATACTATTCTGAACCAGAACCTAATTTAAATAATAGAAAGCTATTTTGTCCAAGAGGTAAAATGATTGGGGGCTGCTCAGCGCACAACGGAATGGTGTTTGTCAGAGGCAATCCAAACGATTACCAAAGATGGGCGTCTTTTGGATTGAAAGAATGGTCTTATGAGAAAGTACTTCCTTATTTTAAAAAAATTGAAACATGGTCTGAGGGAGAAAATGATTACCGAGGTGGTAGTGGTATATTGCCAGTAAACCAATCTAAAAACGAAAACCCTTTATTCAAAGCATTTATAAACTCTGCTGGTGAAGCTGGTTACAAAAAAAATAAAGACATGAATGGTAAAGAACAAGAAGGTTTTGGAATGTATGACGTCACAATTCATAATGGTGAACGTGCTAGTGTTTCTAAATATTATTTAAATCCAGCAAAAAAAAGAAAAAATTTAAAAGTATTTACTGAAGCTTTTGTTGAGAAAGTAATTTTTGATGGAAAAAAAGCCATTGGAATTGAGGTTAAAATTAATAATAAAGTTGAAAAAATCTTTGCCAACAGAGAAGTAATTTTAAGTGGTGGCGCAATTAATTCACCTCAGCTACTGATGTTATCAGGAGTAGGTCCAAACCATCATCTTAAAGATAAAGGCATCAATGTTATTCAAAACTTGGAGGGTGTTGGAAAAAATTTACAAGATCATTTAGAAACTTATGTACAACAAGAATGTAAAACAAAAGACACTTTATATTCCTATGTTAATAAGCTTAATATGCTCAGAATTGGTATTCAGTGGTTTTTAAATAGAAGTGGTCCGTGCTCTACTTCTTTCCTAGAAGCGGGTGGCTTTTGTAAATCATCACCAGAGAGAGAATACCCTAATATTCAATTTCACTTTTTTCCAGCTTTTGTAATTGATCATGGGTTAGTTGATCCTGATAGACATGGCTATCAGTTGCATGCAAGTCCAAACCATCCAAAAAGTAGAGGTCATATAACTTTAAATAGTTCAAATCCATATGATTATCCAAAAATTCAATTTAATTATTTAGAACATGAAGATGATTTAAATCAAACAATAGAATGCATCCATGTGGCTAGAAAAATTTTAGGACAAAATTCATTAAAACCTTTTGCTGGTAAAGAAATTGGACCTGGAGAACATGCAAAAACTAATGATTTATTAGAAGAATATATCCGATCAAAGGCTGAAACAGCTTACCATCCTTCATGCACATTGAAGATGGGAACAGATAAAATGTCTGTAGTGGATGAAAGATTAAAAGTGAGTGGATTACAAAATATCAGAGTTGTGGATGCATCTGTAATGCCAGAAATTACAAGTGGAAATTTAAATGCACCAACCTTGATGATTGCTGAACGAGCTGCAGATTTTATAAAAAATAGTAATTAAAGTGTCTAAAAATTATATTCCAACAATTAATATCACTTCGCTAATTAAAAATAATTTTGAAACTCAAAGTGCCTATAAAAAAATTAAAGAAATTGAAAAAGCTTGTGTAAATATAGGTTTTTTCCAAGTGACTGGACATGGACTTAATTTGAAAGAAATTAAGAAAATATGTGGAATAGGTAATAAATTCTTCAATTTATCAGACAGTAAAAAAAAGAAACTATCACCAAAAAAATGGAATAAAAAAAATAAAAATCTCTATAGAGGATATTTTCCAAGTGACGTAAATGGTAAAGAAGGATTGGATATAGGAGATTTAAAAGTTACCAAGAAATATTCAACAAAAACCAAAAACCAATACATTGAATATTTAGATCTAAATACATGTTTTAACAAAAATTCTATTGAGGCCTTAAATAAATATTTCGAAAATATTTATAATTTAAGTGAAACTTTGTTTAAAAGTGTCATTAAATTAAACAAACTTAATCCAGATCTTTCAAGAAAAGCATTTTCAAGATTAAAAACACTAAGCACTTTAAGGTTTAATTATTATCCAAATCAAACGAAGCCAGTAGAAATTTCAAAACAAGATGGGGTTGCACTTGGATGTGAAACGCATGTTGATAGTGGAATATTTACAGTTCTATACCAAGATAAAAAAGGTGGTCTTCAGGTACAGAATAGAAAAACAAAAAAATGGCATGATGTACCATTTAACAAAAAAGCTTTGGTCGTAAATACGGGAAGAGCTTTAGAATTTTTAAGTAAAGGTAAATTTAAAGCTACAAACCACAGAGTGCTATGGAATAAAAGCAAGAGACTTTCTGTTCCATTCTTCTTTGAACCCTCTTATGACTTTAAAATGAATAAATCTTTCCTTAATTCCAAAAAATATTCTAACACAGGTCAGATTTACGAAAAATTTCTAAATCAATCTTTGAAAAAATTTATTGAATATCAACGTTAGAATAATTTAAGTCGTTGAAAATTTATAATTACATTTTATAAACAATCTAATTAAATGTCTAAAGTATTTGATTTATTCATAATTGGTGGTGGTATTAATGGAGCTGGTATCGCAAGAGATGCCGCTGGTAGAGGTATGTCAGTATGTTTAGCTGATAAAGGAGAAATAGGAGGTGCAACTTCCTCTTGGTCAACAAAATTAATTCATGGTGGTCTTCGTTATCTAGAAAATTACGAATTTAAATTAGTAAGAGAGTCTCTTAAAGAAAGAGAAATTGTTTACAAAATTGCAAAAAAAATCTCAAAACCAATTCCATTTATTATTCCTCATACTGATAAAATTAGACCAGCATGGTTAATTAAATTTGGTTTGCTTTTGTATGATAATTTAGGTGGGAAAACTAGTATTCCAAAATCAAAAACATTAGATCTTAATAAAAAATTTCCAAATATTCTTAAGGAGAAATACAAAACTGGTTTTCAATATTATGATATTCAAATTGATGATAAAAAATTAACAAAACTAAATGCTCAAGATGCAAAAAAAAATAAAGCCAAAATACTAGAATACAATAAAGTTAAAAAAGCTGAAATTATTAATAATGAATGGGTCATTAGTCTTCAAAATAGAAAAAAAATAAAATCAAAAGTTTTAATCAATGCATCAGGACCATGGATAAATGAAACTTTGCATAAAAATATAAAAATAAAATCTAAAAATAAAATCAGATTAGTTAAAGGTAGTCACATAATTACAAAGAAATTATATAAAGAAGATGTTGCATTTACATTTCAAAATATAGATAAAAGAATAATTTTTGTAATTCCCTACAAAAAGAAATTTTCATTAATTGGAACAACTGAAGTAGAGGTTAAATCCCCAGAAAATACTGTAATATCAAAACAAGAAACTCAATATTTAATTCGATCAGTAAATAATTATTTAAAAAAACAAATAAGCAAAAAAGATATAGTTGATACTTATTCAGGAATAAGACCTCTAATAGAGGATTTTAAAGAGGCCTCAAAAGTTACAAGGGATTATGTTTTTGATTTAAACATTGTAAAAAAATTACCTCTTTTAAACATTTATGGAGGAAAACTTACTACATACAGAAAGCTGTCTGAAAAAGTCCTATTAGATCTTAAAAAGTTTTTACCCAAAACAAAAAAAGGTCCATGGACAGATAAAAAGAAGCTTTTTTAGATTTCCACTGCTATTAAAAAGTGATATCGTTATTTATAAAGCGATACATAACTCGTCGTTTAAATCAAAGATTTACGAAAGTGGGATCGGTCGTCTTTAAATTAATTTTTAAAGGAGGCTTTATGAACTTTGGATATTTTTGTAATACTACCAACTGGGATAAGAAACCTTATACTCAGCTTTTAGACGAAGCTAGAGAAATCACAGAATATTGCGACCAAAATAATTGGAATTCTATTTGGTACACAGAACATCATTTTAATCATGAGGGGATGGAGTCCTGTACTAATCCTTTAATGATGTGTACAGATGCTGCGGCCAGAACTAAAAATATTCGTTTAGGGCAAGCATGTAACGTAATCACATTTCATAATCCAATAAGACTTGCCGAAGATATCGCTACACTCGACCAAATGTCTAAAGGTAGAGTTGAGGTCGGTATTGGTAGAGGTGTTTACGGTAGAGAAGCAATCAACATGAATAAAGAAGCTGACCTAAAAGATCAGGCAAAAAATTTTAGACTTTTTTCAGAAACATTAGAAATAATGAAAAAAGCATGGTCTGAAGACTTTTTCTCTCATCAAGGAGAATTTTATACTTATCCATCTCCTAATTTTATTTGGCAACACGACATGAGTCCTCCCAAAGAAAATGTTGTGGATTTAAAAACAAACGAACTAAAACAAATATCTGTATTACCAAAACCTTATCAGAAACCATTTCCACCAATATCACAAGTAGTTGATGGAGAAAGATCAATTCAGTGGGCAGCAGAAAATGGACTTAATACAATTATGTGGATCCCAACTGTAAAAGCTTTGAAAAAAAGATTTGAAATTTTTAAAGAAGCAAAATCTAAAGCTGAAAACAGAGATGTTCCTTTAGGTGAAGGTATAAGTTTGGTTAGAGACATGTTTGTTGCAGAAACTATGGAAGAGGCAGAAAAAATGGCTGGAGAACATATTGTAAATTATATGAGATGGGTCTGCCATTGGAGGGGATTAGGAAACCATATGGATCCAGATGAAAAGTTGCCTGAGACTAAAAATAAATTGGATTTATTAAATTATGAATTTCTTCATAAAAGAAATCTTTTATTTGGAACACCTGAGTTTGTAATAGAAAAAATAAACGAACTTCAGCAAGAATTAAATCTTCAAAATTTACAAGTTTGGTCTAACTTTCCTGGTATCAAACATGAAGACTGTATGAGAAGCATCAAATTATTTACAGAAGAAGTAATTCCAAATATAAAACCTATTAATTCTAATATACAAAAAGCTAGTTAACATATGGATCTAAAACTTAGAAAATTTGCAAAATTTGTAGATAAAACATTTATTGAAGGTGGAAAAAAAGCAAATGAACCTGTTTTGTTAGTTTCTGTTGCAGCTGTTATAGAAAATCCTTGGGCTGGAAAAGGTTTTGTAGAAGATTTAAAAGCAGAAATATTAGATCTTGCACCTCAATTAGGAGACCTTTTGGTACCAGAATTAATCAAAGAAATTGGATCAGGTGAAAAAATTTTAGCCTACGGTAAGGCAGCGATGGTAGGATTAAATGGTGAAATAGAACACGCCTCTGCATTTATTCATACTCTTAGATTTGGAAATAAATTTAGAGACGCTGTCGGTGGAACTTCTTATTTAAGCTTTACAAATACAAGAGGTCCTGCAGGAGCAAAAATTTCAATTCCAATGATGCATAAAACTGATGCTGGATTAAGACCTTTTTATTTAACCCATGAATTTACTATTCATGATGCGCCTAATGAAGATGAAATAGTTGTTGCTATAGGTGGAGCTCCAACGGGAAGAGCTCATGCAAGAACTGGTGATCGATATCAAGATATGAAAGAGATGGGCATTGATAATTAATTGATGTCTTATAATTTTGATACTAATCAAAATCATTATTATTTTAATAATAAAAATTCTTTACCTTTGATCTTTATTCATGGTGTTGGTTTAAATCAACAAATGTGGAAACCACAAATTGAATTTTTCAAGGACAATTCATTTATAACTTACGATCTTTTAGGACATGGGAAAACACCCTTTAAAGAGCCAAATTTATCAATGGAAAATTTTACCAACCAATTGTCAAATCTAGTAAATAACTTAAAAATAGAGAAATTTAATTTAATTGGATTTTCTATTGGATCATTAATAGCAATAGAATTTGCATCAAAATTTGAAAATTATTTAAATTCCTTAACATTGATTTCCACTACATACAAAAGGACAGATTTGGAAAGACAAAATGTTGTTGATAGGGTCAATTTAGCAAAAAAAAATATGCCTATTTCTCAAATGGCAATGAAGAGATGGTTTTCAGATAAGTACCTTGAACAAAATCCTGAATTATATGATGAGTTTATGAAAATTCTTAACAAAAAGGGAAACGACCAAGAAAATTTTATAAAAGCTTATGAGTTATTTGCGAATTACAAAGATAATCTTGAAAATGTAAAAAATATTAAAACTAATACATTAATAATTACAGGCTCAGATGATCCAGGATCTACACCTGATATGTCTAAAAATTTAAATAAAGATATTCAAAACTCAACATATATTGAAATTAAAAACGGAAAGCATTTGTGTACTATTGAATATGCAGACGAAGTAAATAATGCAATAATGAAACATATAAATAATGTCTAAATTAAAAAAATATCAAATGTTTATAGATGGTGAGTGGGTAGACTCTGATACAAAAAAAACTTTTGAAACTTTAAATCCAGAAGATAATAAGCCATGGGCTGTAGTTCCAGAAGCTAGTGCAAACGATGTAGACAGAGCTGTAAAAGCTGCGCAAAAAGCTTTTGAAGGTGAATGGCCAAAAATGCTTGCAAGAGATAGAGCAAAATTTTTAAGAGCTATTGGAAACAAGCTTAGAGAGAATTCTGAATTGCTAGGTAAGATTGAAACAATTGATACAGGAAAATTGTACAGAGAAACTTATCAACAAGCAAAATACATTGCTGAATATTATGATTATTACGCAGGATTAGCTGACAAAGTTGAGGGAACAGTTCTTCCAATAGATAAACCAAATATTCAAGCAATCACAACTAGAATTCCAATAGGAGTTATTGCAGCTATCATTCCTTGGAATTCTCAAATGTTTTTAACTGCAACAAAAGTTGCTCCTGCTTTGGCTATGGGTAATACGGTAGTAATCAAATGTTCTGAATTAGCTCCAGCAACAATGTTTGAATTTGCAAAACTTGTTGAGGAAACTGGAATACCTAAAGGTGTAATTAATGTAGTTTCTGGTTTTGGAGATCCATGTGGTAAAGCATTGACTACTCATAACTTAGTTGAGAAAGTTGCTTTTACTGGAGGACCTGAAACAGCAAGACATATAATTAGAAATTCTGCTGAGAATTTATCTGAAGTAAGTTTAGAGTTAGGAGGAAAAAGTCCTGTTGCAGTCTTTGATGATGCTAAACAAGAAAATGCTATTAATGGAATTACTGCTGGAATATTTGGAGCTAGCGGTCAAAGTTGTATAGCAGGTTCAAGATTATATTTACAAAAAGGAATTTATAACGAATTTTTAGACAAGTTAGCAGCTAGAGCAGAAAAAATTAAAATTGGCACTCCAATGGACTCTAATACTGAGATGGGTCCATTAAGTAACTTTAAACAATTAGAGGTAATAGAAAAAAATATTAAATTAACTATTGAACAAGGTGGTAAAATTAAATGTGGAGGTAAAAGACATTCTTTTTCAAATGAAGGTTATTATTTTCCTCCAACAATTATTGAATGTGAAAATCATAACTTACCAGTAGCTGAAAATGAATTATTTGGTCCAGTATTATCCGTTATGAAATTTGATACTGAAGAGGAAGTGATAAAATTAATGAATGATAATCAATACGGTCTTTCTTCAGGTGTGTACACCAGTGATCTTGCAAGAGGCATGAGAGTATCCAATGCTATTAGAGCAGGAATTACTTTTGTAAACACTTACAGATTAATTTCACCGTCAGCTCCATTTGGAGGTATCAAGGATAGTGGATACGGTAAAGAGGCAGGAATTGACTCAATTAAAGATTACACAAGAGTAAAAACAACTTGGTTCTACACATCAGATGAACCATCTTTAGACCCATTCTCTATTAGATAATAGTTTAAAATAAGCCAATTTTGTCATTGAATATTCAGATTATTCATACTTAAATTAGATTTTATAAATTGTTAACAATAAAGAGGAAGATAATGAGAAAACTATTTATCGCTGCATTTATGTTTGTATCAAGCTTTGGTTCAAACGTTATGGCAGACGGACATTCGATCAAAATGGGAATCATTTTAGGATTTACAGGTCCTATTGAATCTCTTACTCCAGCTATGGCTGCATCTGCAGAGCTTGCATTTAAAGAAGCTTCAGATTCAGGTTCATTACTTGGTGGAAAAAAAATTGAAGCAATGAGAGCAGACTCAACTTGTGTTGACTCAGCAGCAGCAACAGCAGCAGCTGAAGGTTTAATTTCAGGTGGTGTAGCTGCAATTATGGGAGCTGACTGCTCAGGTGTAACAGGTGCTATTGCAACAAATGTTGCTGTACCAAACGGTGTAGTAATGATTTCACCTTCAGCAACTTCTCCAGGATTAACTACTCTAGATGATAATGGATATTTCTTTAGAACTGCTCCTTCAGATGCTAGAGGTGGTCAAATCTTAGCTGACATTACTAAAGACAGAAAAGTAAAAAGTGTTGCAATTACTTATACTAACAATGACTATGGAAAAGGTTTAGCTGATGTTTATAAAGCAGCAGTTGAAGCTCATGGTATTAAAGTTACAACTGTAACTGCTCATGAAGATGGTAAAGCAGATTACTCATCAGAAGTAGCAACTCTTGCTTCTGCTGGTGGTGATGCAGTAGCAGTTATTGGTTATCTTGACCAAGGAGGAAAAGGAATTATTCAGGCATCTTTAGATTCTGGTGCATTTGATACTTTCGTTTTATCAGATGGTATGATTGGTCAATCATTAGTTGATACATTTGGTAAAGACTTGAGCAAATCATTTGGATCTCTACCAGGTTCTACTGGCAAAGGTGCTGGCGTATTTGCAGAAGTTGCAAAAGCTGGTGGTATAGATTCATCTGGTCCCTACACTGGAGAGTCTTACGATGCAGCTGCTTTAATCGTTCTTGCAATGCAAGCGGGTAACTCTGCTGATAGAGCATCTATTGCAAAAAATGTAATGGATGTTGCTAACGCTCCTGGTACTAAAATCTACCCAGGTGAATTAAAGAAAGGTCTAGACTTACTAGCAAAAGGTAAAAAGATAAACTACGAAGGTGCTACTGGAGTATCTTTTACTGAAGTTGGTGAAGCTGAAGGTTCTTTCTTAGAGCAAGAAGTTAAAGGCGGAAAATTCAAAACTAAAAAACAAAGATAATTTAAATCTTATTTTAAAAAGCCCTGGTAAATTAGTTTGCTGGGGCTTTTTTTATATCTGCTCTTAAAATTACAAATAAAATAATTATCAAAAAAGGAATACACATAAAATTTACTATTTTCCAACTCAACAATGAAATTAAAATTCCTGCTGATAAACTTCCAATTGCTGTAGCAGAAAAAACTATTAGATCATTAAACCCTTGGGCTTTAAATTTTTCTTGCTCATTGTAAGTGGTTACTAACAAGCTAGTTCCTGAGATATATAGAAAATTCCATCCTATACCTAAAAATATCAATGAGGCAAAATAATTTATAAAAGTCGGTTCAAATAAGCTTAATGATATTGTCAAAGCATAAAAAAATACTCCCATGTACATTATATTTGAAAAACCAAATCTCTTTATTAGATTACCTGTGAACAATGATGGAAGAAACATTCCAAGTACGTGAAATTGGATAACCAATCCAACTTTGTCTACACTTAATTTATGAACATAATGCATACTAATTGGAGTAGCTGTCATTAAAAATGCCATAACCACATAGCCAAAAGTAGCAGCTACCATTGCTTGTAAAAATTTTGGATCAGAAACAAATTCTTTGTAAGTCCTAACATTGGAATATGTTGAATTATTTTTGTTAATAATTTTTGAATTTTTATAAAAACTTAAAAAAATTGCAGGCATAATAGTAAGACATGCTAATGCGATATACGATCCAACATAAACATGATCGCTAATTAAATCTTTTGTTTTATTTGCTAAGGTAATTCCTATGAATGCAGAGACAATTCCAGCTAACAAAAGCATAGAAACTGCCTTGGGTGCTTTATCTTTTTCAACTGTTTCAGCTGCTGCAAATCTATACTGATGTATGAAAGCCATTCCAGTGCCAAGCAAAAAACAAGAAAATGAAAATATTATAAAGCTATTAACGAAAATTGAGTAAGCAGCAAGTAAACAAGCTAAAGAGCTACCTATAGATGCCAAAACAAAACCTAAACGTCTGCCAATAATTGACATAACTTTCGCAGCAAAAATAGTAGAGATTGCTATACCAACTACATAAATTGAAGGAGGAAAAGTAGCTAATGATTTAATAGTTGAAAGCTGACTCCCGATTATTCCACTTAAAAAAACTGTTACATTGGCTGCTGTGAAACCAAAAACCTGGCTTGAAATAAGAAGAGAAAGATTTCTTTTCATTAAAACATATACTTGTCAGCCATATACATAGCCCAAGCAATAGCAGCACCTAAAATAATATATTTCATGTTTAATTATTTTATTTCTATTTTTTCTGGAAGTATACCTTTAGGTCGGTACCTCATTATGAATAACAAACCTAAACCCATCAATAAAAATCTAAAATAAGGAACACTTTCAATAAGATGAGCTTTGATAGCATTTGTTTCAGGAATACCTGCTGTAAAGAAGTTAATTAAAAACATTGAAATTGGTGCTGCTTCGATCCATAAAAACCATACAACAAAGCCACCTAAAATTGCACCAAAGTTGTTTCCACTTCCTCCAACTATGACCATTACCCAAATTAAGAATGTATATCTCATTGGTCTATAACTTCCTGGTGTAAATAATCCATCCTGAGTTACTAGCATTGCTCCTGCAATTCCAACAATTGCTGAACCTAAAATAAATATTAGCAAATGTTGTTTCACAACATTTTTACCCATAGCATTTGCTGCTTCTTCATTATCTCTTATTGCTCTCATCATTCTTCCCCATGGAGAATAAAGAGCTTTCTGCGTAAGAATTAAAAGTATTATAACGACAACTAAAAATAAACCTGAGTAACAAAGTTTAACAAATATTGAAGAGCCCTCTATTACGAATTGATTTAACGCTGCTTGTCTTTCGGATAAATCAGTAATTAGATCTAACTTACTAGATTTAAACTTTTCTACTAAATTTATAAACCAATCAGTGGTCTGCAGATCGACCTCATATGGAGCTGGCCTCTTTAAGCCAATAACATTTTTAACACCTCTAGTTAACCAGTCCTCATGCTTAATTATTGCTATTACAATTTCTGAAATCAATAGTGTTGCAATTGCTAGATAATCAGCTCTCAAACCTAAAGCAACTTTTCCAACTATAAAGGCTAAACCTCCAGCAAATAATGCACCTACGATCCAGGAGAAAATGATAGGTAAACCAAACCCACCGAGAAAACCAGTAGTTGCAGGATTTACAGCTTCAATTTTTTCAATACCTGGTTCTGCTGTAACTCTGATAATTATGATAGCTGCAATAATTAGAGCTGCAATACTGTAAGTTCTTAATTTTGATTTTTCAAAATTTTTCAAAATAAATCTGATAACTAAAACCATTACAATGATGAGCCATAAGCACATTAAAATATCAAATCCACCAGCTCTCCATGCTTCTTGAACTGGATCAACTGAAATTATTACTGCAGCAAGACCCCCTAAAGCAGTGTATCCCATTATTCCAAAATTAATTAAACCAGCATAACCCCATTGTATATTTGCACCCATGGTCATAACTGCTGAAATTAAGCAAAGATTAAATATTGATAAAGCGATATTCCATGATTGAAAAATTCCAACTAATAGGATTAGAACCATCATGATACTGTATGCTGCAATAACGTTTAAATTTTTTCTCACAATACTTTCCCTTTGAATATCCCTGATGGTCTATAAAGTAACACAATCACCAAGATTGAAAATGAAACTGCAAATTTGTAATCTGTCGAAAGTAATTGAACTAAGCCCTCTGGCTCCATACTTTCAGATAATATGTACATAAAAAATTTCTTATATGCATATGTTAATAAAATTTCTGAAAAAGCAATCACATAGCCACCTAAAAATGCACCGAAAGGATTTCCAATTCCTCCAACGATTGCTGCAGCAAAAATAGGAAGCATATTATTAAAGTAAGTGAAAGGTTTAAAACTTTTATCTAAACCATACAAAGCTCCTCCAATAGTAGCTAAAATTCCTGCAATTACCCAAGTTACCAATACTATTTTTTTAGGATCTATTCCTGAAAGCAAAGCAAGATCTTCGTTATCAGAGTAAGCTTTCATGCTTTTTCCTGTTTTAGTTTTATTTAAAAACCAGAATAATAAAGAGACTAAAACTATTGTAACAAAAATAGTAATGACCTGAGTAGATTTAAGGGCAAGTCCTTCGTTTAAACCTGTCATTTCTTTAAATTCTCTAGCCTTGATAATAAATTTTTCTCCATCAAAAAACCTTCTATCTCCTGGACCTATTATAATTCTAACAACTGCTTGAGTTACAAACATCACACCAATACTAACCATAGCAAACTGAACTGGTGGACTTTTTTGAGTTCTGTAATACTTGAAAACAAATTTATCAATTGTAAGCATGTATAAAATCATAAATAAAATACCAAATGGAAGAGCGATTAATGCTGTAGGCAGAACTCCAAGAGAAATACCTAAAGATTGAAAATACCAAGTGAATAAAATTGTCATCATGGTTCCAAATGACATCATGTCTCCAGTTGCAAAATTAGCAAATCTCAGAATTCCATAAATTAGAGTAACGAAAATTGCACCCAAAGCTAATTGAGAACCATAAGTAAGTCCTGGAATAAAAATATAATTTAGTAAAAGAATTATTGCATTAATAAGATCCATACTATCCTCCTAAGAAAGAGCTTCTTACTCTTGGATCGTTCAATAATTCTTTGCCAGTCCCTGAATAACGATTTTCTCCAGTAACTAATACATAGCCTCTATCAGAAATATTTAATGCTTGTTTAGCATTTTGTTCTACCATTAAAATAGCAACATTAGTTCTTTTTACTTTAACGATATGATCAAACAATTCATCCATAACAATTGGTGATACCCCTGCAGTTGGTTCATCTAACATTAGTACTGTTGGTTTAATCATTAACGCTCTTCCAAGTGCAACTTGTTGTCTTTGACCACCAGATAATTCACCTACCATTTGGTTTCTTTTTTCTCTAAGGATTGGAAATAGTTCGTAAATTTCCTCAATAATATTTTTTATCTCAGAGTTTACTAAAAAGGCGCCCATTTCCAAATTTTCCTCAACGGTCATTCCCGCAAAAACATTTTTTGTTTGAGGAACAAATGAAATTCCTTGTTTAACTCGATCTTGTGGAGAAAGTTTTGAAATATCTTTACCGTCAATTTTAACTGATCCAGATTTCAAATTTAATAAACCTAACATTGCTTTCATAGCTGTAGATTTTCCAGCTCCATTAGGACCTAGAATAGAAACAATTTCTCCTTTATTTACTTCAACAGAACAAGAATTAATTATATCTGGTCCATTTCCATAACCACCAGTCATCTCTATTCCTTCAAAATATGCCATTAAACTTCATCCTTTAATTTTGATCCTCTGCCAAGATAACTTTCTATTACCTTTTCATCTTTTTTAGCTTCCTCAACAGAACCCTCAAATAAAACTGAGCCTTCAGCCATAACAATTACAGGATCACATAATCTTCCTATAAAATCCATATCATGCTCAATCATGCAAAAAGTATAACCTTTTTCTTTATTTAGCTTTTCGATTGCAGTGCCGAGATCTTTTAATAAAGTTCTATTTACCCCTGCTCCCACTTCATCCAATAACACCAATTTTGCATCAACCATCATGGTTCTTCCAAGCTCTAACAATTTTTTTTGTCCCCCAGAAAGATTACCTGCAAGCTCATTTGACAGATGTCCTAAATTTAAAAATTCAACTACTTCTTTTGCTTTTTCTTTAACTTCTGCTTCCTCTTTTGCAACTAACCCTGGTTTAAATAATGCTGTCATTAGCTTTTCACCTGATTGATTTCCTGGAACCATCATTAAGTTTTCTAGAACAGACAAATTTGAAAACTCATGTGCTATTTGAAAAGTTCTAAGTAATCCTTTTGAAAATAATTCGTAAGATGGAACATCTGTGATATTTTCTTCATCAAATGTTACACTCCCACCTGAAGATTTTAAATTTCCAGCAATTAAATTAAATAAAGTTGTTTTACCAGATCCATTTGGACCAATTATACCTGTGATAGTTCCTCTTTTAACTTTAATAGAACAATCAGAAACTGCAGCAAGTCCTCCAAAATACTTTGATAAATTATTTATCTCTAAAATATTTTCAGACATTTATTTATCTAATCTTTTATAAATACTATTTAAAGTTTTCTCTAATGATTTATAAAAACCAGCTTTTGTCAATTCATTGACACCCTGCTCGTTTAATCCCTTAGGTGTTTGCGATTCTTTAACTAACTCTCTTAAGTTTTCTTTAGAATGTATAACAGCATCTTCTGACAAAGCTAAAAACAAAGAAGTTATATATTTTTGAGCATTATTTCTTTTTACCCCTTTTTTAACTAACCAATCAGACATTACTCTTTGCATTTCATAAAAAGGTGCCATCATTCCAGAAGTAGACCAAAAGTTTATTGAAGATTTTTCATTTTTGATTTCTACAGTAGTTCCTAAATGATTAAAAAAAGCTTTCACTTTTAAATTCGGAGGACAAATTGGAACTGGTCCTTTCTTTAATGATATTGGTGGCAAAGGAATTGCTCTTACTATTTTTGCTTTTACTTTAATGGCTTTTTTTAACTGTGATAGAGTTATTGTAGATATAAAGCTAACAATTGTTTGACTAGACTTAAATTTTAAATCTTTAATTATCTTCTCTCCCACCGTAGGTGTTATAGATAAAAATACCCAATTAGATTGATCAACAATTTGCTGATTATCTTTAGCAATAACTATTTTTTTGAACTTTTTTTTTAAACTTTTGGCAATCTGTTTATTCCTTGGAGAAATTATTATTTTTTTAAATTTGAGATTAGATTTACATATTCCAGTTATTACTGAAGATGCAATTTTACCCGTACCAATAAAACCTAAAATCATAATATTTTGATTACTTTATATTGATTATATTGAATTAATTAACAAAAAAAGAACCTCTAATCCGCAACAATTCTCTGCTTAATTCTTTATTTTCTTTAAAAGGTTTTCTTCCATGAAGCCAAAAATAATTGTTTGCAATTATAGAACAACCAACCGGTAGCTTTGTAATTACTTTATTTTCACTTCCTTCCAGAGCATCAGATAATCTTTGTAAAAAATTACCCTGTTCCATGTTTTTTGGTTCAGGAAATTGGTCAATATATGAAATATGTGGTCTTCCTTTATCATCTGAAGAAAAAACTGGATGCTCAACTTTATAATCTACATTTTTACTCTTAGGTGAGCTCCAAAGAAAATCTTGTTTACCTACAGGATCATTTGATAGTTCTTTGCAATGTTCCCAATCATCTAAATGCAACATAGCAGTTTCTCCACCTTCTACGTTTTCTTCTTCTAACTTTGTCATAATTAACCAGTCTGTAATTTCCTTAACATAAGTTCCATCTGTATGAAGATCCATATTACGGTAAGCTTTTCTTAAATAAGAGTCACTCGCGTCTTCGTGTTTAACATGGAAACGAGCATAGTATTTTCCTGCCATTGAGTCATGGTTAGGATTTCCAATTAAATAGGCAATGGCAGTTGATAATTTTACTAAAAATTTATCATTAATTTTTGGTGAAATATTTTTTGGTCCAATTATAAAACAACCAGTTGAACGATCTCTAATTATTGAGTTCATTAGTTTACTAAGTTTATTTTCTGTTAAATCATCTAAACTTTTTGCTATTGTAAACCTTGTAAAAGGCTTTAGTTCTAAAGCTGTTAAGTCGAATTTATTAAATGGAAAAACTAATTTCTTAATAATCTCATCAGCAATTTTAATATTCAAAATTCTTTTTGATTTATCATGTTCTTGAATTTCTAAACCAGGTATTTTTTCCATAAGAAACTTTAAGTTAACTTTTTTAATAAATCAATTTTATTTAGAAATAATTAACTAATATTGCCATACTTATGGCAGAGAAAATTGTGGGATAAACATAATTTTTTTTAGAAATAAAAAAAACAATTAAGGATAGTACAACAACAACAAATCTTACTAAGTAGCTTGAGTCATCCATTACACCAACTGGAAAAATTATTGTTCTTGCAATTAGAGCTGCTAAAGTTGCATAAGCTAAACAGTTGAACCATTTAAATATCTTAGAAGTTTCTTTAATACCCTCTGAGCTTACTGCCCCAAGAAATCTTGATAAAAAAGTTGCAAGGGATGTCACTAAAATTGCTAAAACGATACTAGTTGACATTTTTTTCTCCCACTAAATAAGCAATAGTCCCACCAACTACTCCACCTAATAAAATAGACCATTCTGGTGAAAAAAAATAAAAAATAGGTCCCAAAATAATTCCAAGTAAAACTGATAAAGTAACTTGTCTTGTCTTAGACGCTCCTACCATCATGCATAAAAAATAAACAGGATTTAAAATAGCTAAACCCATCATCATTTCTTTGTTTAAATATTCTGAAAAATAGAAACCTATTAAAGTCCCAATTACAGCAACACTCCAAGTTGCGCTTCCGATCCCTATCCAATAATCAATTCTATATTTTTCTGGAATAGTCTTATAATTACTCTTCATAATCAGCCAAGCTGATACAGCTATGAAATGGCATGAAAAATAATATTTCCACTTTGGTTGATCCTCATGCATCATTAATGGAAACAAAGAAACAGCCATTGGGTATAAACGAGCATTAACAAACCATACTGCTAGAAAAATATTTAATAAAGAAGCACCAACCAATAAAGACTCTGCCATAACTAGAGATCCTGGCAATGCATAAGTCAGCATGGTAGAAAAAATGCTTTCTTGAATATTGAAGCCAAGATTTTTTAAAAGAGCTCCTATAGCAATAAAACAACAACCTAAAGCTATTGCTGGGCTATCGTGAGCTAGTATTGATTTATAGCCTTTAAAAAAGAAATCTTTATTTATCATTAGCCACCAAGGAATAGTCTACCAACATCAGGGTTTTGCAATAACTCATCCCCTTTGCCAGCAATTGCAGTTTGTCCAGATACTAATACATATCCAATGTCTGCAAATTCTAGTCCTTTTTTGGCATTTTGTTCAACTAATATAATAGTTTTCTTTTCATTTTGTTGAAGATCTCTCAAAATTTCAAAAACCATGTCAATATATCTTGGTTCTAAACCAATTGAAGGTTCATCAACTAATAGAACGGATGGTTTCATAACTAAAGCTCTAGAGATTTCTAACAATCTTCTTTCACCACCTGATAAAACTTTAGCAGGCTGATTTCTTCTATTTCTTAATCTCTCGTATTTTTCTAAAATTCTTTCAGCTTCTTCAAAAGACTCTTCCGTTTTATCTTTAATATATCCACCCATTAATAAGTTTTCTTCAACTGTCATATCTGGGAATACAGAATTGTCTTGTAAGATATATGCGATTCCAACTGATTTTAATTTTTCAGCTGGTGTAAGATTTGTAATTTCTTTTCCTTCTATTTCAATTTGACCAGAGAAAATGTTTGTAAATCCATAAATTGAGTGAAGAATTGTAGATTTACCAGCTCCGTTTGGTCCAATCAAACACAATGATTGTGCTTTGTTCACGAATAAATCAAAATTATGTAAAATTTCCATTTTACCATACCCAGCATTTAAATTTTTAATTGTCAGATGTATTTCATTTGGAGATAATTTTTTTAAATCTTCTGGTGTTGGAGCTTTTCCTAAAACTTCATATTGATTTGACATTATTGGGCTCCTAGGTATGCATCGATAACACGCTTATCGTTTTTAATTTCATCTGGTGAACCATTTGCTAACATTTTACCGTGAGCTAAACAAAATATATTCTCCGCTAATTGCATGATCACTCTCATATTGTGTTCAATAACTAAAAGAGTGATACCAAAATCTTGATTTACTTTTATCAATCTATCA
This sequence comes from Candidatus Pelagibacter ubique HIMB140, assembly GCF_025558165.1. Classification (NCBI taxonomy): domain Bacteria; kingdom Pseudomonadati; phylum Pseudomonadota; class Alphaproteobacteria; order Candidatus Pelagibacterales; family Candidatus Pelagibacteraceae; genus Candidatus Pelagibacter; species Candidatus Pelagibacter communis. The sequence goes on along the minus strand of NZ_LAMZ01000001.1, from coordinate 1,235,095 downwards.
ATAATTCCATTGATTAAAGTTGGATTTATTCCTGCTGTTGGTTCATCTAGTAAAAGCATTTCTGGTTCATTCATTAATGCCATAGCAAGTTCTAAAAGTTTTTGTTGTCCAAAAGATAAATCACCTGCTCTAAGTTTTCTCTTTTGATATAAACCAACAAAATTTAGTAAATTTTCTGCTTTTTCTGTAAGCTCTTGAGGTATTTTTGAAAACAGTTTTAATATATTTTCATCACTACCCTTATGGCTAATTAGCATATTATCAATGCAGTTCAGTTTTCCATATATTCTTGTTTGTTGAAATGTTCTTAATAAACCTAGCTTTGCTATTACGGGAACAGGAAGTTCAGAAACTTCTTTTCCATTAAATTTAATTGAACCCTGGTCTATTGGATAAGTGCCTACAATTGAATTAAATAAAGTTGTTTTTCCTGATCCATTTGGGCCAATTAATCCCACTATTTTACCTTTTTCAACTGACATGGAGATATCAACATTAGCTTTTACTCCTCCAAAAGATTTACTAACATTATTAACTTCTAAAATACTCATTTTATCTCTACCTGAGCCTTTCGATCAGCTTCATCAACTACCTCTCCAAATCTGTGAGGATATTTTTCTCTTAACCATCCCATTAATCCCTCAGGGAAATAAATGACAATCACCACAATTAATACGCCCAAGGCTACATACTGCCAGCCTAGGAAGAATGTCCAAAATCCTTCTTTAAAAATATGGAATATTGTTGCACCGATAACTGGTCCCCAAAGAGTTCCTTTACCACCTAATATTGCCATTAAAACCATGAAAACTCCCATTTCTCTTCCATCAAAAGCAACATCTGTTGAGTCGATATATCCAACTAGTCCACCCATTATTCCTCCAGCTAAACCACAGAAAAATGCAGAAATCATCCAACCAATAATTTTATATTTCATTGTTGCAATTCCCATAGCTTCAGCCTTGTCTTCATTGTCTCTGATTGCATTAAGGATTAACTTAAATCTAGTAGAGTAAATCGCTTTCACAGTTATAAATGTCAAAACTAAAACTATAAAACTTAAAAAGTAAAAGAATTCTCCTCTAGCTTCTAAGCCTCCTACATTAGGAAATGGTGGAGTTGTAAAACCTTGTCCTGCTCCAATAATTTCAATTCCTCCAGAAATTTCACCAGCAGCTACTCCTAATCCTAGAGTACAAATAGCAAAATAGTGGCCTCTCAATCCTAATATTGCATAACCAATTAAACCAGCAACAATAGTTGGAACCACTGCGGCAACAACAAGTCCCATTGCCATACCTTGGAAAAATTGGGTAGGAGTATGTACAAATGTTTTTTCACCACCACTTTCTGTCCACTCTGCTAATGGAAAAAACATTCCAACTTGAACTGAAGCACACAAATACATACCCAGTCCATAGAACAAAATATTTCCAAATGTATTGTATCCCATCTCCCCTCCTTGGATATTCCAAGTAGTTGCAAGAACAATTAGAATACAAAGAATAGATAATTGAACTTTAAATGCTGGAAATATAAATGGTGCTGCTAAACCAAATATTAAAATTCCTATATAAAGTATTAAATTATTTTTGTTCATATAGACTATTAATTTTTTCTCTGAAATTTTGATCAACTGTAAAATAATGACCATCTTCATCATGTACACTTGAGCCTGATGAATGATATTCATCTAAGTGTTTTTTAAATTTATCTATATCAACTTCAACTGATTGACCTTGATTATCATTAATTTTAACTTTCCTCATTTTAAGTACTCTCTTTTTCTTGAAAGTTTAAATCTTCGATAAACTAAAATTAAAACTAGTAATAAAAATACTGATCCAATTCTAAATTCTGTTCCTAAAATATAATCTGCAAATTCCTCAAAAACTCCTAATCCCATTCCTGACATAGCAACACCTGGTAAGTTTCCTAAACCAGCAACAATAACAATCATAAAAGATCTAATCGTATAAGGTAAACCCATATAAGGATGAATAGTGAATGTTATAGAGATTAAAGCTCCAGCTACACCACATAAAGCAGCATTAATTCCAAAAGTTGCTGCGTATACTTTTTCAGTATCTACACCTAAAATTTTTGCAGCACGTGCATTTTGAGCAGTTGCTCTAATTGCTCGTCCAAGCTTAGATTTTTTCATATAAATCACTAAGCAAACTGCAAATAAAATACTGATAAATGCTGAAAATATTTTTGAATTAGGAAGAACAACATTATTATCAAACAACATTGTTGTACCGTAATGAGAGTTTGCAAGCACAACATCTGCACCAAATGCAAAGTTCATTAATTGCATGAATAAAATACTTATTCCAAAGGTAGCTAAAATTGAGATAAATAAATCTCTATCGACTACTTTATTTATAACCAGTTTATAAATCGCAATACCTACGAAATACATTATAATTGGAGCAACAATTACTCCCCATGCTGGATGAATACCGTAAAGATACATAAAGTACGCAATGTATCCTCCTAATATAACAAGATCTCCTTGAGCAATATTAATTATGTTCATAACACCCCATTGAAGTGCCATTCCATAAGCAATTAATGCGAACAATACTCCTAAAAGAATACCATCCAAGCAAGCTTGAACAGTTATCATTGGGTATTGAAATACAAGAAAATCCATAAAATCTTTTTTGGTTTATATAAAAAAAAGCCCCCTATTACCAGGGGGCTCAATTTTTAATTATTATCTTTCAGACCACTTAGGCATTGGGTGAATTAACTTAGCAGATGCCCATTTTAATGGAGCAACAACTTTGTTTTCACACTTACCAGCATCATCACACATTACTTGGAAAAGTACCATTGGCTTATCAACGTTCTGACCGCCAGGTGCAAATTTAATATTTCCATAGAATGTTTGCATGTTAGTAGCTGCAAGAGCATCTCTTACTTTCTTTTGATCAAAAGAATTGGCTCTTTCAAATGCATCTTTGAACACCAATAACGCAGCCGAAGACTCAGCAGATTGGTATGGTGGATCATATCCAAACTCTTTCTCAAAGTCTGCAGCATAGGTCATTCCATCTTTAAAGAAATCATCTTTATAAGTCAGAGATTTATGCCATTGAGAAGCACATAGTGCATACTGAGAATTAGCACCATGTTGTTTTGATAATTTCGCTGCATCACAGTGAGTCATAGCCAACATTGGAACATCAACCTTCATTTCAGCAATTTGTCTTACTGCAGTCAATGCACCTTTAGTATGACCTGATACAACTAAAACATCTGGTTTCATTTGTTTAACTTTAACCAAAGTTGCAGCCATATCATTTAACTCTTTAGGCAGTTTGTCATCGATGATGATTTCAGATCCAGTTCTTTCTGCGGCATCTAAAATACCTAATCTAACATCCTGTGAAAAAGCATCTTGTTCAAATGCTTGAGCAATTCTTACTGGTTTTCCACCATTTAGCTCAACTGCTGTTTCAATTGCTACATCAAGATATAAGTTTGCCGGAGCTAATACTGCAAATAGATATTTGTAACCTTTGGTAAACAAAGATCTAGAAGCACCATTCGCCTCTACCATTGGAACACCATATTTTTCAGTTACAGGTGCAATAGCTTTTGTAAGACCTGAACTGTATGGGCCAAGCATAAACTCAACACCATCTTGTGAAATTAATCTTTCTGCAAGCTGTGCAGCTCTCTTAGGGTTTGATTCATCATCGTAATAGATAATGTCAAACTTATAAGTTTTTCCACCAACTTTTACACCACCCATGCTATTAATTCTGTCAACGGCCATGTTATAACCATTTTGAGTATGAACACCATTTGATGAGTACTTACCAGTTAAGGAAATTGCAGCACCTAAAATAATTTTGTCACCAACTACTTTTGCAAAAGATGCAACAGAAGTTGAAAATAAAATTACTAATGCAGAAACAAAACTTAAAATTATTTTATTTAACTTCATTTTATTTCCCCTTTAATTAATTAATTAATGACTAATTAAATAAACAATTTTCACACAATGCAAGTAGGAATAAAGACTTAGTATGAGTTTAATACTGTTGTGTAATAACAATAATTCCAGCAATAATGACTAAAACACTCGCTGAAATTGTATTAATAGTTTTCGGATTTGCAGTAATCCATTTAATCAATTTTTGTGCAAGTATTGCATAACCAATCAGAGATAAAAAATCTAACACAATGTAAGTTGTAATTAAAATTATAAATTGACTTAAAAGATTAGAACTAAAATCAATAAATTGTGGAAATATAAAAGGAAAAAACATCCAAGCTTTAGGACTGGTTCCTGCAACTAAAAATCCATCTCTAAAAAAAGATAAATTACTTTTTGTGACTTCTTCCTTATCTTTTAAATTTTTTGGACGAGACTTATAAATATCATAAGCAAGATATAAAATGTAAAGAACTCCAATCCATTTAAAAATATTAAGGATTAATGAATTTTCTGAAAAAAAAGAACCTATTACAAAAATTACCAAAGTAGCTTGAATTAAATTTGCAGTAACATCTCCAAGCGCTGACCAAACACATTTCCCTACACCATAATTCATTGAGTAAGAAATTATAACTATTCTAGGAGTGCCGGGAGTAATGAATAAAAAAATAATGATTTGTAAATAAAGTATGAATTCTAAAGGAAGCATATTTTTAGAGAAGATAGTCCTTAAAAACCGGGAGCTAAAGATGGCTAAGAAGGACTATCTAAATCATAATATCAGAGGGTAAAAAAAATGCATTAAATTTTTTTTTCAAATATAAAGGATTTATGAAAAAAAAAGGCTACACCCCAGTAACTAAAGTTAAAAATCCTGAACCCAGTATTGATGACCCAGACTGGGTAATTTGGGCGGCATGGGCAGACAGAATTACTTTTGAGGAAATTGAGAAAAAAACGGGGAAGCGAGAATCTGATGTAATTAAAATTATGAGAAGATCTTTAAAACCATCGTCATTTAGATTGTGGAGAAAAAGAGTAAATCAAAAAAGTATCAAACATAGAAAAAAATTTGAATATTCTAGAAAAGAAATCACTAGTAAAATTAAAAAAGGTGACTATCTATAAGTTATGAAAAAAATTACCATGTATACTGGCCCCCTATGTAACTATTGTGAGGCTGCAAAAAGATTATTAACAAGAAACAATGCTCCATATAATGAAATTGATATTTCAAAAGTTGAAGGTGCAATGGATGAAATGATAAAAAAAGCAAATGGAAAAAGAACAATTCCACAAATTTTTTTTGATGAGCAGCATATAGGTGGCTATGATGAAGTAAGGGCTCTAGAAAAAGAAAATAAACTTCAAGATTTATTAAAAAATTAAAATTATTTTTAAGCTTTTGGTTTAAAAACTAAACAGACACCATTATTGCAATATCTTTTTCCAGTTGGCTCTGGACCATCATCGAATATATGTCCGTGGTGACCACCACATTTTTTACAATGATACTCTGTTCTTCCATAACCTAAATGATAATCTGTTTTTGTTTCAAAAACATCTGGTAAAGATTCATAAAAAGATGGCCAACCAGATCCACTTTCATATTTAGTATTTGAGTCAAATAACTTCTCACCACAATTTGCACAATGAAAACTTCCTTCTCTTTTTTCATGATTAAGTTCACTTGATCCAGCAAGTTCTGTGCCTTCCTCAAATAAAATTAATTTCTGTTCAGCGGTTAGGTTGGGGTTAATTTTTTTTGTCATATTCAAATATACTTAGCACAAGTTTGATGCAACAAAGAGTGCAATTCCACTAATTTTTCAAAATCTTTATTGTATCCTCCTCCTAAAACTCCACAAAAAGGTATTCTTTTTGAATAAAAATTTTCTACAACAAGCTCATCTCTCAACTTTACACCTTGATCAGAAATATTTAATTTTCCTAATCGATCATTAAAATGAATATCTACTCCTGCGATATAAAATACAAAATCAAAATTTTCTTGATTTAACTCTGTTAAATAGTGCTTTAAAGTTTTGATGTAAATATCATCCTCTGTGTTGTCTTCTAACTCTACATCTAAATCACTAATAGATTTTTTTGCAGGATAATTAGTTTTTGAATGCATACTAAATGTAAAAACGTTTCTATTTTCTTTAAAAATATCTGAATTGCCATTTCCTTGATGAACATCAAGATCTACAATTAAAATTCTATTGGCCAGACCCCTGTTAAGTAAATAATGAGCTGCAACTGCTACATCATTAAATACACAGTAACCAGCACCACCATTGTAATTTGCGTGGTGACTCCCTCCAGCCGTATTACAAGAAATTCCATAATTAATTGCAAGTTTTGATGCCAACACAGTACCCCCTGTTGCAACCAAAGATCTCTTAACAACACTATCTACCAAAGGAAAACCTATTTTTTTAACACCATCTTTATCTAAAGTTTTATTTTTGATATCACTTATATATTTTTCAGAGTGAGCAAACTTTAATGTTTCAGATGAGCATGGATAAGGTTTGTGAAACTTTTTGACTACATTTTTTTTAATTAAATAATTTGCAAGTTCACTAAATTTATTTATTGGAAATTTATGATCATCTCCAATTTTTGCAAAATAATCTTCGTGATTTACAACTGGTAACTCCATGGCTACTCTAAAACTCTAATTGGCTTTCCATTAACACAAGCCTCTAATCCCTCAATCATTTGATTGTAAAAAATACTGTAATTTTCTGCTGTTACATATCCTATATGTGGAGTTAACAAAGCGTTAGGTAAAAATCTTAATTTATTATTTTCAGGCAAAGGTTCTTTTTCATAAACATCGATTCCAGCTCCAGCAATTACATTAGTTGATAATGCTATAATTAAATCATCTTCATTAACTATTGGACCTCTCGAAGTATTAATTAAAAAAGCTGTCTTCTTCATATTGTCTAACTCTTTTAATGTTATGCAATCTTTATATCTCTCTCCACCTTGCACATGAATAGATAAAACATCTGAGTTCTTAATCAAATCATCTTTGCTACATGGCAAGACATCTAGCTCTTTGCATTTATCTAAACTTAAATTTTCACTCCAAGCCATAACTTGCATTCCAAAAGCTTTTCCAATTTTTGCAACTTCACTTCCTACTCTTCCCAATCCTATTAATCCTAATATTTTTCCTTTTAGCTCAACACCAATAGTAGTTTGCCAGTATCCTTGATACATATTATCAAACTCTTCTTTAAAATTTCTAGCTAAGCCAAGAATTAATGCCCAAGTTAGTTCAGGAGTAGGATTGATATTAATATCTGTCCCACAAACTATAATTTTTCTTTTTTTAGCAGCTTCTAGGTCTATAGATCTATTTCTTAATCCACTTGTGATAACAAATTTTAAATCACTTAAATTATCAATTAGATTTTTTGTAATTGGAGTTCTTTCCCTCATTATCAAAAGAGCCTCAAAATCAGCTAATTGATCAATAGCATCTGCCTCATCTACGAAAGGTTCACTGAAAATTTTAAATTCATATTTTCCAGATAATTTTTCTAAATCAACAAATTGTTGAGCAACATTTTGGTAATCATCTAATATAGCTACTTTAAGCATTTTTAATTTTTTTGTTTGATAAAAATAGACCTAATATAATTAAAATAGACCCAATTAAATGAAAAAATAAAAATTTTTCATTAAAAAGTATGATTGCAAAAATTGTACTGAATAAAGGAATTAATGATAAAAAAATTCCTGCCCGATTGGCTCCAATAATCGCCACAGCACCTGCCCAACAATAGTAAGAGCCAATACTTGGAAACAAAGCAATATAAAATAAAATATAAAAAAAGTTACTATTTATCTCTACAACTTTATCTTGAATTATATCGATAAAAAATAAAGGCAAAAGAAATATTAGGCCAAACGTGCATATGATTTGCACAAGGGCAAGTAGAGAAACATCAAAATTTCTTTTTCTTAAATATGCTGAATAAACTCCCCATGCAATTATCGCACCTATCATAAATAAATCTCCTTTATTAAAATTTAAAGAAAGCAAAATATTAAGATCCAATCGTGTGATAATAGCTAAAATACCTAATACAGAAATAAACAGGCCTGATAATTGAAAAATATTTGTTTTTTCAATTTTTAACAAAAAACAAACTAAAATTATTGTAACTGGTATTGCAGTATTAAAAAGAGATGCATTGATTACTTGGGTATGATTTAAAGCATTATAAGTAAATGAAGTAAATATACAAACACTGGTAAAACCAAGGATAAAAAATAAAGATAAATTTTCTTTAATTTTATACTTTAATTTAAATATTTCCTGATACGTAAAGGGAAATAAAATTATCCATACAAAACACCATCTTAAAAATGAAAGAGTATTTGGTGGTATGTTTTGGAAGTATGCAAACTTCGCAATTGTAAAATTGCCTGCCCAAAATAATGTTGCACAAACCAACATTAAATATGCTTTGGCGTTCTGACCCACTTAACTAAATCTTAACGAACTGTAAGGTTTTAAATCTAAGTTTGTATTTTCGTTCGCAATCATTCCTGAAACAATCTTTCCAGAAATTGGGCCTAAAGTCCATCCTAAATGATGATGTCCAAAACAATAATAAACATTTTTATAATTTTTTGATGGCCCCATGACAGGTAAAAAGTCTGGTAAAGTTGGTCTAAATCCTAACCACTCATCCTCATGCTCGGGTAAATCACCAAGCATATATTTTGCATTATTAATTAAATTTTTAACTCTAGATTTTGACAAAGGATTTTCTAATCCACCAAATTCAACTGTACCCACTACTCTTAATCCTTGTTCCATTGGTGTAATTCCAAAACCACGGTTTGAAAATATTACTGGTCGGCTTAATAAATGATCACAGTTTTTAAAATGAACATGATATCCTCTTTCAGTATCTAGAGGAATTTGTTCATCTAAATTGTCAGTCAATTTTTTAGAAAAAGCGCCACAAGCAATTACTGCTTTATCAAAAACATAACTTTGTGTTTCAGTTTTAAAAATAGGTTTTTCATCATCAAATTTTATATCTTTAATATTTACTTTGTTAAACTTTCCACCTTTTTGCAAAAATAGATCAAATAATTTTAAAAGGATTCTTTTTGGATTTCGAGCATGTCTTGCATAAGGATAGTAAACTCCAGCATGATAGAAAGGTTTAATATGGGGTTCTAAATCATGAATTTCAGCTTTATTAACTAGTTGCTGCTTTACTCCCAATTCATCTCTAACTCTTATTTCTAATTCCCTACTTTTTAGATCTTGATCATTCCAGATATAAAGTATTCCTTTGTTTTCCACTAATCCTTCAAGATCTATTTCATCAAATAATTCATCATACGCCGGTAGAGCTAAATCTAAAATTTGATGCATATTTTTTGCAGTATGCATCATCTTAGTTTTTGTAGTGTTCATGATAAATTTCATGAACCATGGAATCATTTTTGGAACGTAATTCCATTTTAAAGCTAGAGGACCAGTTGAACTTAATAACATAGCCGGAACATCCGCTAAGACATCAGTTCTATTTAAAGAAAGTGAAGCATAAGGCGAAAAATGTCCTGCATTTCCATAAGAGGCTGCTTGGCTTCCTGGATTATCTCTATCAAATATTGTTACATTAAATCCCTTTTTTTGAAGGAACAATGCATTTGATACACCTTGAATACCTGCACCAACTATTCCAACCTTAATGTTCTTATTCATATGAACGTTATACAATTAAAAAATTAAAGTTTCATAGTGACAAATTATGCTTAATTAAATTAAATATTTTAAGCAATCATCTGTTTATGATTTATCTTGGCGCTAAGAACAATACCAAACCCGATCATAGTTGCTAACATAGAGGAACCTCCATAGGACATTATCGGTAATGGAGAACCGACAATTGGCAATAAACCCAAGACCATCGAAAGATTTACAACAATATAAATGAATATTGCAAAAGCAAATCCAAAACAGAATAACCTTGAAAAATTACTTCTTGAGATAGCACCTATTCTCAAAATTCTGATAATGATAATTGAATACAAAACCAATAATCCTATTGATCCTATAAATCCAAACTCTTCAGAAAATAAAGTGAATATAAAATCAGTATGTTTTTCAGGTAAAAAATCCAAATAACTTTGTGTGCCTTTTAAAAAACCTTTGCCCTCTAAGCCACCAGAACCTATTGCTATTTTTGACTGAATTATTTGATAACCAGCGCCCAATGGATCTCTATCAGGGTCTAAAAAAGTCAATATTCTCAATTTTTGATAAGGCTTTAAGAAAGAAATTACAAAAGGTAGTGATATTAAAAAAACTATCAAAGAATAAATAAAATATTTTATCTTAACGCCTCCCAACCATAAAACAATTATTCCACTTGATGCAATGAGAATTGAAGTTCCTAAATCTGGTTGTGAGAGCACCATAATAATTGGTATTAAAATAATAGTTATAACTGTCATGATACTTGTAACTGAGTTTACATTTTCAATTTTAACCCTGTGATAATATTTTGCTAAGCAAAGTATAATTGCTATTTTCATTAACTCGGATGGTTGTAAATTAAATAAATATAAATCCATCCATCTTCTTGAGCCTGATGATTTTATTCCAAAAAAAGAAACATAAATTAGTAAAAGAATTACAGCTATATAAAACAAGTATGAAAAGTTGTGCCACCATCTAATATTAAAAAACGCAATTAAAATCATTAAAGGAAAAAAGACTACTATTTTACTAAAATGACTTTTTGTATGAAATAGAATTTCTCCTCCATCTGTTGAATACATCACAAATAAACTTAATATTGAAAGTAAAAATATACTTATCAGTAAAATATAATCTAACTCTTTAACCTTTTGCCAAAAAGTAAGTTCGTTATTTAATCTATCGTGTTGAAACATCAAATTTCTATTTCCTCAAAATTTTTTTGTTTATTTCTTAAATCGTTTCTATCAATTATTAATTTGAACAATTCTTTTGCAATTGGTGCTGCAGTTTTACTTCCTGAGCCACCATGCTCAACTATAATACTTAATGCGTATCTTGGATTAATATACGGACCATAAGCAACAAATAATGCGTGATCTCGGTCTTTATAAGGGATTTGCTCAATTTTAAGATCAAGTTCTCTTTCTCGCATGCTAATTCTCTTAACCTGCGCAGTACCAGTTTTGCCAGCAAATTGATATTTTGGATCGTCTATTCTAGACTTGTATGATGTTCCGTATAATTCATTAGTTGAACTAAACATGGCCTCTTGGACAATTTTTATATTTTTGGGATTCTCAAATAATTGTTTTTCTTCAGAAAATAAAGACTCTTCTTCAAATTTATTTTTAGCTTCTTCGAAAGAAACAGTATTATTATCAACTATTATTCTTGGTTTTATAGAGTAACCTCCATTAGCAATCTGAGCTGTCATAAGGCATAATTGAAGTGGAGTTGTTTGCGTATAACCTTGACCTATTCCAGTTATTAATGTTTCTCCAAGCACCCATCCTTTTCCAAGATTATTTTTTTTCCATTTAGTGTTTGGAAACAAACCTGGTTTCTCAAAATCAAAATAATCTCCTAACACTTTTTTACCAAGTCCAAATTTTTCAGCTGTAATATTTAATCGATCTACTCCTAGTAATCTTGCAACTTCATAAAAATAAGTATCACATGATTGTTTCATTGCATTTTTTAAACTTACAAATCCATGACCTTTTTCTTTCCAACAGTGAAAAGTCTGTCCATAGAGCTCCATCTTACCAGTGCATTTAACTTTAAAACTTGGACTAACAATTTTGTTTTCTAAAGCAGATAAAGCTACAATTGGTTTTATTGTAGATCCTGGAGAATAAAGTCCTGCAAGTGTCTTATTTACTAGTGGTTTTAATGGATTATTTCTAATTAATGACCAATCATCATTACTTATTCCAAATAAAAATTTGTTTGGGTCATAAGAAGGGGAAGAGTACATTGCTATGATATCACCCGTATAAATATCCATCACACTTATAGATCCAGCTCGGTCATTTAAAAGTTTTCCACAAGCTTTCTGAACCTCCGTATCAACAGTTAATCTTACTCTTAAACCTTGTTTACCTTTTTGATGCTCAAGTTGATTAATCCTTTTTCCATAAGCATTTACTTCATACCTTTGGATGGCATTTGTGCCAATCAAGTAATTTTCTAAAGTTTTTTCTAGACCTAATTTTCCAATTTTCATACCTGGAACAAATCTTTCTTGAACAGTTTCATTAGCCAAAATCTCTTCTTCATTAGGTTGACTGACATATCCTAGAATATGAGTATAAGTTTCGCTAAAAGGGTAGTTTCTTGAAATGGTCATAACTGGTTTAACACCAACTAAGTCGTATAAATAATTATTTATTTTTAAAAAATCACTCCAAGATAAATTTTCAGAAACAATAATACTTTCCCAAGGTTTTAATTTATTTTTTGATTTTACAATTTTTTCTATTTTTTTATCACTCAGGTTAAGTAGAGTTTTTAATCGAGTTAACAAATAATTGAAGTTTTCAACTTGTTCTGGAATTATATGAAGTTGATATACTTTTAAATTTCCGGCTATAACATTGCCAAAGTAATCCACTATATCACCTCTTATTGGTGGCAACTTCCACTCTCTAATTCTATTTTTATCTGAAAGAGTAAGATATTTTTTATTTTCGTTAACTTGCAGAGAAAAAAGTCTAGCTATAATTCCTGTAAAAATAATTATTTTTGCAGCACCAATAATAAACATCCGTCTATTAATTACGTCTGTTTTTCTAATACCTGAATTACCGCTAATCATTCTGTTTATTTGAAATTTTGCTATTTAAAATGTTAAATAAAATAAAAAATAATGGGTAAAATAGAAAAGTAAAACCAGAGTTTATTAAGTAGTCCATAAAATCTACCTGATATAAAAATACTAAGTCTAAAATTATTATTTGAATTGAATTGATAAGCAAAACAGCAATAATAAATGAAAGCCAATCATTTATAAATTTTGGACTTAGTGTAATTTGTCTAATATATGAGGTAATGGCACAGATTAGTAAATAACAAAAACTGCTTATTCCAATTGGAATACCAATTACTACATCGTTAATAATTCCTGCTAAGAAAATTGAGAAATATCCTAGGTAATCTGGATTTCTTAAAGTCCAAAAAAAGATTAAAATGAAAATGAAGTTGAATGAAAAATAATCTAACTTTAAATAATTAAAGTCAAATTCGTTAAACACTGAAAAAAACAGGAGAATAATCGGCAAATAAGAGAGGAACGATCTAAAAAATGTACTTTTATTCAATGAAGCCATTATTGACCCTCTCCTATTTTAAATTCTACAATCTTTACAAAACTTAATTGTCCAAAATCAGAAAAAAAACTTAGTTGCTCTGAACTATTTGTTATTTTACCAACTGGAATACCTGGCTTGAAAATACCAGCAAGACCAGAGGTATACACAACTGCCTCATTTTCAATCTGATTTTCTTTATACTCATCTTTGGTATATTCAATTATTCCATGATCCTTGCCAGTTCCAGAAGCTACAGCTTGTAAAAATGGGGGCTGAATTACTACTGGTATTTTGCTATTTAAATCTGACAGAAGTAGAGCTCTAGAATTTGAATAATTTACCTCAATAATCTGACCGACTAAATAATTTCGATCCATTACTGTCATTCCCATCTTTACATTATCTTTAGTTCCTCTATTCAAAACTATTGATTTTAAATATGGACTCTTTTTATCAATTAAAACTCTTGCAAATATATCTTCTGAATTTATGCTTTCATCAATCAACTCTCTAAGTCTTTTATTTTCAGCAGTTAAAATAGTATTTAATACTTTAATCTCATCTGCATTCTCGATTTTAATTAATTGGTTTTGATGATTTTTATAAAAATCAAGGTGTGATTTAAATTTAGCTATTGCCTCTTTAATTTTATTTTCTGGCACTGATACAACATAAGAAGATCTATATATTACTTCGTTAATTCCTAACTTAACAAGTTGAATTGGTTTAAAATTAAAATTACTTAAAATTATTATAACAACAGATAAAATAATTAAGCTTATAAGCGAAAACTTTTGTTGATCTTTCTTTTTTAAAAAAACTGATCTTAAGGCAATTACAAAGTCGTCTCTGCCTTTTACCATCTTTTAATATTCAGATAACATAGTAGAAAAAGTTTCTTCTTGATCCAAAGCTTTACCAGTTCCAACCGCAACGCAAGACAATGGATCATCAGCAACATGTACTGGTAAACCTGTTTCCTTTGAGAATCTTTTATCAATATTTTTTAATAAAGCTCCACCACCTGTTAAAGTAAGACCCATATCTACTAGATCAGCAGATAATTCAGGAGGAGTATTTTCTAAAGCATCTTTGATTGCACTAACCATTTCTTTCAATATATCATTTAATGCTTCAGCAGTATCTTCCTCGGTAATATTTACTTCTTTAGGAGTGCCTGATCTTAAATCTCTACCTTTTACTGGGTAAGTGTTAGTTCCTGTTGGAACAGCTGTACCCATTTCCTTTTTAATTTTTTCAGCAGTAGTATCTCCGATAAGCAAATTATATTCTTTTCTCATATAATTAACTATTGCTGTATCCATTGCATCACCCGCAACTCTCAAAGATTTAGAATAAACCAATCCACCTAGGGACATGACTGCTATCTCACTGGTACCACCACCTATGTCAACAATCATTGACCCTGTGGCTTCAGAAATTGGAAGTCCAGCTCCAATAGCAGCAGCAATTGGTTCTTCAATTAATTGAACTCTTCTTGCTCCCGCAGCTAATGCGCTGTCTTGAATTGCTTTTCTTTCAACTGGTGTTGAACCAGTTGGTACACATATTAAAATTCTAGGATTAGCGAAAGTACTTCCTTTATGAACTTTTTTTATAAAGTGTTTGATCATCTCTTCTGTAACTATAAAGTCTGCTATAACACCATCTCTTAAAGGTCTGATAGCACTAATATTCCCAGGTGTTCTTCCAAGCATTGTTTTGGCTTCATCTCCAACAGCTAAAACATTTTTCTTTCCGCCTTGATCAACAATCGCAACAACAGAAGGTTCATTAAGAACAACACCTTTTCCTTTTAATACTACTAGTGTATTTGCTGTTCCAAGATCAATCGCCATATCTTGGCTCCATACCTTTTTAACGCTATCGAATAATCCCATTATATTCCCCTTACCTTTTGACTTTCTTGCTCCATTGGAGCTGTTTTATCTCGTTTAATTATCATTTTATTTAAAGCATTTATGTAAGCATTTGCAGAAGCAACTAAAGTATCAGTATCTGCTGCTTGACCTACAGTAGTTTTTCCATTTTCCTCAATTTTTACACTAACAGTAGCTTGAGCATCGGTACCTTCGGTTACAGCATGTACTTGATAAAGCTGTAAATTTACATCATGAGGATAAAGAGTTTTTATACATTTAAATATTGCATCAACTGGTCCATCCCCAGTTTCTGAAGCTTGTTTTACATACCCGTATACATCTAAAGTCATCTCTGCTTTTTGAGGTTCTCCTGTACCGGCAAATACTTTTAATGATTTTAAATTAATTGCACTAACTTTATTATCAACAATTAAACTATCATCAACTAGTGCAATAATATCTTCGTCATAAACATGTTTTTTCTTGTCCGCTAAAACCTTAAACTTTGCAAATGCATTTCCTACTACATCGTCTGTTAAATCTGGATAACCCAAACTATTTAATTTATCTTTAAAAGCATGACGTCCAGAATGTTTACCCATTACTAATGAGGTTTGTTTTACTCCAACACTCTCTGGGGTCATAATTTCATAAGTCTGTCTATTTTTTAACATTCCATCTTGATGAATGCCTGCCTCATGTGCGAATGCATTTTTTCCAACAATTGCTTTATTATATTGGACTGGAAATCCAGTAGCATTTGAAACTATCTTTGATGCCTTGCTTAATAAAGTTGTATTAATTCCAGTATTGTAAGGCATTAAGTCTGGTCTTGTTTTAATTGCCATTACAACTTCTTCTAATGCAGCATTACCTGCTCTCTCACCTAAACCATTTATAGTACATTCAATTTGTCTGGCTCCTGCTTGAACGCCAGCTAAAGAATTAGCTACCGCTAAACCTAAATCATTATGACAATGAGTAGATAAAATTGCTTTATCAATGTTAGGAACTTTATTTAAAAGCGTTTCAATGATTGTTGTGAACTCAGAAGGTATTGTATAACCAACAGTATCTGGAATATTAATTGTTGTTGCTCCATTTTTAATTGCAAGCTCAACTGTTTTACACATATAATCCATATCAGTTCTTGTCCCATCTTCACATGACCACTCAACATCATCAGTAAATTTTCTTGCATAAGAAACGTGTTTACCAATTGACTCATAAACATCCTCAGGTGACATATTTAATTTATGCTTCATATGTAATGGACTTGTAGAAATAAAAGTATGTATTCTAAATCTAGGAGCATGCTTTAGCGCTTCATAAGCTCTATCAATATCTTTTACTGAATGTCTAGATAATCCTGCTGGTATAGAATTTTTTAAAATCTTACTAACTTCAGAAACTGCCTCAAAATCTCCTGGTGATGCTATAGGAAAACCTGCTTCGATAATATCAATTCCCAGTTCATCAAACACTCGAGCAATCTGAATTTTTTCTTCCAAACTCATTGATGCGCCAGGTGATTGCTCACCATCACGCATAGTTGTATCAAATATAAAGACTCTATCTTTGTCGCTCATAATAAAAATTTTTGGAAAATCTATAATACAATCTATAAGAGAGATTGCAAAATAATTAGTATAAATAGCTAAATTTTTTCGTCCATTTTAGGTGATACAAAAATTAATTATAAATAGACTCAATTTTAGGCATCAAGTGTAAAAGTTCCTTTGTGTATTCATGGGTAGGGTTCAAAAATAAATCCTCAGTATTTGAAACTTCACATAACTTGCCATCTTTTAGAACTCCAATTCTATCACACATTTGTCTTACAACCGGTAAGTCATGGCTAATAAATAAAATAGTTAAATTTAATTGCTCTTGAAGATCTTTTAATAAATTTAATATTTGTGCTTGAATACTAACGTCTAATGCAGATGTGGGTTCATCACAAACTAAGAGTCTTGGCTGGGTTGCTAAAGCTCTTGCAATTGAAATTCTTTGTCTTTGACCACCAGAAAATTCATGTGGATATCTATCTGCTGATTTTTGAGACATTTCAACAGAATCTAATAAATCATAGACATAATTATTTAGATCAGAATTAGATATCGAAGGATTGTGAAGCGTAATAGGCTCAGCAATAATATCTTTTACTTTCAATCTACCATTCAGTGATGAATAGGGATCTTGAAAAATCATTTGTATTTGTTTTCTAAATTTCATTAGTTCTGATCTATTTTTTATTTTTGTAATACAAGTATTATCAAAAAATATATCTCCTGATGAAGGTTTAAATAAATTTACAATCATTTTTGCAATAGTTGATTTTCCACTACCACTTTCACCTACTAATCCAAATGACTCACCTTCTTTTATTTCGAATGAAACATTATTTACTGCTAACACAGAATTTTTAGAATTTTCTGTAAAAAAATTGTCATCAAAACTTTTATTTAAAATTTTTACTTGAACTAAATCTTGATTGGTAATTTCTTTTTTAGTCCATCTATTCAAAATTTTGATGTTATTTTCTTTATTTTTATTTTCTTTTTCTACTATTACAAATCTTGAAATTTTCTTATTGGTAGGTGGAACCGAGCTTACAAGACTTTTGGTATAACTTTGTTGAGGAGTTGTTAATATTTTTTTTGTTTCTCCAATTTCAACTAAATTTCCACTTTTCATCACAGCTACACGATTGGCAGTTTCAGCAATAACACCCATATCATGAGTGATTAAAATCACAGCTAAGTTTCTCTCTTTTGTGAGTTTTTTAATTAAATCTAAAATCTGAGATTGAATAGAAACATCTAAAGCAGTAGTAGGTTCATCAGCAATCAATAATTCTGGTTCGCAACATAAAGCCAAAGAAATAACCACTCTTTGTCTCATTCCTCCTGAAAACTGATGAGGATAGTCATTAAATCTTTTTTCAGCATCCTTAATACCAACTTCTTTTAATAAATTAATAGATTTATTTTTTGCTTCCTCTTTATTTAAATTTAGATGAGTTTGTATAGTTTCAATTAATTGTTCGCCAACTGTTAATATTGGATTTAAAGATGTTTGTGGGTCTTGAAATATTAATCCAATTTTATTACCTCGATATTTAATTATACTCTCTGAGTTTTCATGAATATTTAAGTCTCCCAAAATTACTGAACCACTCGAGACTTTTCCTGGCTCATCAATTAAATTAATTATAGCGTTTCCAACAGTGCTTTTTCCAGAACCAGATTCGCCGACCAATCCTAAAATTTCACCTTTATTTACCTCAATATTAACGTTTTTGGCTGCGTAAACAGTCTCTTTACGCATTTTGTAATCAACACTTAAATTATTTATTTTTAAAAAACTCATTTTTTTAATTTTGGATTTAAAGTGTCTCTCATCCAATCTCCTAATAAATTAATGGAAAAAGCTAAAATCACCAAAAAAATTGCTGGAAAAAATGTAATCCACCATTCTCCTGAAAATAAAAAATCATTTCCTAATCTTATTAATGTACCTAAAGAAGGAGTTGTTGGTGGAACCCCAACACCCAAAAAACTTAAAGTCGATTCTGCTAAGATAGCAAGAGCTAGACCAATTGTACCGATGACCAAAACTGGTCTCATAATATTTGGTAAAATATGTTTAAACATAATTACTATATTTGAAACACCAATTATCGTTGAGGCAGAAACATAGTCTTTATTTTTTTCTACCAAAGTTGCTGCCCTAGATACTCTTGCAAACTGTGGCCATTCAGAAATTCCAATAGCAAATATCAAAACATATATCGCCATTTCATCATGCATTTCTCTTGAAATTAATCCTCTTGCTATTCCATCAACCAAGAGTGCCATCAATATACTTGGTACAGTCAACTGAACATCTGTAAGTCTCATTACTACCATTTCATATTTGCCACCAAAATATCCAGCTGTTAATCCTAAACCAACACCAAGAACTAGACTAAATATAATTGCAGCAAAACCTACAATAAGAGATATTCTACATCCATATAAAATGGTTGATAACATATCTCTTCCTTGACCATCTGTTCCTAGAATAAATTGTGCTAAACCATCTTCTGTCCAAGATGGTGGTGTAAATGCATCCATCAAAGATAAAGATGATGGATCAAAAGGAGTGTAAGGAGTTAAAAATTCAATAAAAAAAGAACAGAAAAAAATAATAAATAAAATTGCAGAAGATATAATTGCTGTCGGAGATTTTATGAAGCTATGATAGATATCACTATCCTTGATTCTTTCCCATCTTGTTAAATTTAAATTATTATCCACTTGCGGCATCTCCTTTAACTCTAATCCTTGGATCAATAAAATAATAAAGAATATCAACTATAAAATTTATCATCACAAAAACAAATGCAATGAAAACTAAATAAGCCGACATAATTGGTATATCTACAAACTGAACAGCTTGAATAAACAAGAAACCCATTCCAGGCCATTGAAAAACGGTTTCAGTTATAATTGAAAACGCAATTAAAGTTCCAATATTAATTCCAGCAATTGTTATTACAGGTATCAAACCATTTTTTAACGCATGTTTATATTTTATACTGTCTTCACTAATTCCACGTGCTCTGGCAAATTTTATATAATCAGTTTGTAAAATTTCCATCATTTCAGCTCTTACTAGCCTGATGATATATGTCATTTGAAAAAGACTTAATGTAACTGATGGAAGAATTATCGCTTTAAGACCTGAAACTGTTAAAAAACCTGTTGTCCAAAATCCTATATCAACAACTTCTCCCCTACCAAACGAGGGGAGCACTCCTAGAATTACAGCAAATAAATAAATAAATAGTATCCCAATTACAAATGTGGGCAGTGACACTCCAAGCAATGAAATTGCTAAAACAAAGTCGCTTAAAAAACCCTTTCTATTTATTCCCGTATAAACTCCTAAAAAAGTTCCTGTCACTAATGCTATCAAAGCAGAAATTACAACAAGCTCAATAGTAGCTGGCAATCTCTCAACAATCAGTTCAGACACAGGTCTTCTTAATTGATATGAGATACCAAACTCTCCTTTAGACGCATTAATTACAAATCTTGAAAATTGAACATGAATTGGATCCATTAAACCCAATGTTTCTCTTAATTCAGCTCTTTCTTCATCTGAAGTTTCTTCTCCTACCATGTTGTTTATTGGGTCTCCAACAAAATTAAATAAAGAGAAAGAAACAAAGGCAACAACTAGCATTACCAAAGCTGATTGAAATAATCTTTTAAAAAAATACTTTATCAATTTATGAGGATTTTAAATTTATAAGCCCCTTATAAATTTAAGGGGCTTACTATAATTTTAATTTAATTTACGCTAGCAGCTCTAAATAACGGTTCGTTATTAGGTCTGATAGGAACGTTCACGTTACTTTTAGATGCCCAAGAAATTACTTGGTGGTGTAAAGGAAGATAAGCAATATCATCTTTTACAATTTTCCAAGCATTTGCAATTGCGGCGTTTCTTTTATCTAAATCAACTTCACCTTCCATAACTCTAATTGCAGCATCTACATCAGGGTTACTGAAGTTAACTTTGTTCCAACTAGCACCTGTTTCATATAAATAATGAAATACGTAATGACTATCTAAAGTTGGTACACCCCATCCAAGCATATAAAAATCACCTTGGTCATCTTTTAGCTCTTTGAAGTGTTTACTTTTTGTTTGAGCAAACAAGTTAACGTTAACTCCAATTTTACCCAACATACCAACAACAGCTGTACAAATTGCTTCATCATTTACATATCTATCGTTAGGACATCTTAGTTCAACATCAAACCCATTAGGATAACCTGCGCTAGCTAAAAGTTTTTTTGCTGCATCAACATCATAAGGTAATCTTTTATCAAGTTCTGCTGTGTAACCATTTACTCCTGGGAATGTAATTATTCCAGCTGGCTCACTTAGACCTCTCATTACTTTTTTCTTGATAGCCTCAATGTCAATTGCTTGATAAAGTGCTTGTCTAACTTCTTTTTTCTTGAAAGGATTATCGCCAGTGTTTCCAGTTCTTAATTTATCTGCTGCCTGATCCATTCCTAAAAAGATTGTTCTCATCTGCGGTGTACTTACAACTTGATGTCCTGAAGAAGAACCAATTCTTTTTAAATCTTGAACAGGTGCATCAGTCACTAAATCAATCTCACCAGACAGTAAGGCAGCTACTCTTGTTGCAGCATTTTTAATTGGAAGTAACTCAATTTGCTTTATGCCATCATCTTCCATATCACCCCACCAATGCTTATTTCTTTTAAAGACTGTTTTTGTGTTCGGTTCTCTCAAAGTAATTTTAAATGGACCCGTTCCCAAAGCATTAGTTGCTGAAAAGGTTTCTTGTCCTGCATCCCAATTCTGAGGAGACATTGCAAAGTTTGCCTCTGACCAAGCTCTAGACATTATAAAAATATTTGACAGTTGATTTAAAAGTATAGGATTAGGTTTGCTTGTTGTAATTTTAACAGCATACTCCCCAACAGCTTTAACATCAGATATCGTGCTGATATATTCTTTGAAATCAGATGTTCTTTGTTTAGCTCTTAATATACTAAATACAACATCAGCTGATGTCATTTTAGAACCATCAGAAAATTTTACATCTTCTCTTAAATTAAAGATCCAAGTATTAGGATCTGTAGCTGTCCATTTTCTTGCTAACGCTGGTTCAATTTTCATATCTACTGCTCTTTGAACAAGAGCTTCATAAACTTGTCTAGATACTTGAGTAGTTGGACCTTCGTTTTGTGCGTGTGGATCTAGTGTAAGACTGTCTCCTTGCATTGACCATTTGATAGTTTTTGCCCATGCTGAAGAAAATCCAAATACTAGAACTAATGATAGTAATATTCTTACTAAATTTTTAGCCTTCATAATTAACCTCTTTTTTAAATTTATAAAAAAATTATAAGTGAAAAAAAAAGATTATTACAGATATAAAATTATATTAATAATTAACTTTTATCGCTATCTACTAATTTTTTCTTACTTATCCAAGGCATCATAGCTCTTAATTCTGCTCCAACTTTTTCTACAGAATGTTCAGCCAATTTCGCTCTGGTTGCTAAGAAGTTTTTTTGACCAGTTTTGCACTCATCCATCCACTCTTTGGTAAATTTACCTGATTGAATATCCGCCAAAACTTCTTTCATTCTTTTCTTTGTTTCTTCCTTATTGATAATTCTTGGACCAGATTGATACTCACCATATTCAGCAGTATTTGAAATTGAATAATTCATATTTGCAATTCCGCCTTCATAGATCAAATCAACAATTAATTTAACTTCATGAACTGTTTCGAAATATGCCATCTCTGGTTCATACCCAGCTTCAACTAAAGTTTCATATCCATTTTTAATTAGTTCAACTAAACCCCCACATAAAACAGTTTGTTCACCAAATAAGTCTGTTTCAACTTCGTCTTTGAAAGTAGTTTCAATAATACCTGATCTACCTCCACCTACTGCTGAAGCATAGGAAAGAGCTAAATCTCTGGCTTTACCAGATCCATCTTGATGAACAGCAAACAAACATGGAACCCCACCACCTTTTTCATATTCGCTTCTTACTAAATGACCAGGTCCTTTTGGAGCAACCATAAATACATCTAAATCTTTTCTTGCTTTAATTAAGTCATAGTGAACATTTAAACCATGAGCAAAAGCAATACTTGTTCCTTCTCTCACTCTTTGTTCAATATGATTTTTATAAATTTCAGCTTGTAATTCATCTGGAGTTAATATCATAACAACATCTGCCCAAGCAGCTGCATCAGATAAATTCATCACTTTTAAACCTTTTGATTCAGCTTTAGCAACACTTGATGAACCTTCTCTTAACGCAACAACAATTTCTTTAACTCCACTATCCTTTAGATTAAGTGCATGAGCGTGACCTTGGCTCCCATAACCAAAAATCGCAATTTTTTTATTTTTAATTAAATCTACATCTGCATCTTTTTCATAAAACATTTTCATAATTTATCTCCTATTAATTAGTTAAAAATTTTTGCACCTCTTGTCATTGCAACAGCCCCTGTTCTTGAAGTGCTTATAAGTCCCAAGGGTTTTAATTTTTTGCTCATTTTATCAATCTCTCGTCTAAGTGCTGTTATTTGAATAACTGCAGATGATTTTGTTTCATCCAATACTACTGGGTTAAATTTTTTACAAGCATTTAAACATTTTTCAATTTTATTTTTTTTACCTACAATTTTAAATAAAGCCATCTCTTTAAAAATCACGTCTTTATCGTCTCTTTTAAATTCAGCAACTTTGTGCACAGGAACTAATTTGGTTAATTGCAGTCTAATCTGGTCAATTACTTGTGGTGTTCCAGTTGTTACAATTGTTATTCTGGATATGTTTTTGATAGCATCAATTTCTGCTACCGCTAAAGACTCAATATTATAACCTCTGCCAGAAAACAGGCCAACCACTCTTGCAAGAACACCCGCTTCATTATCTACCCAAACTACAAAAATGTAGGTATCTGATTTTTGTTTTATAGATGGAGAGCTATAAGCTGACTTTGATTTTGGCATTTTGATTAAACTAAGGCTTTGCCTTTTCCTTTTATTTTATTCTCTTCTTGATCGTTTGGTCCTAAGATCATTTGATTATGAGGTTTACCTGAAGGTATCATTGGGAAACAGTTTTCATTTGGATCCACATGACAATCAAAAATAACAGGGCCATTATGGTCAACCATTTCTTGAATTTTTTCATCTAGCTCTAATGGATTATCAGCCTTAATTCCTTTACAGCCATAAGCATCAGCCATTTTCATAAAATCTGGTAATGCTTCTGAATAACTTTCAGAATAATTTTTTTCATGAAGCAGCTCTTGCCACTGTCTTACCATTCCCATGTACTGGTTGTTCAAAATAAATATTTTTATTGGCAAATTATATTGAACAGCCGTGGACATCTCTTGCATTGTCATTAAAACTGATGCTTCTCCTGCAATATCAATAACTAATTTTTCTGGATGAGCTACTTGAACTCCAACAGCTGCTGGTAATCCATAACCCATAGTACCTAATCCACCTGAAGTCATCCATCTATTGGGTTTGTTAAATTTATAATGTTGAGCAGCCCACATTTGATGCTGACCTACTTCTGTTGTTACATAAGTATCTTTATTTTTTGTTAACTGATAAAGTCTTTGAACAGCATGCTGAGGTTTTATGCTATCTTCACTGTTAATAAAATTTAAAGAGTCTTTATTTCTCCATTTTTGAATTTGTTCCCACCATTTTGCAATATTTGGTTTATTTGATTTACCATTACCATTTTTCTTTTTAACAATTGTTTTGTTTGCTTTATCAATTACTTTCGTTACATCACCTACGATTGCAAGATCTACTTTAATAATTTTATTAATTGATGATGGGTCAATATCAATATGAACTTTTTTTGAATTAGGAGAGAACTCATCAATTTTTCCAGTAATACGGTCATCAAATCTTGCGCCAATGTTTATTAATAAATCACAGTCATGCATTGCATTGTTTGCTTCATACGTTCCGTGCATTCCTAGCATTCCTAAAAACTGATTATCGTCTCCAGGATAAGCACCTAGACCTTGCAAAGTTGAAGTAATTGGAAATCCTGTTAGCTCAACAAATTTTCTAAGAGCTTCACTTGCTTTTGGTCCTGAATTAATTACGCCTCCGCCACTATAAATTATTGGCTTCTTTGCTTTACTAATTAAATTAATTAATTGGTCAATTTCATCAGTTGAAAACTTATTGTGAGATTTGCCGTTTAAACTTTTTTCTTTTTTTGGTTTTTTATATTTTGCTTTTGCAAATTGAATATCTTTTGGAATATCAATTAATACAGGACCTGGTCTTCCAGTTGTTGCAACTTTAAATGCTTCATGCATAACGTCTGAAAGGTCGTTGATATCTTTTACTAACCAGTTATGCTTTGTGCATGGTCTTGTAATTCCTGTTGTGTCACATTCTTGAAATGCATCCGTACCAATAAGGTGTGTTGGAACTTGACCCGAAATACAAACCATTGGAACTGAGTCCATGTATGCATCAGTTAAAGCTGTAACAACGTTAGTTGCACCAGGGCCTGAAGTAACTAAAACAACACCAGGTTTACCAGATGATCTGGCATAACCTTCAGCTGCATGACCTGCACCTTGCTCGTGTCTTACAAGAATATGTTTAATAGATGGATGATTTTTTAACTCATCATATATTGGCAGTACAGCACCACCAGGATAACCAAAAATATGGTTTACCTCTTGGTCTTCAAGACACTTAAATACGATTTCAGCTCCGGTTAATAATTTTGGCATTTCGCAATCTAGCTGAAGTTGTGCTGATTGGTCAAGGTTAAGTATGGAAAAATTAAATTTTTTTTAAAAAATTATTAATCTCAGATGGCTTAAGTTTTACCCAATCACTCATGTTTCCTCGAGCCCACGTGCTTTGTCTTTTAGCGTATTGTCTAGTTTTTATTGATATTTTTTCCTTGATTTCATCAATTTTTTTTTCTTTTGCTAAATATTCCTGAATTTCATTTATTCCAATTGCTTTACATGCAGTCATTTGATCATTAATTTTTAGTTTTAAAAATCTTTTAACCTCTTTCACGGCACCCATTTTAATCATTTTTCCAGTTCTTTGATGAATTCTCTTAACTAACTCTGCACGAGGGTAATCAATATAAATTTTTAAAAAATCCTCTTCTAAATAATTTGATTTAGTATTTTTAAACCATTCATGAAGAGATTTCTTTGTAAATTTTTTAACTTCAAAAGCTCTAATTGACCTTTGAGTATCAGTTGGATTAATTTTATTTTTTGAAAGAGGATCCATTTTTAATAATTGCTTATAAAATTTATTTTGACCAATTTTTTTATTTAAATTTCTAATTTGATTTCTAAACCTTACTGGAATGTTAGGAATTTGAACCAAACCATCAGTTAATGCTTTAAAATAAAGTCCAGTACCTCCAACAAGAATTGGAATTTTTTTTCTATTTTTAACTTCAATTATTTTTTTATTTGCAATTTTAAGCCAATCACCGGTTGAAAAACTTTTCTTTGCATCTTGGAAACCATATAGATGATGTTTTATTGACTGATAATTTTTTGGGCTAGGTCTTGCTGACAAAATTTTAAGTTGTTTATAAACTTGCATACTATCTGCATTAATAATTTCTCCATTAATTTTTTTTGCAAATTTAATTGCAAAATTTGATTTTCCAGATGCTGTAGGTCCTGAAATTAAAATTATCTTGGATTTCAAATCCATTACTAATCTAATTTAACGCCAATATATCTTCGTTGATTTTGATTGTTATAAATTGCAATTAAAATAGTTTTTTGATTTGAGTTTATTGCTTTCTGAGTGATATCTCTTAAATCATCTGCTGATTTAATTTTTTTCTTCTGAGCTTCAATAATAATGCTATTGATTTCAATTGAGTTTACTAAAGGACTGTTATTAGCCATATTGGTAATTACTAATCCTGTAGTTTGGTTTGGTAATTTACGGTTTTTTATATCCTCTTTAGTTAAAGGTCTTACTGATATTCTTAAACTCTCTACAATTTCATCTAAATTATTTTCATCTTGTTTTGGATTTTCACTTACTTTGAAGTCATCAGAGGTTTCTAATCTTCCCAACAAAACCTTTTTAGTTATTTCTTTTTTATTTCTCCAAATTTTTACATCTACATTTTTTCCAACTTCTGTTCTTGCAACAATTGCTGGCAACTCTTTCATTTGCTTAATCTCAACTCCATTAAACTCTAAAATAATATCTCCAGCCTGAATTCCTGCTTTTTCAGAAGGACTATTTTCAGCAACACTTGCAACTAAAGCGCCTCTTGGTTTATCTAGTTCTTCAACCTCAGCAATTTCTTTTGTTACATCTTGAATTCTTACACCTAGCCAACCTCTTTTTGTTTCGCCAAACTCTATAAGTTGTTTAATTACTTGTTGAGCACTATTTGATGGAATTGAAAATCCTATACCAATAGAACCATTTCTTCCTAAGATGGCTGTATTAATTCCAATTACATTTCCTTCCATGTCAAATAAAGGTCCACCTGAATTTCCTGAATTTATTGATGCATCTGTTTGAATAAAATCTTCATATCTTGATAACCCAATAGATCTGTTCCTTGCTGAAATAATTCCAGCAGTTACTGTCCCACCAAGACCAAATGGATTTCCAATTGCTAAAACCCAATCACCAATTCTTGCTTTATCAGAGTCTCCAAAGCCAACTGGTTTAAATTTATCTTCTGTATCTAATTGTAACACTGCTATATCCATCAAAGGATCGGCACCAAGCACCTTTGCTTTATATTCTTGGTCTCCGTTTACTCTAACAATAATATCATCAGCATCCTGAATTACGTGATTATTTGTAACCACTACTCCCTTTTCATCAATAATAAATCCAGAGCCTAATGCTGCTGATTTTCTCTCTTTAGGAGTTCCAAATTCTTTAAACATGTCTTCAAATGGAGATCCTGGAGGGAATTGAAATGGAAAAGAGTTATTATTTGTAACCACAGTAGTTGATGTAGAAATATTTACCACAGAAGGCATTAATTTTTCTGCAAGATCTGCAAATGATGCTGGGACAGGCCTAGAGTTTGATTGTAGTGAAAAACTTAGAGAAAATATAATTGTTAAAACAATAAATTTTAATTTTTTCATATTAACTTTTAATAAAATAAATAATCACAAAACCTATAACTGCAAAAATAAGTCCTCCTGATCTTAGTTGACTATCTTTAACAAGTTCAATTTTCTTTAGCATACTTTTCATTTTTGCTGGAAATAAGGCATATAAAATTCCCTCTATAAATAAAAAAAGACCAAAAGCTATGACTAGCTCATTCATCTAAAAATTATTGTTTAATATCGGGAGTTGTATTTCCAAAAAATTTAAAAAATTCACTATCTGGAGACAAGATCATTGAGGTTTCACCTGCAGTAAAAGCCTTGCTATAAGATTGCATTGATCTGTAAAAAGAAAAGAATTCAGGGTCTTGTCCAAAAGCATCTGCAAAGATTTTATTTCTTTCGCCATCACCTTCTCCTTTCATAATTTCAGATTGTTTTTGAGCATCTGCTAATATCACGGTTACTTCTTTGTCAGCAGTCGAAGTAATTGTTACTGCCATCTCAGCACCTTTTGCTCTAAATTCCTTTGCTTCTCTTTCCCTCTCAGTCTGCATTCTTCTATAAATTGCATCACTATTTGCCGTAGGAAGATCAGCTCTTTTTATTCTTACATCTACAATATTTATTCCAAAATTTTGCGCTTCGTTATTAACTCCATCTTTAATCAAAGACATTTGTTTTGATCTATCTTGTGATAGCAAAGTTTGTAATTCTTCTTGACCCAAAACATTTCTAATTCTTGAGTTTATAATCGTAGATAATCTTGATCTTGCAACCCTTTCGTCTCCAACAGAAATATAAAATTTCAAAGGATCAACTATTTGAAATCTCGCAAAAGCATCAACAATCAATCTTTTTTGGTCAGATGCAATTACTTCCTCTGGTGGAGTATCTAAATTTAAAATCCTTTTATCTAAATAAACAACGTTTTGAATAAATGGTATCTTAAAGTTCAAGCCTGGTTTCATTATAATTCTTTTTGGATCACCAAATTGAAGAATTATCGCTTGATTTACTTCTTTAACTATAATTACTGATAGGAATGCTACAACACCAATTAAAACTAATATTCCAGCTACTATTTTTCCAGCTTTCATTTAATTTGTCTCTTTCTTTTTAAGCTCTGGTAATGGTAGATATGGCACAACACCTGAACCAGATTCTTTATCTATAATGATTTTGTTTATATCTGCTAAAACCGTTTCCATTGTCTCTAAAAACATTCTTTCTTGTGTAACTTGTTTTGCTTTAGCATACTCATTGTAAATTGCTAAAAATCTACTAGCTTCACCTTCAGCTTTGGCAACAACTTCTTTTTTATAAGCTTCTGCAGCTTGTAAAATTTTCTGCGCTTCCCCCCTTGCTCTTGGGATCACATCGTTTGCATAAGCTTCAGCTTCGTTTTTAGATCTTTCCATATCTGCTCTTGCAGCCTGAACATCTCTAAATGCATCAATTACTTGATCAGGTGGATCAGCTTTTTGCGTTTGTACCTGAGTAATTTGTACTCCACTTTCATAATCATCTAAAATACTTTGAATAATTTCTTGAGTTTCAATCTCAATACTTGATCTACCTTCTGTTAATATTGGTTGAATATCACTTTTAGCAATTACTTCTCTCATTGCAGTTTCTGCAGCTGCTTTAACCGTTCCTACAGGATCCTGAATTTTAAATAAAAAATTTCCAGCATCTTTAATAACCCAAAATACTGAAAAATCGATGTTTACAATGTTTTCATCACCAGTAAGCATTAAACTTTCTTGAGGAACATCTGCAACTCCTCCACCTGTAGAAAAACCACTATCTCTCTCAGACCTAAATCCAATATCGATTCTATTTACTTTAGTTACTTTTGGAGTTTGAACAGTCTCAACTGGAAAAGGAATATGATAGTTCAATCCAGGTTGAGTAGTTTTAACAAATTTTCCAAATCTAAGAACAACCCCTTGTTCATCAGGTAATACTCTATAAAGCCCACTTGCAAGCCATACAAAGGCTAAGACTAATAAAATTAATCCAATAGACTTTCCACCTGAAGATTTTCCGCCAGGTAAAAACTTTCTTATTTTATCTTGAAACTCTCTTATGATTTCATCTACGTTTGGTGGTGTTGGTCCTCTTCCTGAACCATTGCCTCCGCTACCACCTCCTGGAGGTGTTCCCCATGGGCTTCCGCCTCTGCCTCTAAAATCGTCTGACATATGTCAAAGTATATAGTGTCTTTATGGCAAAAAACAAGTAAGGATAGTTTTATGTCAGATAAAAAGACAGAACTAAGTGACGCAATGAAAAAGAAGGTGGAGCCTAGAGTTTTTACAAAAAATCCAATTCTAGGAACTAAGTTTACTATTGCAATCTCGAGTGCAAAAGGTGGTGTAGGTAAATCTACATTTGCAACGAATCTAGCCTTGGCTTTAAAAAAAGTTGGATGCAAAGTTGGATTGTTAGATGCTGATATTTATGGCCCTTCAATTCCAAAAATGTTTAATATTAATGAAAAGCCAAAAAGTGATGGTCAAAAATTAGACCCCATAACAAAATATGACATTCAATGTATGTCAATTGGATTTTTGGCAGATCAGCAAACTCCGATGATTTGGCGTGGTCCAATGGTGACGAGTGCAATTAAAACTTTTACTCAGAAGGTTAATTGGAAAGATTTAGATTTTATAATTGTTGACATGCCTCCTGGAACTGGTGACACTCAATTAACTTTTTCACAAGAAATTAAAATGGATGGTGCAATTATAGTATCAACTCCACAAGAAGTTGCTCTTTTAGATGTAAAAAGAGGAATTAAAATGTTTGATAAACTTGGAGTTAAAATTTTAGGTTTAGTTGATAACATGAGTTTTTTTGTTGGAGATGATGGAAAGAAGTACAAAATTTTTGGAGAAGGCGGAGTAAAAAAAACAGCAGAAGAATTTCAAAAAGATTTTTTAGGAGAAATACCAATAAATCCCGAAGTTGGAAATTCTGGTGATCAAGGAAAACCAATAGTGGAGTCAAACCCAGACCATGAGATTTCAAAAATATATCTAGATTTTGCTGAGAAGATTAAATCAACTTATCTTTAAGATCAAAAGCAACCATTAATTCATTCCATTCTCTTTTAGATAGACCAGAGCTTTCAACATCTACATTTTCACCTTTAATAAGTTTTTGAATTATAACTTTTCCCTTAGCAGAAACCTCTGTTCCTCCTACTCTGTAATCCATAAATGCATCATAAGTTATCGGTACCCATTTTTTAACTGTATCCAACATTATGTCTGCATAAACTCTAATTTCATACTGAGCGTGACTATCAGCTCTTAACCTTAAAAAGTTCATTAAATTTAATAAATCAGTTTTCCAATACCACTGGGTATAAGTATTTAATGTTAGGTTCATTCTTGCAAGTTCTCTTGCTAATCCTTTTTTATTATCGTCAATTGTTGAACCATCATATCTTTCATTAAGCATTGTTTCATAATTGTCATAAGTTCTCTCTGCATCACTTTTCAAAAGTTCTAAAACTTCTTCTGCTTGTTTTCCTTCAAGGACATCTCCTCTTCCTTGTCGGTTGCTAGTAGATTGCGCTGCTAAATTTTCTTTAGTAGGTAAATAAAATTCTTTATCTAAAATTGAATATCTTGCGGAGTATTCATTTACATTGGCAGTTCTATGTCTGATCCACTGCCTTGCAATAAATATTGGAAGTTTAATATGATATTTTATTTCACACATTTCAAATGGCGTGCTGTGCCAATGTCTCATCAAGTATTTTATTAAACCTTTATCTGTTGAAACTTGCTTTGTCCCTTTTCCATAAGATACTCTTGCTGACTGAACTATAGACGTGTCATCACCCATATAATCAACTACTCTTACAAATCCATGATCTAATGCTGGCAGCGCTTCATAGAGTATTTTTTCAAGCTCTGGAGCGGTAACTCTTTTAGTTTGATTGCTTTGGGATTGCTGGTTTTTTATTTCTTCTGATTGTTCTTTTGTTAATTTCATGATTGTTATTGAATCTATTGTAATTACTTTTATATTATTAATGTTGGATTTCCAACTACGACGATAAACGAATTTCGTAATAACCATTGCGGACGTGGGGGCAGTACCCACCACCTCCACCATTACAACTTACGGGGGTGAACTAGAATCGACGGGTGACTAAAGGCTATTCTTTCGTTCGGGATTGTTCCACCGTAACGGGCTAATTTATAATTGCTAACGAAAGTTACGCACTTGCTGCATAATTAACTTAGTTAATTAAGCACGGGGTCCGGGGCACCTGGCAACAGAACGCCCCCTACTTTAAATTGATGATAAATTAATTTTTTTTGAGTATTTTTTTTTAGGTGAATTTTTTATTACTGCTTGTCCACAACGCATAACACCTCTCTTTTTATCAAATGTCATTTTTGGCTCTCCATATAAAGTCCAACCATTTGACAATGCCTCAGTAACACGGTGACAAAATTTTGATGTATCATCATCTGTAATAAATCTGTATCCCTTCATAAAACTCTCTCTATTTTTCTTTTAATTCGGCTTGTGCAGCAGCCAATCTTGCTACAGGAACTCTGTATGGAGAACAAGAAACGTAATTTAATCCAGCTTTTGAGCAAAATAAAATACTGTTAGGATCACCACCGTGTTCTCCACAAATTCCAAGTTTAATATTTTTATTTTGACTTTTTCCCTTTTCAACGGCTATTTTGATTAAATCTCCAACTCCATCATCTATCGAAATAAACGGATCAATTGAAAAAATTTTATTATCTAAATAATCATTTAAAAATTTTCCACTATCATCTCTGCTTATTCCAAATGTAGTTTGAGTTAAATCATTAGTACCAAAGCTAAAAAATTCAGCATGTTTTGCAATATCTTTGGCTTTTATAGCCGCTCTAGGAAGCTCAATCATCGTACCTACCATAAACTCAATTTTTAATTTATGCTCTTTTTGAACTTCACTTGCAATTCTAATTACTAAATCTTTCATAATTTTTATTTCTGCTTCAGTAGATACTAATGGGACCATAATTTCTGGAAAAGCAGATCTAATTTTTTCTTTTTTGAGCTCTGCTAGAGCTTCAAATATTGCTCTACATTGCATTTCATATATTTCAGGAAAAGATATTCCAAGTCTACATCCCCTATGACCCAACATGGGATTTTGTTCATGCAATTCATCAATTCTAGATTCTACTTCTTTTACTGGAAGTTTAACAATATTTGCAACTTCATTAATTTCTTTATCTGTTCGAGGCAAAAACTCGTGAAGAGGTGGATCTAACAATCTTACTGTAACTGGCAATCCACTCATAATTTTAAATATTTCTATAAAATCTTTTTTTTGATGAGGTAAAAGTTTTTTTAATGCAATTGATCTATCTTCTTTAGTCTTTGATAAAATCATTTCCCTTACTGATAAAATTCTTTCTTCATCAAAAAACATGTGTTCTGTTCTGCAAAGACCAATTCCTTCAGCTCCAAAATCTTTTGCTGTTTTGGTATCCTTAGGTGTTTCAGAATTTGTTCTAATATTTAATTTTCTAAAACTATCTGCCCAAGTCATTATCTTGGAAAAATCTCCAGATATCTCTGGCTTAACTGTTGCCACACTTCCTGATATAATTCTACCGGTTGATCCATCTATGGTAATGACGTCCCCTTCTTTAATTTCCATTGAAGATGTTTTAAATGTCTTCATCTCATAATTTATATCAATTTCACTTGAACCAGATACGCATGGTCTTCCCATGCCTCTTGCAACTACTGCAGCATGACTCGTCATTCCTCCTCTGGCCGTCAAAATTCCTTTTGCAGCATGCATTCCCTGTATATCTTCAGGTGATGTTTCTACTCTTACTAAGATAGTGTCTTGCATCATCGAATTTAATCTTTCGGCTTCTTCTGAGGTAAAAACCACTTTCCCACTTGCTGCTCCTGGAGATGCAGGCAAACCATTTGCTATTACATTGATTGTACTCTTTTCATCAAGCGTAGGGTGCAAAAGTGTGTCTAAAGAATTTGGATCAATTCTTAATACTGCTTCTTTTTTTGATATTAATTTTTCCCTAACCATATCTACTGCAATCTTTACCGCAGATTTAGCAGTTCTTTTTCCCGATCTAGTTTGAAGCATCCACAGTTTATTGTTCTCAACCGTAAATTCTACATCTTGCATATCTTTGTAATGTTTTTCCAATTTTTTTAAAATTTTTTTTAATTCATTGAAAACTTTTGGCAAAGACTCTTCCATTGATGGTTCTTCAACTTTAGCATTTTTTCTTGCCTTCTTAGTTATATATTGAGGTGTTCTTGTACCAGCAACAACGTCCTCACCTTGTGCATTAATTAAGTACTCACCATATATTTCATTTGATCCATCTGATGGATTTCTTGTAAATACAACACCAGTAGCACAATCATCACCCATATTACCAAAAACCATTGATTGAACGTTGACTGCTGTCCCCCATTCTGCTGGTATTTGATTTAATTTTCTATAGACTTTTGCTCTATTACTTTCCCATGATAAAAATACAGCACTAATTGCTCCAAATAATTGTTGAAATACATCTTGAGGAAATTCTTTTTTCGTTTTTTCTTTTACTGTTCTTTTAAAATCTTCAATTAAACCATCCCAATCATTTTCATCTAAGTCCGTGTCTAACAAAACACCTTTTGTTAATTTATAATTTTCAATTAATTCTTCAAAATGATAGCTCTCTACACCCATCACAACGTTTCCATACATTTGAATAAATCTTCTGTAACTGTCTTTGGCAAATCGCCCATTGGAAGTTTTCAAAGCTAACGCCTTTACTGTTTTATCGTTTAAACCTAAATTGAGAATTGTATCCATCATTCCTGGCATAGATACTCTAGCACCCGATCTAACCGATAATAACAAAGGATTTTTTAGGTCTCCAAATTTTTTAGAAACATCTTTTTCAATAATTTTTAATTCTTTTTTAATTTGAGAAATTAAATTGTTATTTAATTTTTTTTTATCTTTATAAAAAATCTCACAGACTTTAGTAGATATTGTAAAACCAGGAGGAACTGGCAACCCCATCCTCCCCATTTCAGAAAGGTTAGCACCTTTCCCGCCTAAAAAATTTTTTGGATTTTTAATACTTTTAGATTGTTTCGAATTAAAGTTTAATATGAGTTTCTTCATTAGCTCGACTCGATTAAAGAAAAATTAACATAATTGTCGAATGTTTTACACATCATTTGAATTAGTTCTAGCCTATTTTTCCTAATTACCAGATCATCCTCATTTACAATTACATTATCAAAAAAATCAAATACCTCTCTTTTTATACTTGCTAAATTGTCCAATGTTTGAACAAAATTTTCATCATTATTAAGACTTGAAAAATATTTCCTCAATTCATTAATTTTTTTAAATAGATTTTTTTCAAGTTCAGTTTTAAAAATACCAGGGTCAGTTGTATTAGATAATTCAATTTTATCTTTTTTTAATTCACTTTCTAGAATATTTGATGCTCTTTTATAGCTTGAAATAATATCTATTCCGTTTTGTTTATTTATTATTTTATTTAAATTTTTTGCTTTATTAAAAATAATTACAGATTGATCTAAGTTAGCAGAACTTATTGAAGCTTGTATTATATCGTTTCGAATATTTTCCCCCTTCATATAATATTTTAATCTCTCTAATATAAAATCTTGTAATTCTTTTTGTAAAGATTTATTCTCAAATTCAAATCCTTGATCCTGATACAAACTTGAAGAATAATTTATTAAATCTCTAATTTTAAAATTTTTTTTATTTTCAATAATAATTCTAATAATCCCTGATGCTAATCTTCTTAAGGCAAAAGGATCCTTGGAACTTGTTGGTTTTTGGTTTACACCAAAA
The DNA here is from genome assembly GCF_025558165.1 of Candidatus Pelagibacter ubique HIMB140. Classification (NCBI taxonomy): domain Bacteria; kingdom Pseudomonadati; phylum Pseudomonadota; class Alphaproteobacteria; order Candidatus Pelagibacterales; family Candidatus Pelagibacteraceae; genus Candidatus Pelagibacter; species Candidatus Pelagibacter communis. The sequence goes on along the minus strand of NZ_LAMZ01000001.1, from coordinate 1,199,326 downwards.
AATCCAACTAAAGTATCAATCTTGTCAGCTAAGGATAAAGCAATGCTATAAGGTTTTTTTGGAATTTTTGTTCCAGATCCAACGGGTAAATATTGCTCACTAACAGCAAGTGATATTTCTTTATCAAAACCTTGCTCATTTGCAAAATAACCTCCCATAATTCCTTGAAGTTCTGGAAATTCACCAACCAATTCAGATAACAAGTCTACTTTGCTTATAGATGCTGATAATTCTACTTTTTCTTTGCTAATTAATAACTCGTCAGAAATGTTAGCACCAAGCTTTCTCATTCTTTGAGCTTTATCAAAATAATTTCCGAGACCTTTGAAATAATTCATTAATTTTAAATCAGAAATTTTTTTGACCATGTTTTGAGCTTTATCTTTCTGCCAGAAAAATTCTGCATCACTTAATCTTGCTTCAACTACTCTTTCATTTCCTAGTTTAATTAATCCTTTTTTATCTTTATTGTTTGCTACTACCAAAAATTGATTTGTAATGTTTCCTTTTTTATCAAAAGTAGGAAAATACTTTTGGTGATATTGCATGGTTAGTATTAAAATCTCTTTGGGTATATTTAAAAATTTTTTATCAAATTCACAAACAATTACGTTAGGTTGGTCAGTTAAATCGACTACTTCCTGAAGAAGCTTGGGATTGCTGTCAATATTTATATTTCTTTTTTTTAAAATAATATCGAATTTTTTTTCTATTAAATCTTTTCTCTCAGCGTGATCGATAAGTATATCCATTTTTTTAAAAAAATCTTTATATGTTTTAAAGTCTGAAAATAGTTTTTTCTTTTCTTCAAATTCTTTATCTATAAATGTCGAGTTAGATGAAATGAAATGATGAAATTTAAAATTTAGTTTTTTTTTATCAAAGATGGATAAGATAGATTTTAACGGCCTACCCCATAATAGTTCATAATTTGACCATTTCATTGATTTTTTCCATTGAATTTTATTCAGTATTTGAGGTATGGCTCCTTCTAATAAAGTATGAGTATCTAATTTTTTTGATATAGTTTTGTAAAAATAGAACTCACCTTTATCTGTTTTTTTTATAAACAATTCTTTTTTTGAAACAGCATTTGATCTCGCAAATCCCTCCAGCGCAGCATCCGGAGACTTTGTACTCGGACCTTTTATTTCCTCAGATTTTAAAACTATCTTCTTTTCAACCCCCTCAAACAAAATTAACAACCTATTGGGTGTTGAGTAAGACGAACTTTTTTTAAATTTAATAGATTTTTCTAAAAAAAATTCATTAAAACTTTTTAGTAAATTTTCTCTTAAATTTTTTTGTAAATTTGAAGGTATTTCCTCGCTAAACAATTCTAAGAAAAATTCAGACATTATTTTTGACTATCTAACCAAATACTAGCAGCTGCTTTTGTAATATCTCTTATTCTTGCAATATATCCTGCTCTTTGAGCAACGCTAATTGCTCCACGTGCATCTAATATATTAAACACATGACTTGCTTTTAAACATTGATCGTAAGCTGGTAGTGAAATTTTTTTTTCAACTAATGACTTTGCTTCCAACTCGTGCATATCAAACATTTTAAAAAGTGACTCTACATTTGCATGTTCAAAATTATATGCCGAAAATTCTCTCTCAGCTTGATGAAATACTTCTTTATATTTTACACCATCATCATTCCATAACAGATCGTAGACATTTTTTTGCTGCTGAATAAACATGCATATTCTTTCTAATCCATATGTAATTTCTACAGAAACAGGTTTGCACTCAAATCCTGCCATCTGTTGAAAATAAGTAAATTGAGTAATTTCCATACCATCACACCATACTTCCCAACCAAGACCAGCAGCACCCAATGTTGGACTTTCCCAGTCGTCTTCTACAAATCTAATATCATGATCTGAATGATCAATTCCTATAGATGATAAACTATTGAGGTAAAGTTTTTTAATATTTTCAGGCGAAGGTTTTATAAGAACTTGAAATTGATAATAATGCTGAAGTCTATTTGGATTATCTCCATACCTTCCATCTGTGGGTCTTCTTGATGGCTGCACATATGCTGTCTTCCAAGGTTTAGCCCCTAATGACCTCAATGTCGTTGCTGGATGAAATGTGCCTGCTCCTACTTCCATGTCATAAGGTTGGAGAACTACACATCCTTTTTTACTCCAAAACTTTTGAAGATTTAAAATTGTATCTTGAAATGTAAGAATTTTCTCTTTTGATTTAGAAACCATATCTTTGCCAGATTGATCTTTCATCTAAAATATTTGCAAATTGGTCAATATGATTTGAAGATGAAAGTTTTTGACTTAACCACCCTTTTGTTTTTTCAAATTTTTTAATTACAACATCTTCACCATACTTTTCTTTTAAGATTTCATGTGCATCTCCTATGCCATCTATTAATCCTAATTTCATAGCTCTTGAACCTGACCAAAATTCACCAGAAAATAATTCTACTTCTGTTTTATTTAATTTTGCTCCACGACTTTTTTCAACAACATTTATGAAATCTTGGTGTAAATCTAATTGAATATTTTTAAGTCTTTGAATATCTTCTTCCTTTTCTTCCATAAATGGATCTAGTGTGCTCTTGTTCTTTCCAGCTGTATGAACCCTTCTCTCAACACCTATTTTCTTAATTAGTTCAGTAAAACCAAATGATGAATATATAACCCCTATAGACCCAATAATTGAACTTGAATTTGCATAAATTTCATCTCCAGCACATGAGATAAGATATCCCCCAGATGCAGCAACATCTTCTGCAAAAAAAATAACTTTCTTATTACTTTTTTTAGCTTGCTGACGAATAAAACTATAAATTAAATGTGACTGTACAGGTGAACCTCCTGGAGAATTGATTGATATTGCTACTGCAGCAGCTTTTTTTAGTGAAAAAGCTTTTTTAATAATTTCTTCCTGTCCTGCAAAATCAATACCTTGCTTAAATTTACCAGCATTACCAATGACACCATTTAATTTAATATGTGAAACAATTTTTTTCTTTTTTAAAAAGGAGAACATATTTATCTCTTACAGAATATTTAGTTGATTATAAAGACTACTTATAATTGAAGAAATAGGTGCGTCAAATGATAAGTAATAAATATAGCTTATTTATATTAATTTAAAATTAATATGGGAACTGTAGTACAGCTTAAAAACCAGATAAATAATTCATATTTCCAATTGAAGGATTCTGTTGAAGAAAAACTAGCTTTGACTGAAGAAAGAATAAAATCCAAATTGACTAGTGATGTTCAATTAGTTCAAAAAATGACTAATTATCATATAGAGACTGGTGGCAAAAGACTAAGGGCTTTATTAACATTAGGAAGTGCTAAGTTATGTGGTTACTCAAAAGGTTCAAGAGATGTAAATTTAGCAGCTTGTGTAGAACTTATTCACAGTGCAACTTTGATGCATGATGATGTTATCGATGAAGGTGAGATTAGAAGAGGTAAAGAAACTTTAAATAAAATTTGGAGCAATCATTCCTCGGTTTTAATTGGAGATTATCTCTTAAGTAGATGTTTTGAGATGATGGTTGAAGATGGAAACTTAGAGGTATTAAAATTATTATCATCAACTTCATCTAAAATTGCCCAGGGAGAAGTATTACAACTACAACATAATAATGAAGTTGATATGCTTGAAGAAACATATCTAAAAATTATTTCTGCCAAAACTGCAGAACTATTTGCTGCTTCAACAAAAGTAGGTGCAATTTTAGCTGAAGTAGAAAATAAAGAAAAGGATGCGCTAGAATTTTATGGAAGGAATTTAGGGTTAACTTTTCAAATTGCAGATGACACATTAGATTATAATTCTGAATTAAAGTTATTTGGAAAAAAAATAGGAAAAGATTTTTTTGAAGGAAAAGTGACTTTACCGATAATCTTGCTTTACCAAAAATTAGAAAACAATGAAAAAAATAAGCTAAAAGAAGTATTTAATAAAAAAGAGAGAACAAAAGAAGATTTTAATAATATTATATCTTTGATTAATAAATATAAGATTATAAATGAGTGCTACCAAAAAGCTCAGCACTATATTAATTTAGCATCAAATTCTTTAAGTGTGTTCAGGGATACTAAAGAAAAAGAAATTCTTAAAAAACTTACATCTTTCAGTTTAGCGAGAAATTTTTAAGGACTTAATAAAGCTTTATTCCATAATCCATTCTGGCTTTTTGTATAGAGTAATCTTTCATGAATTCTATTTTCTCCATCTAGCCAAAACTCTATATTTTGTGGATTTAAATTCCACCCAGACCAGTGTTTTGGTCTAGGAACTTTTGTTTCATCAGAATATTTATTTTTATATACCTTAATTGAATTTATCAATTCATCTCTATTTTTTAATTCTTGGCTCTGATTTGATGCCCATGCACCAATTCTACTTTCATATGCTCTGGAAGAATAATATTCATCTGCAACATCATCAGAAACTAATGATACAGTCCCAGTAATTCTGACTTGTCTTAAAAGACTTTTCCAATGAAAACACATTGAAGCGTTAGGATTTTCCTTTAGTTCATTACCTTTTCGACTATTTAAATTAGTGTAGAAAACAAATCCATCTTTATTAAAATCCTTAAGGAGCACCATTCTGACTGATGGAACATTATTTTTACTTGAAGTTGCTAGCGCAACTGCATTTGGATCATTTGGTTCAGTCTGTTTGGCTTTTTCCATCCATATTTCAAATAACTTAATTGGGTCATCTAAATTTAAAAAGCAGCTGTTTATACCAAGTTGGTTTTTTTCATTCATAATTTAAACAAAATAATCTATATAATATAAATAATGTCATTTAACACTTTTGGAAAGCTATTTCGTTTCACAACTTGGGGTGAATCTCACGGTCCTGCTATTGGTTGTATAATTGACGGTTGTCCTCCAAACATAAATCTAGATGAAAAAGATATTCAATTAGAATTAGATAAAAGAAAACCTGGACAATCAAAATTTACCACACAAAGAAAAGAAGACGATAAAGTCCAAATACTTTCAGGTGTATTTGAAGGAAAAACTACTGGCACACCAATTTCTTTAATTATTTATAATAAAGACATGAGATCTAAAGATTATGGAAATATAAAAGATAAATTCAGACCAGGGCATGCGGACTTTACCTATTTCAAAAAATACGGAATTAGAGATTACAGAGGTGGAGGAAGATCTTCAGCTAGAGAGACAGCTTCAAGAGTTGCGGCTGGTGCTATAGCTAAACTAGTACTTCAAAAAAAATTAGGAAAAAAATTTAAAGTTATAGGTGCTGTAACTCAATTAGGAATCTTAGGATGTGATACGTCACAGTGGAATGATAAAATTATTTCAAAAAATCCATTCTTTTGTCCAGATAAGTCTATGATTAAGTTATGGGAAAAATATTTACTTGGTGTAAGAAAATCAGGGTCATCATGTGGTGCTGTAATAGAGGTTAGAGCAAGAGGTATTCCTGCAGGTCTTGGTGCGCCTATTTATTCAAAATTAGATTCTGACATTGCATCAGCGTTTATGAGCATTAACGCAGTTAAAGGAGTAAATGTTGGTGCTGGAATGAATTCTGCACAACTAAGTGGCGAGCAAAACTCTGACGAAATATCATTAAAAAATAAAAAATTAAAATTTAACTCTAATAATGCAGGCGGGATCTTAGGCGGAATTTCTTCAGGGCAAGAAATAATAGCATCATTTGCAGTTAAACCTACATCTTCAATTTTAACTACAAGAAAAACTATTAATAAATTCGGAAAAAATACCACAATATCAGTTAAAGGGAGACATGACCCTTGCGTAGGAATAAGAGCTGTTCCAGTTGGAGAAGCTATGATGAATTGTGTTTTATTAGACCACTACCTAATGAATCAGGCTCAGTGCAGATAAATAATTAGTTTTTTACTACTCTAATTGAATCCTTATTAAATAAAACTTCTAAAACTTTTTTTGTAATTTGTGGACTATTAAGTCCAGCAATATCATACATATTTTTTGGATTATCTTGCTCTATGAATTCATCTGGAAGAGTCATGGATCTAAATTTTAACCCTTTATCAAATATCCCTTTTTCAGCTAATAAATTTTTAACATGGGAACCAAATCCTCCTATAGAACCTTCCTCAATTGTAATCATTAATTCATGTTCTCTTGCAGATTTTAAAATTAAGTCTTCATCTAAAGGTTTTGCAAATCTGGCATCTATAATTGTTGTTGAAATACCCTTTGCTTTCAATTCTTCTGCAGCTACTTTACATTCTTCAAGTCTAGTTCCTAAGCTCAACAAACAAACTTGAGTTCCTTGCTGAATAATTTTTCCTTTACCTATCTCTATTTTTTCCTCTATTGAAGGAAGTTCAACTCCAATACCTGTTCCTCTTGGATATCTTATTGCACAGGGTTTATCATTAATATCAACCGAAGTATTAATCATTTTTATTAACTCAGCTTCATCACTAGCTGCCATCACGATAAAATTTGGTAAAGTTGACAAATAAGTAATATCAAAAGACCCTGCATGCGTTGATCCATCTGCGCCAACTAATCCAGCTCTATCAATTGCAAATCTTACAGGTAGACTCTGTATTGCTACATCATGCACTACTTGATCGTAAGCTCTCTGAAGAAAGGTAGAATAGATAGCGGCATAGGGTTTATACCCTTCTGTTGCAAGACCCGCAGCAAAAGTAACTGCATGCTGTTCAGCTATACCAACGTCAAACATTCTTTTTGGAAATTCCTTGCCAAAGATATCCATACCGGTTCCACCTGGCATTGCTGCAGTTATTCCAACAATCTTACTGTCTTTTTTTGCATGCTTAACAAGTGTATTTGCAAAAACTTTTGTATATGAAGGTAAATTAGAACCACTTTTTTGTTGCTCTCCAGTTTCAACATTAAATTTTGATACTCCATGATAGTGATCGCTAGCTTTTTCAGCATAAGAATATCCTTTTCCTTTTTGAGTTTTAATATGTATCATAATTGGACCCTCATGCTTTGAGTCTCTAGCATTTCTTAAAATAGGGACAAGTGTGGAAAGATCATGTCCATCTATTGGTCCTGCATAATAAAAACCAAGTGAGCTAAATAGTGTTCCACCGGTGACAGCAGAACGAAAAAAATCTTCTGCCTTACCAGCTTTAGCACTGAATCTTTTTGAAAAAGCTGAGGTGATTAATTTTAAAGTTTCTCTTAAGCTAAAATAGATTTTTCCAGTAAATAACTTTGCTAAATATGTTCTCATTGCTCCTACTGGTTTTGCTATAGACATGTCATTATCATTTAATATAACGATCATTTTAGTTTTTGATGCGCCAGCATTATTCATAGCTTCATATGCCATACCAGCACTAATTGCGCCATCTCCAATAACTGCTATTACATTCGAAGATTTATTTTCTAATTTATTTGCTTCAGCCATGCCAAGTGCAGATGATATAGATGTGGAACTATGAGCTGCACCAAATGGGTCATACTCACTCTCAGATCTTTTAGTAAAACCTGATAAACCGTTGCCTTGTCTTAAGGTTGTAATTTTTTGTTTTCTTCCTGTTAAAATTTTATGTGGGTATGCTTGGTGTCCTACATCCCAAATTAATCTATCATTAGGTGTGTCAAAAACATAGTGCAGAGCTACAGTCAGCTCAACAACCCCTAGACCTGCACCTAAATGTCCACCAGTTTTAGATACTGCACTGATCATCTCTTCTCTAACTTCATCAGCCACTTGTTGTAAATCATTTTCAGAAACTTTTCTTAAATCGGATGGAAAGTTAATATTATCTAAAAACTTGTAATTATTTTTCATTTATTTCTATTCAATATAAATTCTAATGTATCGTTTAAATTTTCTGATTTTGAACCATAAATTTTTAAATTTCTATTAATATCTGAAATAATCTTACCACAATATTTGATTGAAGCATCATAACCTAGTAAACTTATAAGCGTAGCTTTGCCTTTTTTTTGATCTTTTTTTGTTCTCTTCCCAGCAATTTTAGAATTACCTTTAAAATCTATTAAATCATCTGCTATTTGAAAAAGAAGACCAATATCAGAACCAAGACTCTCAAAAAATTTTATTTCCTTTAGACTTTTCTCCTTAATGATTGCTGGTACTGCACAACAAAAACTAAAAAGTTTTCCTGTTTTTTTAATTTCCATTTCTATAATTTGTTTTTCTGAAACTTTCTTTTTTTCAAAATCTAAATCTAAATATTGACCACCCGCTATACCCAAATGTCCTGAACACATAGAAAGTTTATCTACTAATTTAACTTTAATTTTGTCCCTCAACTTTATCTTGGAACTAGTTAAAATTTCAAAAGCCATTGTTAATAATGAATTTCCAGCGAGGACAGCTGTCGACTCACCAAATTTAATATGAGTTGATGGTTTACCTCTTCTCATATTATCATTATCCATGCATGGTAAATCATCATGAATAAGAGAATAAGCATGAATACATTCTACAGCAGCGCCTATAGCAATTAATGTGTGATAGTTAATTGAGAATAACGATCCAATATCAATTAATATTTTAGATCTAATTTTTTTTCCTCCAGGAAATAATCCATACTTCATTGCATAAATTAATTTGGAATTTTCTTGTTCCTGAATATATTTTTTCAAGAATAAATTGGTATCTTTTGCAATTTTATTAAGTTGATTTTTCACTTTCTCTTAATGATATCCTTAATTTTTTTATTTGTATTTTCACTAATAGATCTTAAATTTTTTTGAAATTTTTTTTCAATTAAATTATTTAATTTTAGTAACTCTTGATAGCTTTCTACAGAATTGTCTAGGTCATCTTTTTCTTCTAAAGACTTTATCATTTGATTTGCTTCATCTGTTAACTCTTCAAGCGTTCTATTATCATAATCGAGTGGTAAATTTTTATCTTTCATATATTAATCATTACTATTACATGAAAAATATTCAATCAAACATCAAAAAAGCGAAAAATTACTTAGATAAAAGTCATTGTGTAGCTGTTCCAACAGAAACTGTTTACGGACTCGCAGGCAACGCATACTCAGACACAGCTGTTAAAAAAATTTTTAAACTAAAAAGAAGACCTACTAACAATCCACTAATTGTTCACTACTATAATTTAAAAAAAATTTCAGAAGACTGTGAGATAAATGATAGTTTTATTAAACTTTATAAAAAATTTTCTCCAGGACCAATAACATATATATTGAAGCTCAAAAAAAATTCTAAAATATCAAAGTTTGTAACCAATAATAAAAAAACAGTTGCTATAAGATTTCCAAAACATCCTCTATTTAGAAAATTACTCAAAAATTTAAAATATCCAATTGCAGCACCAAGTGCTAATATTTCTTCAAGATTAAGTGCAGTAAAAGCAGCAGACGTCAAAGATGAATTTGGCAACAAAATAAAATTTATTTTGAATGGTGGTGTTTGTAAAATTGGTGTCGAGTCTACAATATTAAATATAACAAATAAACCTAGATTACTAAGATATGGAGGATTGAGTGTTTCAAAGATTAAAAAAACTTTGAATCAAAAAATAATAATTAATATAAATTCAAAAGATAAAATTTCTCCTGGTCTATTTCCTTTACACTATTCTCCAGGATTACCTTTAAGAATGAACGCAAAAAAAAACAAAAAAAATGAAGCTTTTGTACTCTTAAAAAAAAGAGAAAATATATCTAAAGATATTTATTATTTAAGCAAAACAAATAACTTAAATGAAGCTGCCAGAAACCTGTATAGTGTTTTGAGAAAAATAAAAAAAGATAAATATAAATCAATAGCTGTAGAAAAAATACCAAATGAAGGAATTGGAAAAACAATAAATGACAGACTCAAGAGAGCATCAAACTTCAAATGAAAAACTCAATAGAAGTCATAAATCTATCAAAATCATATAAGATTAAAAAAGCAGTTAATAATATAAATTTTAAAATTAATGAAAATGAAATAGTAGGACTGTTAGGTCCAAATGGTTGTGGAAAAACAACAACAATTGGAATGATACTAGGATTATTAAAACCCACAAGTGGCCAAGTCTTAATTAACGGTAAAAATATTGAAAATAATAAAATTTCAATTCTACACAAAATGAATTTTATTTCTCCCTACATTGAATTGCCTAAAAAATTAACAGTAAACCAAAATTTAATTGTGTATGGAAAACTATATAATATTCAAAATTTGAATGAGAGAATTAATTTTCTCTCAGAAAAATTAAGATTGGGAGATCTTTTAGATAAAATTACAGGAGAGCTATCATCAGGACAAAAAAATAGGGTAAGTCTTGCGAAAGCATTAATTAATGATCCTACTGTGCTCTTGTTAGATGAGCCAACAGCTGCTCTAGACCCCGAAACAGCAGATTTTATTAGAACCTTTTTGGAAAAGTATAAAGAAGAAAAAAAAATATCTGTTTTGCTGGCTTCTCATAACATGGATGAAGTAAAAAGATTATGTAATTCTGTTATGATGATGAAGGATGGTACTATCGTCGACAGTGGTACCCCAGAAGATTTAATAAAAAAATATGGACAAAAAAACTTGGAAGAAGTTTTTTTAGAAATTGTTAGGAAAGATAAATGAATATTACAAGAATATATGGATTATTTTTAAGGCATTTTTATTTAATTACTAGGTCGTTCCCGAGAATACTTGATTTAATATATTGGCCCTCTATCCAGATAACTCTTTGGGGTTTCATTTCCAATTTTTTTGCAGCACACAGTTCATACTATAGTGGAGCTGTTGGAGTTATATTGTCTTGTGCAATTCTTTATGATTTTCTTTTTAGAACAAGCATTGGTTTTAATATGTTATTTTTAGAAGAAATTTGGAGTAGGAATTTTACTAATTTATTTATTGCCCCAATGAAAATTAGTGAAATAATTACTGCACTTGTAATCACCGCTTTAATAAGAGCTTTAATCGGATTAATTCCAGCGATACTTTTAACCTCACCATTATTTGGCATATCTATATTAAACTTGGGATTACCATTAGCTTTTCTTTTTTTAAGTTTGTATATTTTTGGAATTACTTTGGGGCTTTTTGTTTCAGCTGGGTTGCTAAGATTTGGGCCATCTTTTGAGAATATTGCATGGTCGACAATGTTTTTATTGGCACCTTTTGGCTGTATCTATTATCCAGTTGAAATTTTACCTGAAATATTTCAATCAATAGCATACGCATTGCCGTTGGTTTATATATTTGAAGAAACCAGAAATATCTTAGTCAATGGAATTGTTAGCTATGAAAACATTCGTATCGCACTTTCACTAAATGCATTTTATTTCACAGTTGCTATAGCAACTTTTTATTTTTCGTTTGATAAAGCTAGGGAAAAAGGGACATTAATTAATATTGGAGAATAAATGGTGCGCCTGCAAGGAGTCGAACCCTGAACCTCCAGAGCCGAAATCTGGCGCTCTATCCAGTTGAGCTACAAGCGCATTTAGTATTAATATTATACTTTATGGAAAAAAGCATTAATTTTATAGTTGAAGAAGAAGAAAAGAATTTAAGAGTAGATGTATTAATTAACAAAAGAGACGAAATTATTAGTAGAACCAGAGTTAAAAATTTAATTTTAAAAGAAAAATTAAAACTAAATAATGAAATAATTAAAAGTCCATCTAAAAAAGTTTCGATTGGTGATGTTGTAAATCTTACGATTCCAGAACCAGAGATTGCATCTCTAAAGCCTTATGATTTTAAATTGAATATCGTTTATGAAGATTCTGATTTATTAGTAATCGATAAACCTTCAGGAATTATAATGCATCCTGGAGCAGGCAATTATGACAAAACAATTGTAAATGCATTGATGCATTATAATAAAGAATCTTTATCAACTATTGGGGATGAATTAAGACCTGGAATTGTCCATAGAATTGATAAAAATACTTCAGGTTTAGTTGTTGTGGCAAAAAATAATGAGACCCATGAAAATTTATCAAAACAATTCAGTAAGCACACAATTATTAGAGAATACCAACTTTTAATATGGGGAAAGCTAAGACCATCTTTTGGTAGGATAGAAACATTTATTACTCGTAGTTCAAAAAATAGACAACTTATGGAAGTGAGCAGTTCAAAGGGTAAGAAAGCTGTAACGAACTATAAAACAATTGAAATATTCGAAAATAAAAAAATACCAACGTTAAGTTTAGTCGAATGCAAATTAGAAACTGGTAGAACTCATCAAATCAGAGTGCACATGAATTATAAAGGAAATAGTTTAGTTGGTGATGATAAATACAAAAAAAAATATAAAAAATTAAAAAATGTTGATTTTGACATTCAAAATTCAATTACAAATTTAAACAGACAATTTCTACACGCAAAGACTTTAGGCTTTGTTCATCCTAGAACTCAGAAAGAACTGATTTTTACCTCAATTTTGCCTCAAGAACTAAATAATATTTTAAAAATGCTTAGAAACACTGAAGAATAAATTATTGAAAATTAAGTATAATTAACTAAATAAACTCTGCTATGAGCACAACTATGAGCAACAATCTTCCTACACTTTCCAATGAGGGTGGTCTTTCTGCTTATTTAGAACAGATTAAAAAATTCCCAATGTTGGCTGCAGAAGAAGAATATATGTTAGCCAAAAATTGGAAAACAACTGGAAATATTAAAGCTGCTGAAAAATTAGTAACTAGTCACTTAAGATTAGTTGCAAAAATTGCTATGGGATACAAAGGCTATGGTCTGCCAATTAATGAAATGATTTCAGAAGGAAATGTTGGTTTGATGCAGGCTGTTAAAAAATTTGAACCTGAAAAAGGTTTTAGATTAGCAACTTATGCTATGTGGTGGATTAAAGCATCCATCCAAGAATATATTTTAAGATCTTGGAGTCTTGTAAAAATTGGAACAACAACTGCTCAAAAAAAATTATTTTTCAACTTAAAAAAAATTAAAAACCAAATATCTCCTGAAACTGAAGGTGATTTAAGGGATGAACACGTAAACCATATTGCCAACAAACTTGATGTGAGTAAAGAAGAAGTTGTTTCAATGAACAGAAGACTTTCTGGAAAAGAGTTTTCATTGAATGCTCAAGTTGGAGAGGATGGTGATGAATGGCAAGACTGGTTAGTAGATAAAGAGCTTGATCATGATTTAAAATTTGCTCAACATGAGGAAATGGAGCAAAGAAAAGACTTATTAAAAGATTCTATTACAGTGCTTAATGATAGAGAAAGAGAGATATTGTATTCAAGAAGACTTAATGATGATCCAACTACCCTGGAAGATTTAAGTAAAAAATATAAAATTAGTAGAGAAAGAGTTAGACAAATAGAAAATAAAGCATTTGAAAAACTTCAAAAACAAATGCTACTTCTTGCTAAATCTAAAAATTTATTACCTGCAAATTAAGCTTCAAAAGGATTTTCAATTAAAATAGTATCATCTCTTTCAGGACTAGTAGAGACGCTTGATATTTTTGCACCTATAAAATCTTCTACTGCAAAAATATATTTTTTTGCATTATCAGGTAATGAGTCCATATTTTTAATTCCACTAGTAGATACTTTCCAGCCTGGAAAAGATTTGTAAATTGGTTTTATTTTAATTTGATCCTCTACAGCAGCAGGCAAATAATCTAATTTTTCTCCATCTAGTTCATAAGCAATGCATATTTTAATTTCATCTAATTCATCAAGAACGTCCAATTTTGTTAAAGCTATACCATCTATACCTGAAACTTTAATTGTTTGTCTTACTAGAACACCATCAAACCACCCACATCTCCTTTTTCTACTTGTAACAGTTCCAAATTCTTTTCCACGTGTGCCCAAAAGTTCACCTACTTCATCAGTTAGTTCTGTTGGAAAAGGCCCTTCCCCTACTCTTGTTGTATAAGCTTTTGTAATTCCTAAAACATAGTTTATTGAATTAGGACCACAGCCTGTTCCAGTAGCTGCGCTCGAAGCAACTGTATTAGATGAAGTTACAAAAGGATAAGTTCCATGATCTACATCAAGTAAAATACCTTGGGCACCTTCAAATAAAATTTTCTTTTTTTGCTTTTTAAATTGATCAATTTTAAGCCATACAGGCTGTGAAAATTTTAATATTTTAGGAGCAATTTTGAGTAAATCAAATTTAAGTTGATCTTTTTCAAAAATTTTTTTTCCAAGTCCTTTTCTGATTGCATTATGATGTATCAATACAGAATCTAATCTTTGATCTAAATTTTTTTCTGATCTTAAATCCATAACCCTTATTGATCTTCTTCCTACTTTATCCTCATAAGCAGGACCAATTCCTCTTCTGGTAGTTCCTATTTTACTTTTTCCTGCCGTATCTTCTCTAATTTCATCCATTTCTCTATGGAATGGCAAAATCAGATTTGCAGATTCTGATATTATGAAGTTATCTACATCTACTTCTACACCTTTAGATTTAATCTCTTCAATTTCTTCCAATAAGGCCCAAGGATCTACAACAACACCATTACCAATTATTGATATTTTACCTTTTCTAACAATGCCAGATGGAAGTAATCTTAGCTTATAAGTAACGCCATCAATAACAAGAGTGTGGCCCGCATTATGACCACCTTGAAATCTAATAACTACATCTGCCTGTTCAGATAACCAATCAACAATCTTACCTTTTCCTTCATCACCCCATTGAGATCCAACAACAACTATGTTTTTCATTAATTAAATTTTTTATTTACTTTTATAGAAGTGAGATGGTTAATTGGACCATGACCTCTTCCATAATTTGGGTTTGTTTTAATAGCTGAATTTACATACTTAATTCCAAGCTCACAAGATTTCTTTGCTGGTTTTCCACACGATACAAATGTAGTGACTGCACTTGATAAAGTACAACCTGTACCATGAGTATTATTTGTTTTATAACGCTTACTATTAAAAATCTTAATATCTTTTTTATTAACAAAAACATCCTTAACTATTTTATTTTTTGAATGTCCACCTTTAATAAGAACATTTTTAGCTCCAAATTCCATAAGCTTATTTGCAGCGTAAATCATATCTTCAACAGATATGATTTTTGTTTCAGTCAAAATTTCAGCTTCAGGAATATTAGGGGTAACTAGTGAAACTTTTTTTATTAATTCCGATTTTAATAACTTAATTGCTTTATTATCTATTAATTTGGCACCACCTTTTGCAACCATGACAGGGTCTAAAATAATACTTTTAACTTTAATTAAATTTAATGCTTTAATTACCATCTTGATAACATTAGATGAGTGTAACATTCCTATTTTGATTGCATCAGGCTTAATATCTTTTGAAGTAAAAACTATTTGATTGAAAATTTCTTTTGGATTGATGCCTACTATTGATTTCACACCTGTAGTATTTTGAATTGTAACTGCAGTTATAGCTGTCATCGCATAAGAACCTAGAGCTGTAACAGTTTTAATATCAGCTTGTATACCAGCCCCACCAGATGAATCTGAACCCGCAATAATTAAAATTTTCGAATTTGGTTTCAATTTATTTTATTTTTTTGGATATCATGTTTACACATCTGGATAAAAGTATTTTATTATCACTTTCTGCCATCACTCTAATTTTAGCTTCTGTTCCCGATTTTCTAACTAAAACTCTTCCCTTACCATGAATTAATTTTTCTGCGAGTTTTATAACTTTTTTTATTTCAGGTTTATTAATAATATTTTTATCTTTAACAGTTATATTTTCTAATAATTGAGGAGTTTTCTTAAAACTCTGAAAAAATTCACTCGTTTTTTTACCTTTTCTCAGAGCAAAAAGAACTTCTAAAGCTACAAGCAACCCGTCTCCAGTTGTTGCAAATTTACCTAAAATAATATGTCCTGATTGTTCACCACCTAAATTAAATTTATATTTTTGCATTTTTTCTTTAACATATCTATCGCCTACATTAGCTCTTAAAAATTTTATTCTTTTAGATTTTAAATATTTTTCCAATCCATAATTCGACATTAGAGTTCCAACAACACCACCTTTTAACATTTTTTTATTTTTCCATCTTGCAGCTAAAGCAGCTATTATTTGATCACCATCTACAATGTTACCTTTTTCATCGCACATTATAATTCTATCAGCATCTCCATCTAAAGAAATGCCAATATGAGCTTTATATTTTTTTACAGCTGTTCTAATTTTTCTTGGAAAAGTTGAGCCACAATCTTTATTAATGTTTAAACCATTTGGGTTTACACCTATTGCTATAACTTTAGCGCCTAATGATTTTAATAACTCAGGCCCTGCTTTATAACCAGCACCATTGGCACAATCTATAACAATTCTTAATCCTCTTAAATTGAACTCTTTTGTGAAATTTTTTTTTAATATTTTAATATATTGTTTAGTACCTGTTTCTAATCTTTTAACTCTTCCTAACTTTTCAGGACTGGAAAGGTTATTTGATATTTTTTTATCTATAAGAGCTTCTATTTTTTTTTCTATTTTATCTGATAATTTCATTCCATCAGGACCAAATAATTTTAATCCATTGTCATAATGAGGATTATGAGAAGCTGTAATCATAATACCCATATTAGCCTTCATTTCTTTTGTAAGCATAGCTAATCCATTGGTTGGTAAAGGACCCAATGTGTAAACATGCATGCCTGCAGAAGCCAAACCAGAAACAAGCGCAGGTTCAAGTGTATATCCTGACAATCTTGTATCTTTTGCTATTATTGCTGTTTGTTTTTTTTTCTTTTGGGATTTAAAATATGTACCACTAGCTAGTCCAAACTTGAAAAACATATCTCCATTAATATTTTTACTATTAATAGCTCCTCTTATTCCATCTGTTCCAAAATATTTTTTTGCCATTATTTATTTGTTATCTCTTTAAAAACTTTAATTGCTTGCATAACTTCATTAACATCATGAATTCTTAAAATCTGAACTCCTTGTGTCATCAAATATAATGATGACGATATTGTTCCTCCAATTCTAGTAAAGCTATCATTTTTTTTGGAAATATCTCTAATAAATCTTTTTCTAGAATTTCCTACAAGTATAGGAAATCCTAATGAATGAAAAATAGAAACACTTCTGATTAAATTCATATTATGTTTCAGTTTTTTTCCAAACCCGATTCCAGGGTCTAAAATTATATTGTTATGTTTAATACCTTTAGACCTTAGAAGTTTTATTTTCTCCTCAAAAAAATCATAAATATCTAGTAATTCATTATTATATTTTGGATTTTTTTGCATATTTTCTGGTGTTCCAAGCGTGTGCTGAATGACAAAAGGAACTTTATTTTTTTTTAATACGTTTATTGTTTCTGTATCAAAACTTAAGCCTGAAACATCATTAATTAGTTTTACACCTAATTTAATTCCATTTTTCATTATATCAGATTTTCTAGTATCCAAAGAAATCGGAATTTTTTTTACAATAGATTTTAAGATTTCATTAATTCTTTTCCATTCATCTTCTTTATTTACTATCTTTGAACCTGGTCTTGTTGACTCTCCTCCAACATCGATTAAATCAGCGCCATCGTTATATAGTTTAAAAGCATGACTTATTCCTCTTTGTTTTGTATTAAATTTTCCTCCATCAGAAAAACTATCTGGGGTAAGATTTAAGACACCTAGTATATTTGGAACTTTTTTAAATTCTAAGTTAGAAAAATTTTTTTTTTTAGTTTTAATTTTTTTTAAATCTAAATTAACTTTTTTCTTTAAATCATTTGGTAAATATTTTATTTGATTAATTGAAATTTTTTTCTTTGATTTTCTAGTTATTATTTCAATATGATCAAACGATATTTCCTTAATTTGATGTAATGGTATGGCTTTTTTTTTACTTACTAAAATTTTTGATTGATTACCATAATAGAAATTACACGCTCTTGTGTAATATCTTTGCATTATAAATTAATGAACAATTTTTGGTTTTAGACCCATGGCTCCTAAAGCCGAGTCATGATCATCTTTTGAGTCTTGATTTTCTAAAATTTTATCTTTTGGATATAAGTTTTTGTTAATTATGTTCTCAATCTCTTCACCTGTTAAGGTTTCGTAAGTAATTAATGCTTTAGCAATTTTATGTAGATCGTCAATTTTCTCAGTCAAAATTTTCTTTGCTTGATTATATCCTTCGTCGACTAGTTTCCTAATTTCCTTATCAATTTTTTGAGCAACTTCTTCAGAAACTGATTGTGTTTGAGTAACAGATCTACCTAAGAAAACTTCCTCTTGATTTTCTCCATACTCAACTGGACCCATTTCCTCACTCATACCATATTTAGTTACCATCGCTCTTGCAAGTTGAGTAGCTTGATTAATATCTGAACCACTTCCTCCACCTGCTCCTGTAGAAATGTTATCTTTTCCAAAAATTAATTCTTCTGCAACTCTTCCTCCAAAACAAACTGCTAGTCTAGCTTTTAAATATTTGATTGAATATCCATGTTTATCTCTTTCTGGTAAATTCATAACCATTCCCAAAGCTCTTCCTCTTGGAATGATAGTGGCTTTGTGAATTGGATCATAACTAGGCATATTAAACGAGACTAAAGCATGGCCACCTTCGTGATATGCGGTAAGTTTTTTTTCATCCTCAGTCATTACCATTGATCTTCTTTCAGCACCCATTAATACTTTATCTTTTGCCTCTTCAAATTCTAATAAAGTTACAATTCTTTTATTTTTTCTAGCTGCTAATAAAGCAGCTTCATTGACTAAGTTAGCTAAATCTGCTCCTGAAAAACCGGGGGTCCCTCTTGCAATAGTTCTTAAATTTACATCGGGTGCCATCTTAATTTTTTTCACATGGACTTTTAAAATTTTTTCTCTTCCAATAATATCTGGGTTTGAAACAACTACTTGTCTGTCAAATCTTCCAGGTCTTAATAGTGCTGGATCAAGAACATCAGGTCTATTTGTTGCTGCAATTATTATAACTCCCTCATTAGTATCAAACCCATCCATCTCTACTAATAATTGGTTTAAAGTTTGCTCTCTTTCATCATTTCCACCACCTAAACCTGCACCTCTACTTCTTCCAACTGCATCTATTTCATCAATGAATATTATGCACGGAGAATTTTTTTTACCTTGTTCAAACATATCTCTTACTCTTGATGCTCCAACACCAACAAACATTTCAACAAAATCTGAACCAGAGATAGTAAAGAAAGGAACTCCTGCTTCACCTGCAATAGCTCTTGCTAACAAAGTTTTTCCCGTTCCTGGAGGTCCAACCAATAAAGCACCTCTAGGTATCTTTCCACCAAGTCTACTAAATTTTTTAGGGTCTTTTAAAAATTCTACAATTTCTTCTACTTCTTCTTTTGCCTCTTCTACTCCAGCAACATCATTAAATGTTACTTTGCCTTTAAGTTCATTCATCATTTTAGCTTTTGACTTGCCAAATCCCATTGCTCCACCTTTTCCACCTTGCATCTGTCGCATAAAAAATATCCAAACAGCAATTAATAAAAGCATTGGGAACCAAGAAAGTAGTACGCCAAATAAAGATGGCATTTTTTCTTCTAACGGAGCTGCTGAAATACTTACTCCTTTGTCTGATAATTTTTCAATTAAATTTGGATCGTTTGGAGCATAAGTTGAAAATGAATTTCCATTTGAGTAAACACCCTTGATGTTGTTTCCCTGTATCTCAACTTTTAAAACTTCTCCATTTTCAACTGAAGTTAAAAAATCTGAAAAAATTATTTGATTTCCTCCTCTAATATTTGATTGAGGATTTTTAAACATGTTATAAAGACCAATAGTTAAAAAAACTATTATTCCCCACATAGCCAGATTTTTAAAATTCATGGTGTAAAGATAAGAATTATTGCAAATTAAACAAGTGACAAAATAACTATAAATTTAGTGATATTAACGCTCTTTATATACAATTACAGTTTTCTTGATTTTTTTTATTACACAATTCCCAAGTGTAGACTTAAAAGTAATTTTACTCTGTAGATTTTCTAAAATATTAGTAATTTTTTTACCTCTGGGCGGAAAATACTTTTTCCCAACTAACTGTAAGATCTTTGAAAATGACCTGAACAAAACTTCTTGAGGAAAGTTAAAAAATTCTTCTTTTAATACAACTTTATTTTGAGAAATAATCGAATTTTCTTTTAAATTTTTTTCACAAAAAAACTGGATTGATTGGTCGACACTTTTTAAATTACTAATTGATAATTTAAATTTACTTTTATCCAAACCTTCACTTTCAAGATTTTTAATTAAATTTCTTACTCTCACTCTTGTAAAAATTTCATCTTCATTTGAAGGGTCTTCTACATATTTATTAAACACCTTTTTTGAGATGTAGATTAAATCTTTTTTTTCAACGTTTATTAAAGGTCTTAAGATATTTGCGTTATTAATTAAAGTCGTTTTGTCTAAAGATACGATACCCTTTAAACCACTACCTCTTAAAAGCCTAATTAAAAAATTTTCATAAACATCATCTTCATGGTGACCAAATAAAATATGATTAATTTTAAATTTTTTTGATTGGTTAATTAAGAGATTATATCTTTTTTTTCTTGCAAGAGATTGGATATTATTTTTGGGTTTTTTCCCATTCCATTTTAAAATATCTAAATCTATAGAAAAATCCTTCAAAAGATTTTTTACAAATAAAGCTTCTACCGATGAATTATTTCTCAATTTATGGTCAACTAGAAAATATTTGATTTTTAAAGATTTTTTAATTGAATAAATTTTTGAAAAAAAAGCTAAAGCAAGGCTATCGGGGCCACCTGATACAGCAACTGTAAAATCGTTATTTAACTTTAAATTATTTTCAAATTTATTATAGATTTTATAAATTCTTTTATCTCTTAGCTTATTAAGAAGTTGTTTATGAATCTTGCTTGACGCATTCAAATTTTTTAGACTCATATTTTGCTTTTTGTATTACAGACTGATTTGCGTTTGGATACTGCAACTCTACACCATTAATCATCTTACAGCCTTGATCTTTTTCACCAATTTGAACCATTGAAACTCCAAGTTTTAATAAATTTATTGGAGCTTTCTTTCCTTTAGGATATTTTTGATATCCTTCGAGATAAGCTGAAGCAGCATCAGTATAAAGTTGTCTTATTCTGAAAGTTTCTGCATACCAATATTGAGCACTACCTGCTAATTCATCTTCAGGATTTGATAACACAAATTCTCTAAAAGCTCTTTCTGCTGTACTGTAATCTCCAACTTTTAAGAAACTTGTTGCAAATTCATATTGTTCTTTTGGAGTTAAATCTATTGGTAAAATTTTATCTTCAGCTTGAAAAGTTTCTTCTACAATAGAAGCTGTAGTATCAACCGATTGAATCTGTTGATTCTCCTCTGAAGTTTCCATATCTTTATAAGAAATTGTACCTAAGTCCTGAGGCTGCGAGCTTCCAGGAAGAATTTGCTTCTCAATTTTAGGCGCAGAACTGAGTTGTTGACTGCTATCAATTACATTAACAGAACTTAAATCATTTTCTATATCTTGAAACCTTATCTGATTATCAGACTGTAGCTTGGATACTCTGTTTGAAAGTTTATCAAGCTTAAAATTAATTTCCTCAAATTTATTAGTAAGTTCTCTAAACTGCTCCTCTACCTCTGATAACTTTAACAAATGTCTAGTTAAGACATCCTCAGAATTATTATCAAGACTTGATACTGATTGATTATTTGTTGTACTTTCTATTTCTATTGATCCTGAGTAAACGGCTCTTTCAAGAGTTTTTAAATCTTTTTTAATTAAATCTAAAATTTCATAAATATTATGGTTATCTGAGTAAGCAATTCCCGAAAAAAAGAAATTTAATATTATTATTAAATTAAATAATGTTGATCTAAAAAGTGATCTCATTA
This sequence comes from Candidatus Pelagibacter ubique HIMB140, assembly GCF_025558165.1. Taxonomy (NCBI): domain Bacteria; kingdom Pseudomonadati; phylum Pseudomonadota; class Alphaproteobacteria; order Candidatus Pelagibacterales; family Candidatus Pelagibacteraceae; genus Candidatus Pelagibacter; species Candidatus Pelagibacter communis. The sequence continues at coordinate 1,177,475 of NZ_LAMZ01000001.1, read as the reverse complement.
AATTTTTATATGATTATAAAAAGGCAAAAAAAAGACCCTAAAAGTTTTTAATTTTAGGGTCTTTTTTAAAAATTCTTTAGTTTGCTTTAACAGTAACTGATCTTCTGTTTTTAGACCATGCTAAAGGATTTGATCCTGAGTCAACAGGTCTTTCTTTACCATAACTGATTACAGTAATTCTGTCTGATGAAACACCATAAGTCATTAGATAATCTTTTGCAGCGTTAGCTCTTCTTTCTCCAAGTGCTAAGTTATATTCTCTTGTTCCTCTTTCATCTGCATGACCTTCTAAAACTACAGTGATGTTAGAATTTTCTCTTAACCAAGCAGCTTGAGCTCTTAAAGTTTCTCTTGAAGCTGTAGTTAATATAGATTCGTTGGTTGCAAAGAACACTCTATCAGCAACACCATCTGCTAAATATTTTACGCTATCTGTTCCAACGTAAACGTCTCCTTGCATTTGACCTGCAATTTTTTCAATTTTAGTTACTTCTTCTTTAGTTTCTTCTTTTGGCGCCTCTACAGCTACCTCTTTTTTTGTTGCACACGCTGTTAAGATTATTCCAGCTGAAATAACTAATAACGTGTTTTTGAAAATTTTGTTTAATCTCATTAATTTGCTCCTTGCTGCTTTTTCAAATACTATTTTTTTCACAACTAATTAGATGTTTCAACCCTAAAAATCAAGAAATTTCATCGTATTTAAAGATAAAATGATATTAATTACTTAATAAAGCCGACCAAGATGGGTCGGATGCGTCCGTCTCAGTTGTTATCAATCTTTCATTATACCCAGTTAAATCAATAGACCATAATTTAGCGGAAAAACCTTCGCCTTTAGAATTAGTTTTAGTCTCTCTATAAAATATCAAAACTCTTCCATTGGGTGACCAAGATGGGGCCTCTTGATAATAGTTTTCTGTTAACAATCTTTCACCAGTTCCATCTGTTCGCATCACTCCAATATAAAACTTTCCTTTATGTAATTTTGTAAATGCTATTAAATCACCCCTAGGAGACCAAACTGGTGTTCCATACAAACCATTACCAAAAGAAATTCTTTTCACATCACTTCCGTCATTTTTCATTACATAAATTTGTTGGTAACCACTTCTGTCAGAGTTGAAAGTTATATATTTTCCGTCTGGAGAATAAGAAGGTGATGTATCAATTGAAGGATGATTGGTTATTCTCTCTACCAATCGAGTTTCTAAATTCATCGTATAAATATCTGATTTTCCATCTTTTGCGAAACTCATGATTATTTTTTTACCATCAGGTGAAAATCTAGGAGCAAATGTCATTCCAGGAAAATCTCCAACAACTTCTTGTGTTCCTGTTTCAATATCTAAAAGATAAACCCGTGGCATATTTTTAAAATAAGATAAATAAGTAACCATTTGACTTGCAGGGTTAAATCGTGGAGTAAGCACAAGCTCATTTCCTAAAGTTAAAAATTTATTATTAGCACCATCTTGATCCATTATGGCTAATTTTTTTATTCTTTGCGTTTTTGGCCCTTCTTCAGCTACATAAATTATTCTTGTATCAAAATACCCTTTTTCTCCGGTTAATCTTTCATACACTTTATCTGATATTATATGCCCAACTCTTCTCCAATTTGTTGGTACAGTTGTAAATGCTAAAGCCATCATCTCTTTTGCAGCAAGCACATCCCAAAGTCTAAACTCAACTCTTAATTTATCATTAATAAAATTTACTTTACCCGTAATAAGAGCTTGAGCTTTAATTAAATTCCAATCCTCAAATCTTGGCTTTAAATTTGCTATATCTGGGGCTTGTAAAAATGCTTTTTTATCTAAAGGATTAAATAAACCTGAAGTTCTTAAATTATTTTCAACAATTAATGATATTTCAGATCCAATGTTCTCTTTATCTAAAATTTGCTCAAAATTCTTTCTAGATGTTTCATCTATTGACAATGGTGAGACTGCTAGTGGAAGAGGGTTTAAGTTTCCCCTTGTAATATCAACTTCAATTAACGCTAAAGCTTTTATTGGAAAAAAAACAAAAATGAGAATTATAAATTTTTTAATCATAAATTCTTTATACTAACCTCCTATCATCTCTCTTGCATCAAAATTTAATTGTAATTCTTTCCATCTCTCATAACCAGAAGCTGGAACTCTCAAAGGTTGACATAATCTTACTGCTCTTAAGGCACTTTCTGCTAAGACTTTATAAAAACCTTGTCCAGGTTTATTCATTCTAGCATGATCTAATATCTCAGTTTTTGTTACTGAACCATCTGGTTTAAGTTTTAATTTTATTCTGACTAGTAAATTTTCGTCATATGGCAAACCTAAAGGTATGCTCCAACAACCAAATATTTGGGCCTTTAATGCATCTTCCTCACTTAAAGTTAGTTGAGAGTTTTCAATGTTTCTTACTTGATCTTGAGTAACATCATTATTGGTTTTCACTTTTTCCGCTGTTTCTTCTTTTGATTTATCTATTAATGCTGCAATGTTGTTTGGATCAAATAAATCTTTTTTTTCAAACTCAGATACTTGCTTTACTTCATTATCTACCTTTTCAGGATTTTGTTTTTTTTCCTCTTTAGTCTTTAACTTTTTAACCTCTTTATCTGGCAAAGGGACAGCTTCCGGATTTTGTTTTTCTATCGTTTTGTTTTTTTTCTCTGAGACAACAGTCTTTGTTTTGGTTTTTTTTACTTTTTTAGGTGGAGCTTGTTCTGAAACAAGTTTTTTTTCTTTTTCTTTTACTTTTTCAATAATTTTTTTTGCTTTAGGCGCGAAAGGAATATTTGTTTCTTCTGTTATTTGAATTAATTCAACAGAAACCATGGGTGGAAGGTCTATTGGTTTTTTTGATAGAAAAGGCAAACTTAAGGCTGTAAGGACAACTAAAGATATGTGTAAAGCTGAGGATATAGCTATACTACTACTCTTCACCGTAACTACCTTTGTTTAAGAGGCTCAGAGATTAAAGCAACTTTTGTAAAACCAGATCCAGATAATAAACCCATTATCTCTAAAACTCTTCCATAGTTTATTGTTTTATCACCTCGTACATAAATTCTTGTGTCAGTTCTATTTTTTGAAACAGCTAAAACTTTAGCGATTATATTGTCATACTCTACTTTTGATTCTTGGATAAAAATTTCACCTTTAGCATTAATAGATAATGTTAAAGGTTCTGTTTCCTCAGGCAAAGAGTCTGCCGAACTTTCAGGTAGATCAACTTGAACACCAACTGTTAAAAGTGGTGCAGTGACCATGAATATAATTAATAGAACCAACATCACATCAACAAAAGGAGTAACGTTAATCTCACTCATTGGTTCTTTTGATGAGCGATTTAGTTTAAAGGCCATTTAAATTATTGTTAAAAATCTTTTAGAAAAATTCTCTAATTTTTCTGAGTATTTTTTTGCGTCTGTATTAAATTTATTGTAAGCAACTACTGCAGGTATAGCTGCTAAGAGTCCTAATGCAGTTGCAAATAATGCTTCGGCTATACCAGGTGCAACTATTGCAAGACTAGTATTTCTTGAAATAGCAATTGACTGAAAAGAATTCATAATGCCCCAAACTGTTCCGAACAATCCAATAAATGGTGCAGTTGAACCAACAGTTGCTAAAAAAGTAAATCCTTTTTCAATCTTTGACATTTCTTTTTCTATTCCACCTTCAAGGAAGGCTGTCATTCTTTCACCCAAATTTGTTTTGGATTTTTTCTTTAGCAAGTTTTCCATGGCATTTTGAAACACCAAAGACATTGGGTCATCTAAATTATTTGGTAAACTATTATAAAAATTTTCAGCAGATTTAGAGTTCCAAAATTTTTCTTCAAATTCCTCAGAAGATTTATTTATTTTTTTAAAAAGTCTGTATTTTTCTATAATCACGGCCCATGAGTATACAGAGCAAAGTATAAGGCTAATCATTACTGCTTTAACAATTATATCTGCTTTTAAAAATAAGCTAAAAAGTGAAAAATCAGTATTTGTTCCTAAGTCTAATGCATTTGTGGCTATATCTGCTTCCATAATCACTCATCACACTTAATTGTGTCATGAATTTGGCTATATAAATTTAAAGATTATTCATTTTTGTATGTTTCATGAAAATAACTGGCTATCAGAATTGCATCAGCTTTATTAGAGTCTTTTTTTTTAGATAAATTTGACGAAAAATAAGGAAATATTTCAATAGCTCTTGTCCTGCTAGCATCCTTTTCTGAATTAATTAAGTTAAAATATTTTTTCCATTTTGCTGGTCTTACAAAATAAATTGGCAACTGCATTGCACTGCAAATACCTTTTAAAATTCCAAAAGATTGACCAAAATTAAACATACTAGTTACACCTTGACCTGGCATAGCTGAAACTTGTTCTATAACAACTTTAATATTTTTTTTTTCATATGTTTTTATTCTAAAAGAAATTTCATTATATATTTGAGATCCATTAACCTGCTTTTTATTTTTTTTCCCTTCAGTCATTGTTGGCATCTCAAGCACATCTTTAATTATTCCATCCTCTAAAAAACATATAGATCCTGATATTCCTGGATCAATTCCTATTATTAACATTAAATATTTCCCAAATTTACGTTTGAAAAAACGTTCTGAACATCATCATCATCTTCTAGATTTTCTAAAAACTCAATCACACTCTCTTTTTCATCATTTTGAATATCAACACTATTGATTGGCACCCACTCAATCTCTGTGGAAATAAAATTTGCAATTGTATTTTCTAAATTTTTTTTAACATTATAAATTTCATTTGAAACACATTGAACTTCATGAAATTCCTTGTGAGAAATACATTCCTCTGCACCAGCTTCTATAGCCAATTCAAAAATTTTGTCTTCTGATATTTCATTTTTATCAATCTTTATTATCCCAAGTTGTTTAAAGTTATGAGATGCTGATCCTTGCGTACCTAAACTTCCACCAGATTTTTGAAAAATGGTTCTCACATTGGAAGCTGTTCTATTTTTATTATCAGTTAAAGTTTCAACAATTACAGCAATTTTGTTTGGTCCAAATCCTTCATATCTCAAATTTTCAAAATTTGCACCAGATGCAGCAGAAGATTTATCTATTGCTCTTTCTATATTATCTTTTGGCATATTTGCTGATCTAGCAGCCTGTACTGCTGATCTTAATCTTGGGTTCATTGCAGGATCTTTGTCTCCGAGCTTTGCAGCAACAGTAATTTCTTTAGACAACTTTGAAAAAATTTTTGAACGTTGCTTATCAGCTTTTCCTTTTTTATGTTTAATACCCGCCCAATGAGAATGACCTGCCATATCTAAATTAAAAATTTTTTAATTTTTCTCCAAATATATAACTATTAATATCTTTAGCTAAACCAGTATTTATATCACAATCAACAATAACACCAGACAAAGTCCCTTCTCCAACTGCAGGAAAATGTTTGACTGAATCTTTTTTAAGAAATCTATTTAATGAATTTTCTTTATCCATTCCAATTACAGAATCGTAATCTCCACACATCCCAGCATCTGTTTGGTATCCAGTGCCATTGTTTAGTATTCTGGCATCATTCGTTGGTACATGTGTGTGAGTTCCAACAACTAAAGTTGCATGACCATCAAAAAAATGGCCTATAGCATTTTTCTCACTGGTAATTTCACCATGAAAATCAACCACTAATAAATCGTAGTCATCTTTAAATTTATATTCACTTAAAAATTTTTTCGAAGTTTCAAAAACATCATCACACTTTTTCATAAAAACATTACCCATGAGGTTAAGTACCCCAACTCTTATATTTTTATCTGTTTTGAAAATTTGAAAACCTCGACCAGGGGCAGGCTCAAAAAGATTTTTAGGACGTAACAATCTCTCTTCTTTTTCTATATACTTCATGATTTCTTTTTGATCCCAAACATGATTGCCAGTTGTGATTACGTTAACACCGCAGTTATAAAAATCTCTGCAAATTTCTTCTGTCAAACCAACTCCTTGGGCTGCAGCATTTTCACCATTAGCTATAACAAAATCAATTTTTTTTGATTTAATTTCACTAAGTAAGCTACTAGTAAGTTTAGAACATCCTGAAATACCTACAACATCACCTAAAAATAAAATTCTCAAAATATTAAACCTCTTTCAGTGATTATTAAATCAAGCTTCTTATCATAATTGTTAACTGGTACCTCTTTTAATTCTTGGAAAGAAAAAGAAAATCCTATTTTAAAGACCTTTTTTTTATTTTCAATTTTTTCAATATAACGATCATAAAAACCACCGCCATAACCCAATCGATTAAATTGCTTATCAAAAGCTAATAGTGGAACTAGTAATATATCTGGATAAACTTTCTTTTGAGATAATGGTTCAATTATCCCGTATTTATTTATCTTTAATGGATTATCTTTGGACCATTCATAAAAGTCCATTTGGTTATTTTTCTTGATGATTGGTAATGAGGTAATTTTTTTATTTTTACTAAATAAATTTAAAACTTCTAAATCATCTATTTCATGATTGCATGGATAATATCCTCCAACAATTTTTGTTTTAAGCTCATTATCCCTTAGAAATTTTATTAATTTTAAAGAATTGATTTTCAAATTTTCATTAAAATTTTTTTTTCTAAGTGATGTTATCTTTCTTCTTAATTTAGATTTATTCACAAATTTATTGAGATAAATTTTCTTGTTTTGCTTTTTCAACAAAACTTGAAATTTTCTCTGCAGCAGTATCAATTAAATCTTCATATTTTTTTTGATTAGTTTCAATCTCGATTTTTAATTTGTCATGATTTAAATTTAACTCTTTTATTTCTTCTTCTTTTTTATCCTTATATTCATAAATTAGAGTTTTTAATTCTTTAAATTTATTTGATAAATCTTTTAATTCTTTTTTCTTTTGTTCAACTTTCTTTTTTGTTTCGTAGTATTCATCCATTATTTTAACTGCTGTAATTAATAAGAGTTTATTCTCTCCTAAGTTACCAAGATCGTTTTTTAAATGATTAAATTTTTGGTTTATTTGTATTAACAATTCTTCTAGATGTTCCTCTTGTCCGTCATCACAAGATAATAAAAACTCTTTATTATTAAATTTAATACTTACATTTGCCATTTATCAATCTCTTCTAACAAAGTATCGGTTTCTTGATTTAATTCATCGATTTTCTCAGAAAACTCTATTTGTTTTCTTTCTTCAACCTTTTCTTTACTTCTAAGCTCATCTAATCTTTTTGACAAAATTTCGTTTTGATCTGATAGTTCTTTATATTTTTTTTCTAGCTCATTTTTTTCAATCTCTAATTGATTTTTTTGCATGTTAAGATTTTCAATATTATCTTTCAAATCTGGATTAGTTAGATCTAAATTTTTTAATTCTTCTAAAGCTAGATGAAGTTTTTTTTCTTTTTCGTTTATAGAATTCATATATATATAATTATAATATTAAATAGAATCTTCTTAGTCTAGTCAGGATAATTTTGAGTAAAATACATAACGATTTAGCGAATTGTATCAGATTTTTATCTATTGATGCAGTCCAAAAAGCTAATTCTGGTCACCCTGGGATGCCAATGGGTATGGCAGATGTTGCGACTGTACTTTTTAGGTATTTTTTAAAATTCAATCCTCAAAATCCAAATTGGACAAATAGAGATAGATTTGTTTTATCAGCCGGGCATGGCTCAATGCTTCTTTATTCTTTATTATACCTAACTGGTTATAAAAGTATTTCTTTAAATTCGATAAAAAAGTTTAGACAACTAAACTCTATTTGTGCGGGCCATCCAGAGTATCATCCAAAAACTGGAATTGAAACAACTACTGGTCCTCTTGGACAAGGAATAGCAAATGCAGTTGGATTTGCAATAGCTGAGGAAGTGCTCAAAAAAAAATTAGGTAAAAATCTAATTAATCACAAAACTTATGTTCTAGCTGGTGATGGTTGCTTAATGGAAGGTATTAGTCACGAAGCAATGAGTTTAGCTGGTCACTTAAAATTAAAAAATTTAGTAATGCTTTTCGATAATAATAATATTTCAATAGATGGTCCAACAAGTCTTGCTGTATCAGACAATTTTAAAAAAAGATTTGAAAGCTATGGATGGGATTACATACTAGTTGATGGTCACAATGAAAATCAAATTTATAGAGCTTTAAAAAGAGTTCAAAATGCAAAAAAACCAACAGTAATTTCTTGTAAAACAAAAATTGGATATGGTTCTCCAAATAAATCTGGTAAGTCGTCTTCACATGGTAGTCCTTTAGGATTAGATGAAATTAAACTAGTAAGAAAAGTACTTAAATGGAAATATAAACCTTTTGAAATTCCAAATAAGTTATTGAACCAATGGAGAGCCATAGGAAGAAAGGGTCAGTTAATTGAAAAAAAATGGAACAAATTAACTAAAAAACAAAGTCAGCAATTCAGTCTGATCAAAAAAGATAGCTTTAAAAATGTTTTAAATTCAGAAAAGAAACTTGCAATCAAAGAACCTAAAAGCTTAGCAACAAGAAAATGTTCTGAGCTAACTTTAAGTGCATTAACCGATTCAAATAACAATCTTATTGGTGGTTCTGCAGATTTAGCTGGATCAAATAATACAAAAACAAAAAAACATAAAATTATTACACCAGGAAATTTTGATGGAAATTATATTCACTATGGTGTCAGGGAACATGCGATGAGTGGGATAATGAATGGAATCGCACTCCATAGTAATTTTATTCCTTATGGTGGAACTTTTTTAATATTTTCTGATTACTGTAAACCATCAATAAGATTATCAGCTCTAATGCAACAAAGAGTTATTTATGTAATGACACATGATTCAATTGGCTTAGGTGAAGATGGGCCAACACATCAACCCATTGAGCAATTATCTGGTTTAAGATCAATTCCGAACCTAAATGTATTCAGACCTGCTGACAGAATTGAAACAATTGAATGCTGGGAGCATGCATTAAAAACTGCAAAAACTCCAAGTGTCTTGTCTTTAACAAGACAAAATTTAAATCCAATCAGAAAAAAGTATTCCTCAAATAATAAATGTTCACTTGGCGCTTATGAAGTGCTTAGAACAAATAAGAAAATTAAATTAACAATTTTAGCAAGTGGTTCAGAGGTAAATCTTGCAATCGAAACGAGTCATAAACTTGCTAAAGATAAAATTTATTCTAAGGTTATTTCGGTACCTTGTATGGAGCTTTTTGACAAGCAAAGTAAAACTTATAGAAATAAAATACTAAATGAAACCAAAAATAAAATCTCTATAGAAGCTGGCTCTAGTGATTGCTGGAAAAAGTATGTTGGAGAAAATGGAAAAAATTTTGGAATTAATGAATTTGGTAAAAGTGCACCGTTTAAAGAAATATATGAATATTTTGGGCTAACAAAAGAAAATATAACTAACAAATCAAAAAATTTAATTAAAAATTAATTATGACAATTAAAGTTGGAATTAATGGAATGGGTAGAATTGGTCGAATGGTAGTTAGATCAATTATAGAAAGCCAAGATAAAAAAATAAAATTACAACATATAAACAATCGATCAAATTCTGAGACTACTTGTACATTAACAAAATACGACTCAATTCATGGTAAATTTGATGCTGATTTAGATTTTGATGAAAATCACTTAATAATAAATAATGAAAAAATTACATTTTCACAGGAGTCTATTATTGAAAACATAGACTGGAAAAAATTTGATGTTGATTATGTTTTTGAGTGTACAGGAAAATTTAATTCTAAAGAAAAACTTTTAGCTCATATTAAAAATGGAGCAAAAAAAGTAATAGTATCTGCGCCATGTAAAAACGCAGATAAAACTATTGTATTTGGTGTAAATGAAAAAGATATAACCAGTAAGGACCAAATAATCTCAGCCGCATCATGCACCACAAACTGTTTGGCTCCAGTTGCACATACACTAAATGAAAATTTTGAAATTGAAAAAGGGTTCATGACCACTATCCATGCATTTACAAGTGATCAAAGAATTCTAGATAATTCTCATAAAGACCCAAGAAGAGCGAGATCGGCAAGTCAATCAATTGTCCCAACATCTACTGGTGCATCAAAAGCAATTGGCGAAATAATTCCTAGCTTGAAAGGTAAATTAGAGGGAGTTGCAATGAGAGTACCTACCCCAAATGTTTCACTTGTAGAATTAGTTTTCTGTACAAAAAAAAATATCAACAAAGAAAATATAAATAAATCATTTGAATTAGCATCAAAAAATAATCTTAAAAATGTATTAGAAATCACTCATGAAAAGTTAGTATCAATAGATTTTAATCATAACCCTGCATCTGCGATTGTTGATGGATCTCTTACCAATGTTGTTGGAGACAATATGGGCAAAATTTCAGCCTGGTATGATAATGAATGGGGTTTTTCAAATCGTATGTGTGATATTGCAGAATTTATTCATCAAAATTTTTAATGCAAAGTGTTTCCAAACTAACCAACCTACAAGGTAAAAAAGTTATTTTAAGATTGGATTTAAATGTCCCTCTTAATAATGGTGAGATAACTGATACAACGAGAATTGACAAAGTTCTTTCAACAATCGAATTTTTATTAGAGCAAAATTCAAAAATAATTATCTTATCTCACGTTGGTCGACCCAAAGGAAAAATAATTAAAGATCTTTCGTTAAAACCAATTCAAAAAGATATAGAAAAAAAATTAAATGAAAAAATAAAACTTGTTGAAAAAAATATTTATGAGATAAAAAAAGATATGCTTGATAATTTTAATGAAAAAATTTTATTAATTGAAAATATTAGATTTTATCCAGATGAGGAAAAAAATAATACTAATTTTGCAAAACATTTAGCAAGCTTAGGTGATATTTATGTAAATGATGCTTTTTCATGTTCACATAGAGCGCACGCATCTGTCTGTGAAATTTCAAAATTTTTACCATCTTTTTCAGGGTTGCAATTAGATTTAGAGATTAATGCACTAAAAAAAATTACATCTAGCATAACTAAACCTGTTACTTGCATAATAGGAGGATCTAAAATTTCTACTAAAATTAATATTATAAAAAACTTAATTTCAAAATTTGACAATATAATAATTGTAGGCGCAATGGCGAATAACTTAATTGAACACGATGGATACAATATTGGAAAATCTCTTAAAGAAGAAAATGTTAATTCTATAGTTAATGACATACTCTCATATTCAAAAGAAAAAAAATGTAATATAATTTTTCCAGAAGATGTAATAGTGGCAAATGATTTAAATGGTCAGCCTAAAATTAAAGAATTGAATCAAATTAAATTAGATGAAATGATTTTAGATATAGGTCCAAAAACTGTTGAAAGTATATGTAATATTATTGATAATACTAACACAATATTATGGAACGGTCCTGCTGGATATTTTGAAAATCCTAATTTTGCTAATGGAAGTGCTGCAATTGCAAAAAAAATAGTTGAAAAAAATAAAAAAGATAAAATTTACTCTGTTGTAGGTGGTGGAGATACCGTTTCATTAATTAATTCATTAAATGCTGTTAAAGACTTTAATTTCGTTTCAACTGCAGGTGGAGCATTTTTGGAATATCTTGAAGGAAAAGAACTTCCTGGTATAAGCGCTTTGAATTGATATGTCAGAACTAAATAAAATAGCTCTTAAAATACTTTCAAATGGCAAAGGAATACTTGCGGCAGATGAAAGCAACGGAACTATGACGAAAAGACTTGAGGCTGTTAATGTTGAATCTTCGCCAATAAACAGACTCGCTTTTAGAGAAACTCTTTTTACTTCAGAAAGTATGAAAGATTGTATCGGTGGTGTCATACTATACGATGAGACAATAAACCAAACTTCAAATTTAGGTAAATCGATTCCTGAATTAATCTCTGCTAGTGGAGCAGTACCTGGAATTAAAGTAGATACAGGTGCAAAAAATTTAGCAAACTCTCCAGAGGAAAAAATTACAGAAGGGCTAGACGGGCTAAGAGAAAGATTAAAAAAATACTATGAGCTTGGTGCAAGATTTACAAAATGGAGAGGTGTTTATTCGATAAGCAATAACTATCCTAGCAAACTTGCAATTCATTCTAATGCTCATGCACTTGCAAGATACGCTGCATTAGTTCAAGAAAGTGGGATGGTTCCTATAGTAGAACCAGAGGTTTTGATGGATGGTGATCATTCAGCAGATGAGTGTTTGGAAAAAACTTCAGAAGTTATAAAAAAGTGCTTTGAAGAATTAATTTTGCATAAAATTGATTTATCAGGGATTATATTAAAACCAAATATGATTTTGGCCGGCAGTAATTCAAAAGACAAAATCTCTAATGAAGAAGTTTCAAATAAAACACTTAAATGTCTTAAAAATTCAGTGCCAACGGAAGTCCCTGGAATAGCTTTCTTGTCAGGAGGTCAATCTGAAATAGAAGCAACAGAAAATCTAAATTCAATTAGCAAAAATAATAGTACAAATTTTATAATGACCTATTCATATGGTAGAGCTTTACAACAAAGTGCTCTTAAATTTTGGTCTAAAGATATAACTAAAATCACCGAAACGCAGAATGTATTTAACCATAGAGCAAGAATGTGTACCTTAGCTGCTCAAGGCAAATGGGCAAGCGATCTTGAGAATAAATAAAAAAAAATTTATTTATCTTATCTCTCCAAATAAAATTAAGAAGGATTTTTATCAAAATCTAAACAAAGTATTAAAATCAGATAAAATTAGTTTTTTTCAAATGAGATTTAAAAAATACTCTTTTGAGAAAAAAATTTTGATAGGAAAAAAAATTAGACAACTATGTAAAAATAATAGAGTAAAATTTATTGTAAATGATGACCCAATTCTTGCAAAAAAATTAAACGCTGATGGATGTCATTTGGGGCAAAAAGATATGATTATTAAAGAGGCCAAAAAAATAATTGGAAATAAAATTATTGGAATAACATGTCACAACTCAATTAAACTTGCAAAAGAGGCAATTAAAAATGAAGTTAATTACATTGCGTTAGGTGCTTTTTTTCCAACAAAAACAAAAAAAACTAAATACAATGCTAATATAGAAACTTTGAATAAAGTAAAGAAATTAACAAATATTCCCATCGTAGCTATTGGTGGAATAACAAATGAGAACTATAAAAATCTTTTATTGAACAATGCAAATTTTTTGGCTATCTCAGGTTACATTTGGAATAATAAAAAATACAAACCTACAGAAGCTATAGAAAGTTTAATATGAAAATAAATGCAAGTGAAATTAGAGTTGGAATGCTCTTAGAATACAAAAATGATCTTTGGCAAGTTCTAAAAACACAACACGTAAAACCTGGAAAAGGTGGTGCATTTGCACAAGTAGAAATGAAAAGTGTTGGCAAAAATACGAAACTAAATGAAAGATTTAGATCTAGCGAAACTGTAGAGAAAGCATCACTCGATGAAAATAAATATAATTATCTATATGAAGATGATGCAAATTATTTTTTTATGGAACCAAAAACTTTTGAACAAATTGAAATTAAAAAAGAAATTATTGGGGAGCAGGGTAAATTATTAACTGAAAATCTTGAAGTATCTGTAAGTTTTTATAACGAGAATCCAATTTCAGTTGATTTACCAAATCAAGTACAATGTAAAATAGCAATTACTGATGCAGCATTAAAGGGTCAAACAGTATCTTCCTCTTACAAACCAGCAACTCTAGATAATGGACTAAATATTCAAGTTCCACCGTTTATAGAAGCAGGTGATGATGTCATTGTTGATACTCGAAATTTAGAGTACGTAAAAAAAATTTGAAATGATATCCATATCTTCAAATCTTAACTTGATGATTAAGGCTGCTGAAAAAGCATCTAAATCTGTGATAAGAGATTTTGGTGAAGTGGAAAAATTACAAGTTTCTAAAAAGGGCCCTTATGATTTTGTTACAAAAACAGATAAAAATGTAGAAAAAATTTTAATTGAAGAATTGTCTAAATTAAAAAAAAACTATTCATTTATTACAGAAGAAACTGGCAAAATAAATAATAAAGACAAAGAAAATTTTTGGATTATAGATCCAATAGATGGGACTACTAATTTTCTTCATGGAATTCCTCATTTTGCTATTTGTATTGCACATATGTCAAATAACGAAATTATAAGTGGATTAATTTTTGACCCAATAAAAGATGAGATGTTTTTTTCTGAAAAAAATAAGGGAGCTTACTTAAACAATCAAAGGCTAAGAGTATCAAAAAAAAATTCTACCGAAGATTGCTTGTTCTCAAGTAACCATGAAGGAGTAAAATTTAGTGATCTTAATATGAGATATAGTGGGTGTGCAGCGCTGGATCTTGCTTATGTAGCCTCAGGAAGACTTGATGGTTTTTTTCATAATAAAATTAATATTTGGGATGTGGCAGCGGGTGCTTTAATGGTTGAAGAAGCTGGTGGAATAGTTAATGAAATTAACAATTTTGATATAAAAAATATTGATATTAGAGCTTCAAGTAGTGCAATTAATGATAAAATGCTTGAAAAATTAGTTAACTTTTAATTGTTTTAAAAAATTCTTTTGCTATAAGTCTCCGCATGAAAAAAAATATTCATCCAAACTATCATACAATTAAAGTAGAGATGACTGATGGTACACAATTTGAAACAAAATCAACTTGGGGAGCGGAAGGGGATCTACTTAAACTTGAAATTGACCCAAAATCACATGCAGCGTGGACAGGTGGAAAACAAAAATTAATGGATAAAGGTCGAATAAGTAAATTTAATAAAAAATTTCAGAATTTTAAATCAGAAAAGAAAAATTAAATGTCAAATGCACCTCTAATGCCTATGGCTACAGCTGTATGGTTAGTAGAAAATACAACTCTAACATTTAAACAAATTGCAGATTTTTGCAAACTACACGAAGTAGAAATACAAGGTATAGCAGATGGAGAGGTTGCGAAAGGAATTAAAGCTTATAACCCAATTATTTCAGGACAACTTTCAAGAGAGGAAATAGAATTATCATCTAAAGATGAGAGTAGACCATTACAAATCAAAAGTAGTGATATTGAGATTTCAAATGATGAAAAGAAAGTAAAAAAATATATTCCTCTTTCAAAAAGACAAGACAAGCCAGATTCTGCTTTGTGGCTTATCAGACAACATAATCTTTTAAAGGATTCACAAATAGCTAAATTGGTTGGGATTACAAAAAATTCTGTAACTTCTATAAGAAATAAAAGTTACTGGAATTACAATAATCTTAACCCAAAAGATCCTGTAGCGTTAAATTTATTTTCTCAAAAAGATCTGATAGACGCAATAGAAAAAGCTGAAAGAAGAATTAAAAGAGAGAAAAAAGTAAAAGAGAAACAAATTAAAGTTAATCAAACAAGCATATAATGAACAAAACTAATAGACATAAATTAATAAAAGTGATAACAAACCACTTTTTTGGAGGTAGTTATTAAAATAGAAGTTAAAGATAATAATGTTGAACAAGCATTAAGAGTATTAAAAAGAAAACTGCAAAGAGACGGTTTCTTTAAAGTAATTAAATTAAAAAATACATACGAAAAACCATCTGAAAAGAAAAAAAGAATTCTTCAAGAAAACATTAAAAGAGTTAAAAAGTTAAATAAACTCAAAAATAGAATTTAAATATATCGCGGGGTGGAGCAGTCTGGTAGCTCGTCAGGCTCATAACCTGAAGGTCGGCGGTTCAAATCCGTCCCCCGCAACCAATTAAATTTTAACACCTTAAAATAACTTTTAAAAAATTAGGATTATAAATTCTTTGTAATATCTTCAGTCATTTTTTTTGCATCTGCAAATAACATCAATGTATTTTCTTTATAAAATAAATCATTATCAATTCCTGCATATCCAGGGGATAAACTTCTTTTAACAAATAATACTGATTTACATTTTTCTACATCTAAAACTGGCATTCCATAAATTGGACTTTGTGGATCTGTTTTTGCTACAGGATTAGTAACGTCATTTGCACCAATTACAAATGCAACATCTGCATTTGCAAAATCGTTATTAATCTCCTCTAATTCAAATACTTCATCATATGGCACATTTGCTTCTGCCAACAATACATTCATATGTCCAGGCATTCGTCCTGCAACTGGATGAATAGCGTATGAAACCTTAATATCATTTTTCTTTAACGTATCTACCATTTCTCTTAAAGCGTGCTGTGCTTGTGCTACTGCCATACCATATCCTGGAACAATTATAACTGAAGAAGCATTTTTCATTAAAAAAGCTGCATCATCTGCATTACCACTTTTTACTGGTCTTTGTTCTTTACTTTGACCTCCAGTTGCTTGATCGGCAGCACCAAAGCCACCCAATATAACATTAAAAAATGATCTGTTCATTCCCTTACACATTATGTACGAAAGGATAGCCCCTGATGATCCTACTAAAGCACCAGTAATAATGAGTGCTGTGTTTTCCAAAGTAAATCCAATTCCTGCTGCAGCCCAACCAGAGTAAGAATTCAACATCGAGATTACAACCGGCATATCTGCGCCACCTATAGGAATAATTATTAAAAACCCTATTAAAAAAGAAACTGCAATTAATATCCAAAATAAATTAGATGATTGCGTTGAACAAAGATAAATTGTTAATATTACGATCAATATTAACAATAACGCATTAAACAAGTGCTGACCTTTAAAAGTTATAGGTGCACCTGACATTATTCCTTGTAATTTTAAAAAAGCTATAACAGAACCAGAAAAAGTGATCGCACCAACAGCTGCTCCTATTGCCATTTCGATTAAACTTGCAAGCTTAATATTTCCTGGGGTACCTAAATTGAATGCAGCCGGATTTATAAATGCAGAGATTGCAACAAATACTGCAGCTAAACCAACTAAACTATGAAAGCCAGCTACTAATTCTGGCATTGCAGTCATCGGTATACGGTATGCTATAAATGCTCCAATACTTCCACCGATAGCTAAAAATATTAGAACATATATAAATCCAGAGCTAAAATTACCAACTGATAGAAACGTAACTGTTACAGCGATAACCATTCCGATTATTCCAAATAAATTTCCTTGTCTTGAAGTTTCAGGAGAGGACAGCCCTCTTAAAGCTAATATAAACAATACACCAGATATCAAATACAAAATTGCAGATAAATTTGAAGACATTTATTATTTATCCTTTTTCTTTTTTTTATACATAGCAAGCATTCTTTGGGTGACTAAAAACCCACCAAAAATATTAACAGCTGCTAAAATAATCGCTAAAAATCCATAAATACTAGACGATGAAAACACCACTCCATCACTTCCAGATAAAGCTGCAATGATTGCACCAACGATGATTACTGAAGAGATTGCATTAGTTACTGACATCAATGGTGTATGTAATGAAGGGGTTACACTCCACACCACATAATATCCAACAAATATTGATAATATAAATATACTTAATCTAAATATAAAAGGATCTATTTCCATATTACTATCTAATAAGTGTTTTCTCTATTATTTCATCCTCTAAATTAATATTTAATTTCTTATTTTCTTTATCATATAAATTAGAGATAAAATTAAATACATTTTTAGCATACAAATTAGAAGCTGATACAGGCAATTTATTTAATATATTTGCCTCCCCTAAAATTTTTACACCATCTTTTTCGACAATTTTATCAACTTCAGTAAAAACTGTATTTCCTCCTTGAACGGCTGCTAAATCATAAATAACTGAACCTGGTTGTAAATTTTTGAACATGTCCTCTTTAATAATTTTTGGAGCTTCTCTTCCTGGAATTAAAGCAGTACAGATTATTATATCAATTTTTTTTAATGTTTCTGAGAGTAATTCTTCTTGTTTTTTTTTAAATTCATCTGAAGCTTCTTTGGCATATCCGCCTTCAGTTTCTAAATTCTCAGATCCTTCAACAGTTAAAAATTTACCTCCTAAACTTTCAACTTGTTCTTTAGATGCCATTCTTACATCAGTTGCAAATACTACTGCTCCCATTCTTTTAGCAGTAGCAATAGCTTGCAGTCCAGCAACACCTGCTCCAACTACTAATACTTTTGCTGCCGGAATTGTTCCAGCCGCAGTCATCATCATTGGTATTGCTCTCTCATAAACTTGGAAAGCTTCAACTACTGCTTTGTAACCAGCTAAGTTAGCTTGTGATGAAAGAATATCCATTGATTGTGCTCTTGTTATTCTTGGCAACAACTCTAATGAAAAACAATTTATTTTCTTAGACTTTAAATTTTCTAATTTTTCTCTATTTAAAAAAGAATTTAACGAACCAATCAAAGTTTGATTTTCTTTTAATAATAATAGTTTCTGCTCATCTAGTAATCCTAATTGAATAACAATCTCAGAGTTTTTAATTATTTCATCTTTATTATCTAAAAAATTAACTCCTAAATTTTTATAGTCTACATCACTAAAACCTAAGTGTGTCCCATAATTATTCTGTAAAGTTAAATTAAATCCTAAACCAATATATTTTTTTGCAATTTCAGGAGTAATAGCTATTCGCTTCTCGACATTATGGTTTTCAGAAATTGAAGCTAAGTTCATAAAAAAAATATAAATGTTATAAAAGAAATATTGCCATTAAAACTAAAACAGAAATTACTGCTACAGTACCCCATAGGACAAACTTAGTAAAACTGTTCCAAGTATTTTTATGGTTTTCATTATCCATAAAATTATTTCTGTCTTGCTTTAAATTTTGGGTTTGTTTTATTTATAACGTAAACTCTTCCTCTTCTTCTTACTAATTTAGAGTTTAAATCTCTTTTTTTTATTGATTTTAATGAGCTTTTTATTTTCATAATTAATTTGGTTTAATAAAGTAACTTATGTAATCTTTCAATTGTATTTTTCCAAATTTTTGAATTATTTTGTTTTTTGATGATATTTTGGTCAAAGCAGATGCATATCTTTCTCCCAACCTTGGTTTTAATAACTTGATTCTTGTATTGAATAATCTTGCCACTTCCAAAATTGAGTAGGATTTTTTATTACTAATACTGTAATACATACATTTATTTGACTTAAAAGCCTCATAACATATCTCAACAGTGTCATATATGTGTGTAAATCTTCTTGTTTGTGTTCCTGGTTTAACAACTGTGAGTGGTTTATTTTTTAAAAACTGATCTTCAAAAATTCCAATTACAGTTGCCATGTCACCTTTTTTTATCTGTCTTGGACCATATACATTATAAAAAAAAATAACTTCAAATCTAAAGTTAAACCATTTTTTCAAATTTTCTAATAATTCTAAATTTTTGGATTTTGTAAAAGCATAAGGTGATAAATTTTTATCATTTCCTTTGTTTCCTAAGCTTGCAGAAGTTGCTGAATATATAAGTTTTATTTTATTATCTAAACAAAATTTAAATACTGCTTTTGAACCAATTGAATTTGATTGATAACACTCATCAAATTTTTTGAAACTTTGAAAAATTCTTGAAAACTCTCCAAAATGAAAAATTGAATTAATTTTATGTTTGTGTTTTTTTAATAACTTTTTAATATTGGATGTATCACCTATTAAATATTTTACTCTTGTATCGTTTATATGATTTTTTTTTGAGCCTGAAGAATAATTATCAATACTAATTATTCTATATTTGGTTTTTTTTAATAAAAACTCTACAAGATTTGACCCTACAAATCCTGCCCCGCCAGTTACTACAATGAAGTTTTTCATTTGGTTATGCCTGGCAACGTCCTACTCTTCCATATCTTAAGATAAAGTACCATCGGCGCAGAAAGGCTTGACTTCCGAGTTCGGAATGGGATCGGGTATAACCCTTTCGCAAAAATCACCAGGCACAGCCTTTATATCTATTTTGCTTTAATAGTCAAAAAATTAATCAAAAAAATTATACCAAATAATACAGTAAATTGCACGGAATGCATCTTTCCAGGTAATTTTCTTACCCTCACTGTAAGTTCTTCCAAAATATTTAACACCTATTTCATAAATTCTAATATTTTTTTGCTTTGCGATTTTTGCTGTCAACTCTGGCTCTATCCCAAATCTATTTTCTTTTAAGTGAATTTTTTTGATTACTTCTGATTTGAAAATTTTATACCCATTTTCCATATCTGTTAAATTTAAATTTGAAAACATATTTGATAATGTAGTTAAAATTAAATTTGCGACTCTATGCCAAAAATAAAGTACTCTTTTTTCTCCAGACCCAACAAATCGTGAGCCAAAAACTACATCTGCTCTGTTTTCAATAATTGGTTTTAATAATGTTTCATATTCACTTGGATCATATTCTAAATCAGCATCTTGAAATAAGATTATGTCTCCAGTTGCTTTTTCAATACCTTTTCTTAAACTATACCCTTTTCCATAATTTTGATCGTTTAATATTATTATGTTAATTAAATAAGCAAGCTCATTATTCAATTTTTCTCTAGTGCCGTCATTTGAAAAATCATCAATAACAATTACCTCTATATCTAAACCTTTATAATTCCTTACTTTTTGAAGTATTTCTTGAATAGTTCTTATTTCGTTAAAACATGGTATTAAAACAGACAACTTTAAAGACATTGAGCAGTTATTTTAAATTAGATCTAGAAAATCTTGAAATATTTGTCCCACTACTAATCTCATCATATATCCAAGCATAAGTTTTTTCTAAACCTGATTTTAATTTAATGCTTGGTGACCAATTCAATTTATTTTTAATAAAATCATTGTCACTTGATCTTCCTCTAACTCCCTTTGGTTTACTTAAATCATAATTTTTTTTAACTTTATAATCAGCAATATCCTCAATTATATTTATTAACTGATTAATTGATACTTGCTCATCACTACCAACATTGAAAACATCGTCAAAATCACTCTCAAACACTTTTAATGTTCCCTCAATACAATCATCAATGTATAAAAAACTTCTAGTTTGTTCCCCGTCTCCCCAAACTTCTATTGAATTCTCTTTATTTAATTTTGCATTAATTATTTTTCTACAAATTGCTGCTGGTGCTTTTTCTCTTCCACCATCATAAGTACCTAGGGGTCCGTAAATATTGTGGTATCTTACAACTCTAGTATCTAGTTTAAAATCTTCAGTAAAATGCCTGCACATTCTCTCACTAAAAAGTTTTTCCCATCCATAACCATCCTCTGGTTCTGCTGGGTAAGCATCAGATTCTTTAAGACCGTCAACAAAGGTTTTTTTTTGTTTTTGCCCATTATAAACACATGCGCTTGAAGAGAAAAAATATTTTTTATTACTGTTTTCTTTACAAGCTCGCAACAAATTTGTGTTAATTAATACAGAAAGCATGCACTCAGCTTTATTGTTTTCAATGAATCCCATTCCACCCATATTGCATGCCATATTAAAAACATAATCAATATTTTTTGTAACCTTTAAACAATTTTCATATTCTTTTAAATCTAAAGAAAAATTTTTTGTGTCATCAAACAATTGAAACCAATATTCCAAAGGTTTTACATCTGCACATATTAAATTAACATTACCATTTTTTCTAAAATGGTTTACAAGATGGCCACCAATAAATCCACCAGCTCCACATATAAGTATATTTTTAGACATTTAAGCATTAATAATGAATATCATTAAAATTGCAAATTAAATTCACTAATATAAATTAATCAGAAGATGAATTATAAGATGATCGATTTAAGCAAATTCAAAAAATCTAATTTATATAAAGAAAAAAATATTATTGTTAATTCCGTATGGTTCATATTAAATAATTTTTTTCTTAACAGTTCTATACCAAGTTCTAAATTACGAGTTTTCTTATTAAAGTTATTTGGATCGGAAATTGGAAAAAATGTTTATTTGAAACCTAAAGTAAATATAAAATTTCCATGGAAACTAAAAATTGATGACAATTCATGGATTGGTGAGAATGTTTGGATAGACAATATTAGCGACGTAAAAATTGGTAAGAATTGCTGTATATCTCAAGGCGTATATTTTTGTACAGGTAATCATGATTTTAAGAAGGAAAGTTTTGATCTAATTAGTGAAAATATTGTAATAGGTGACTCAGTTTGGATTGGTGCAAAGTCAATTATTGGTCCAGGTAGTATTGTTAAGTCTGGAAAATTTTTAAAGCTTGGAACGAATTATAATAAAAATGACAATTAATTTAAATAATTTTTAATAAGATAAAATAACATCTTCAATCCATGTTTTAAGTTTATTTTTTTACCTTCATTGTAAGATCTTCCTTTGTATGAGATTGGAACTTCATAGATTTTAACACCAAGTTTTCTAACTTCAAATATTATTTCATTACAAAAGCTAAATCCATTCTCTTTTAAAATTATTTTTTTTGCCAAATCGTAAGTAAATAATTTATAACAACTTTGAGGATCAGTGATTTTTTGTTTTACTATTTTAGATGTTACAAATGAAAAAAACTTATTTATGATTACAAGTAAATCTGAAATAAAACCATTTGGTCTTTCATAAATTTTATTACTTAAAACTCTAGACCCAATAACAAATTTTGATTTATACAATTTAACAGATCTTATAAGTTTATAATAATCTTCAGGATTATATTCTAAATCTGCATCCTGAATTACAATCAATTCTCCTTTTACTTCTTCAATTCCTCGTCTGATTGCATAGCCTTTTCCAAAATTTTTTTTTAAATTAATAATTTTAATAATTTTTTTTTTTCTAAATTTCAGTAATTTTTGTTTTGTTTCATCGGTAGATCCATCGTTTACAATTATAATTTCTTTATTAATATTTAATGAAATTATTTTATTTAAAATTATATCAATTGTTTTTTTTTCATTGTAAACAGGTATTATTACAGATAATAAATTTTTTTGTTGTGGAAATTTTAATTTCATCTTTTATTAATTGTCTTTCATTATTTGGTATTGGAAAAATTTTTTTCTATTCTTTTGATAGAAAACTATATTTCAAAGAATTTCCATTTATTATTGTTTTAGGTTTATTAGTATCTTCATTTATATCAATATTTTTAAATTTTTTCTTTCCCATTGACTATTTTATTACCTCAATATTTGTGATAATTTCATCAATAATTGGATTCTTTTATATATTTAGAGATAAAAGTGTTCAAAATTTTTTATACATCTGTTTAATTTCATTAATAGTTTTTATTTTACTTTTTAAAAGTACAAATGTCGTTGATTTTGGATTATATCATGCACCATATATTGGGATAATTAATTCAGAGAAAATTGTAATTGGACTTGCAAATATTCACTTTAGATTTGGGTACTCTTCAATCATTCAAAATGCAATGGCAATCTACAATTTACCATTATATTTTCCAAAAAATTATTTAACTTTAACTCCAATATTTTTTACAAGTATATTTTTATATTATTTTTTTTATTTACTGAAACATACAAATTTCAAAGAGTATACATTTGTATACTTATTTAATTTTTTTATTTTTATTTTCATTTGCATAAAAGTTTACAGATATAATGATTTTGGAAATGATATGATGAGTAATCTTATTGTATTTTTTGTTTGGTCAAATGTTTTGGAGTTTATTTTTTATAAAAATAAAGAAAATTTTAGTTTTGAATATAATATAATAATTATTTTACTTGTTATATGTTCAATGTTAGCAACATTCAATAAGCTTCAGTTTGTATTGTCTTTGCTACCAATAATTATTTTATTTATTAATAATTTTAAATATTTTAAAATTGAAAAAAAACTTTTTTATTATGCTGCAATTATATTCATCATTTCAATATCAATTTTTTCTCGAAATTTTCTAATATCAGGTTGTTTACAATATCCTGTTACAATCACTTGTTCAGAACAAGTTGCTTGGAGTACTAAAAACACAAAAAGTATTACCGACACATATTATAATTATCAGAAAGGTCAGGCTTGGGCGAAAGATTGGCCCAATAGAGTCAAAAGAACCGATGTAAACCAAATATATACCTACGAAGAGTATAATAAAATAAACAACTGGTTGCCTGTATGGATCAATAATCATTTTATGAGAATAGTAGAAAAAAATTATATATATATCTTTATATTAATATTTTTACTTCTTTATTTAAATAAAAATAAAAAAATTTTGTTTAATAATAAATTTAAATGGACAGAAAAAAGTCTATTAATGATTTCTATTTTTTGTACTTTAATTTGGTTTCTTCAATTTCCAGTTTTTAGATATGGCTATAGTTTCATAATAATTTCAATTTTACTTCCTTTTTTATTAAATTTAAAAAATTATAGTTTTGAAGAAAAAATTTTTAATAATTTAAAAGTGCTAGTAATATTATTTTCTTCAATATTTTTGTTGTTAAACTTAAACAAAATATATAAAAATTTTGATAATCCTAATTGGCCAAATGTGTTTCAAGCCGCTGTAAATGACGATTATATTCTCACAGTTAATAATAAAAAAATTAAGGTAACTACTGAAGATGTTTGTTTTTATGAAAAAATAATTTGTACAAATTTTATTCCTCCAGAAAATCTTAAGGTTACATATTTTAAAAATTACACAATTATAAATTCAAATTTTCAATATCATGGAGCTTGGTAGATAAAATGTGTGGAATTGCTGGATACACTGGAAAAAATTTTCAGAGTTTAATTCACAAATTACTTAATAGTATTTTATACAGGGGGCCAGATGAGAACGGCTACTTAATTTTAGATAATGAAATCAATCTTTGTCACAGTAGACTATCGATTATCGATATAGAATCTGGGCAACAACCAATGAAAGCATACAATGCTTCTTTAATATTTAATGGTGAAATTTATAATTATTTGGAGTTAAAATTAAATTTACAGCAAAAAGGTTATAAATTTAAGACTCAGAGTGATACTGAAGTAATTCTGTCATTATACGATTATTACGGAGAAAAATTTGTAAGCAAATTAAATGGTATGTTCTCAATAGCCATTTATGATTTTAAACAAAAAAAACTCTTACTATGTAATGACCCGTTTGGAATAAAACCTCTATATTATAGTATTTTTAATAATGAAATTTGCTTTAGCTCCTCTGCAAAATCTATCACTCTTCATCCTAAATTTGAAAAAAAATTAAATACTAAAGCTTTAGCTGAAACAGTTCAGTTTAGGTATTCTATAAGTGGTGAAGTTTTATTTAAAGGAATTAAAAAACTAAATAGAGGAGAAATACTAATTTGGGATAATGTAAAAAAATCAGAAAAAAGATATTTTTACGAATTAGAGAATAAAAAATATAATAGTGTTATAAATTCTAAAGAATGGATAGAAGAATGTTATGATATTTTTAATGATTCAATTAAAATAAATTTAAGAGCAGATGTGCCTATAGGTATTTTTTTATCTTCTGGTGTAGACTCTGCTGGTATATTACACTTCGCAAAACAAAATGGATACGAAAATATAGAAGGTTATTCATTTTCAACAAAACAAGAAAATGACGAAACAGACAAAATTAAAAAACTTTCAAAAAAATATAATGTTAATACTAATTTTATATCTTTAGATGATAAATTTTTTTTTAATGATTTGGATAATATCGTTAGTAAGTTTGACTTCCCAATTGCAGACTCTCTTATTTTTCCCATTAATGAATTATGCAAAATAGCCTCAAAAAATCACAAAGTAATATTAACTGGAGAAGGTGCTGATGAAATGTTTGGTGGATATTTTTATTTAAATTCCATAAAAAAATTAAAAACATTAAACAATATTAAACTAAGAGGAATAATATCTAGAGTAATCAAATATCTACCTATAAATATCTTAAATTATTTTTTCAATTATGATGAAAACTTAGGAGAATTAGGAAAAGAAAGAACGATAAATTTAATTGAAAATTTTAATGATTTTAGAAAAACTTATGTAAACTCAACTGCTTTACTAAATAATTTTGAAATGAACAAATTTACAAATTTGAAGGATACATTTAAAGATGAGATTGAAAGTTTAGAATTTAAATATTTACAAAAAAAAATGATAAATACCTGGTTACCAAATCAAATTTGCACTAAATCAGATCAATTAAGTATGGCACATGGCCTAGAAACAAGAGTGCCGTTTTTAGATAAAAGAATCTTAAATTTAATTTTAAATATTCCAGAAAACCTACTAACAAACAACAACTCATCCAAAATTATTTATAGAGATGTATTAAAAAAATCAGATTTTAAAGATCATATAAATCCAAAGAAAGCTTTTTATGTCTCCATAAATAAAAAATACAAAGATAGCTTATCAAATCTTGCAAAAAAATATTTAGATAAAAAATATCATGAAAAATATGGTTTTTTTAATGAAGAATTCATAAAACACTGTAAATTTAATTTAGAAAAAGGAGAGTTTCTATCAATTAAAAGAATTATAATGATATCTATTGTTCATAATTGGATGGACCAAAACTTTAATTGAACTTAAGTTCATTTGTAATTTCGAATGCATCTTTCTGAATTGATTTAATATTTAATTTAATTATATCTTCAGAAAAATCCTCTTCACTAAATATATCAGCACTAGCGACATGTCTAAGATTTTGTTTTGGATTAATTTTTAATTTATATCCTCTAAAGCCTTTAAAATAATCCCTAACAATTAAAGTATTTTTTATCATTATTTTTCTTTTGAAAAAATGCTTTTTTGAAATTTTGTTAAATATCATAAAGTTTTTTAAAAATTTGATAATTTTTTTTCCAAATAAAAATGAAAATATTCTTAAAATAAAATGTTTTATAGGAGTGGAAACAACAAAATTTGTTTTTATAAAATATCCTTCACAAGATATTAAATCGTCCTTAATTTCAAATTTCCAATTTTTGTTTTGAAAATTGTTTGTTAAAATTTTTTTATTTTTTAATGCTCTAAATCCATTTTGAATTAATATTTTTTTATTTTTATGATCATGTATTCTAATTATACCGCCTTTTTTAAGACCAATAAACACAGTGACGTCAAACTTTTTAAGATATTTTTTTAATAATCCTGCGCTAGCGAATTCTACACATTCAGTGAAATTATGTTGTGAAAAAATATTAGCTTCTTTAAGATATGGTAAACTTTTTAAAATGCTGGCAAATATATAATGACTATGATATCGATCATCATTTCCTTTTATAAAATGTAGCCTTGAGTTCATTTTATTGAATAATAAATATAATATTGATCCACATTTTGAATTTCTTTTTAAATTTTTGACTAGACCAAATGGGAGAAAATATTCAGTGTTTCTACTATTGATTGTAAATGGTAATTCACCGTTTTTGTCTATAATTTTATAAACAAAATCAATTATTTTATCTATTGATGATTTAATTCTATTCTCTTTAACGTTTTCATAAATATCGGATAATGCTTCTAAAGTAACACTTAAATATCCTAAATCAAATCCATCATATTCATTAAACCAACCCTCAAAATTATTTTGTAAGTTTAAAAGATTTTTTATATGAAAACTTAGATTTATTTTGGTTTTTGAGTCTGGGTAAAATTTTAAAAATTTATTAAGTCCTGATATGCCTACTGCATATTGGTTTGAAGCATTAAATTCTGTTAATGTTGATAAATATAAGTTTATTTTTTTATATGTGCTACTAATTTCATCTGAATCTAAGAATTCTGGAAATTCACTGAAAGTATCCCCTAAAAGATTTGATATGAAAGCTAAAGGTGGGTAGCCATCTTCATTTGGATAATATTCATTGAAAAATAATTTTTTTTTAAACGAGTTTATTGTATATTTGGTAGAGGCTAAAATAAGTTCTCTTAGTCTTAATTTATTGTAATCATTTGGAATATCGTCTCTGTACAACGAAATTAAAGTGTATAAACCTTGTTGTAAAATATCTGAATTAAAATCAGTTATTTTGTAATGCCAATAATTTCTATCAAATGATCCGTAAGTTGGGCTATCAATATCCCTATCCAGCCAACTTAGATTTCTCTTAAAATTATTTTCTGCATAATTTAAAAAATTATCATAAATTTTGTTCATATAATTTTAAACTCATTACTTCTCTTATTTTCTATTTTTATTAATTTTAAATTAGCTAAACCCTTCCTCTTTGTGGGTTTAGAAATATATTTCCATGAACTTCTTAAAACTTGAAATAAATAACCCATAATTTTTGAGCTGATTAATGATATTGCATATTTTGTATATGTTTTTGATGAAATATTTATTATTAGTCCAATCAAAATTTCTATTAAATTTCTAGTAAAAGATATTTTTAATGGTTTCAAATCATAAAGAGGAATTGGACCTTTTTTTTTTAACTTTTGTAGTCTTAAGTAAGATCCAACTTTTTTAAACTCAATCATATGTGAGTGCATTTTTATTACCTCTTTTAAATTTACACTTTTAACTTCAATTATCTTTGCAATACTTAATTTTTTTAAATAACTTTCAAATTTTTTTGATCTACATATAACTACAGAATATCCATGCCCCTTTTTTTCCAAATTTGGAGACCATGCATCCCCTACTGATATATCAGATAGCTCTCCAGTAAAATCCGGTGTTATTAAACAGCTTTTCGAAATAAAAAATGGTATTAAATAATTATAATAAAATTTTTTCAAATTCAAAACTTTATTATTTTTTAATATAATTCTCAGCATGCCTGGCCATTCACCATATCGCCAATTAATTTTTTTTATTTGGTTTATTCCATCAATATCATTTCCTCTTAAATAAAACTCAATCGAACCTGGATACATATTTGTTCCAGAATATATACTTATTAAATATTTTATATGCTTAAATTCCTTGGGATACTTAATTTTCAAAATACGTAATGATGCAACTTGTTCTGGTAATCCAACAAAACAATAAGAGTTTTTTTTTTTTAATTTTCTTAGCTTATGGAGAAGAGGGGTAGTTTGATAAATACTTTGCGATACATTAGTTATTCTACTTAAGTTTTTGGTAACCAAAATATCAAATTTTAAAATATTATTTTTTTTTTCATCTAAAATGCAAACATAATCAACCTCTTTAGTTTTAATCAAACTTGTTAGAAGCGATCTTACAATTCCTCCAGAACTTCCATTCTTTCTAATTAAATCTGAATTTGAACTACAAATTTTTAATGAATTATAATTTCCAATTAGTTTATTTTTTTTTCTTCCTTCTAAATGATGAGATAAACAATTATAGGGAATCCCTCTTCCTGGACAAGAAATAATTATTTTTTTTAAATCTGGTATGTCTTTGTTTGTAGGTTTTCTAGATAATTTTGGAACTGGACCGTTTGATGAGTTGACCATCTTAAAAAGATTCTTTGATAAACCTTGACACAAACCACAGTGAAAGCAATTTCCAGGATTAATAACTTCTTTAAATATTTTATTTACTAAATACTTATGTTCCACAAATTATTTATTTAAATTTTTTTTAATTTCTTCTAACATTTTTCTATTTGTTGATATTAAATCTGCAAATATTCCTGCTATTATTAATAATATTGCAATTGTAATTAAAATTGCTCCTAAAAATAACCTTGGAATTAACCCTAAGGAACGATCATTGAACCATTCGTAAATCCATTGAATTTCGAGAATTAACCCTGTTAATAAAAATGGTAAAGATAAAATTAAAAAAAATGTAAAAGGTTTATAGATCATAAAGACTCTT
This sequence comes from Candidatus Pelagibacter ubique HIMB140, assembly GCF_025558165.1. NCBI lineage: Bacteria > Pseudomonadati > Pseudomonadota > Alphaproteobacteria > Candidatus Pelagibacterales > Candidatus Pelagibacteraceae > Candidatus Pelagibacter > Candidatus Pelagibacter communis. Next base: position 1,147,856 of record NZ_LAMZ01000001.1, on the reverse strand, counting down.
AAAATTACCAATGAAGATTTTATGATATATTCAAAATTAGATTTAAATAATCTTGAAGGTCGTTCAACTATATTTGAATCAATTGAAACTGATTTAATTTTAAAATTATTATAACTTGCTTGAAGTATTGTTTCATGCGTATAAGTGAAATTATTAAAAACATTTAATGATCTGGCTGCTTCTCTTGAAAATGCTCGAAACCCACTAGTTGCATCATCCACATTTGTTCCTGATATTAATGATATAACTTTACTACCTAACTTTTGAAAAAAAATCTTTGATTTTGAAAAACTTTTTATTTTTTTAAAATCCCTTGATCCAATAACAATGTCGGTTTCTTTATTCAAAATAGGATCAATTAAATTTTGAATGTTACCTGAATTGTACTGATTATCTGCATCAGTATTTACAATTATATCAGCCCCTAATTCTAAAGATCTGTTTATTCCATTTATGAAGGCATTGGATAAACCTCTTCTAACTGGTATATTCAAAATGTTTACTTTAAAACCTTCATATTTATTTATTTCTTTAAGAGTGTTGTCTTCGCTACCATCATTAATAATTAAAACTTCTATCTCATTTATTCCTTTGATCGAGTTAGGTAATCCATTTAATGTTTTAAGAATATCCTTCTCCTCATTAAAGCATGGAATTTGAATTATCAGTCTCATTTTTTATAATATGTTTTTTTTTTAAAATTTAATAAATCACTTTGATCCAACAAAATTACCAAGTCATAGTTATTTTTATTTTTTAAATAAAGAGAATTATTTATTTTATCTAAATTTGAAATTTCTATACTATCTACTATTGATTTTCTATAATCATTATTAAGATAATAATTTAAACGTATTGCATTATAGGCTGAATCCTCTGAAATAACTAAAGCACTATTAATTTTATTTTTAAAATTTTGAAATTCATTAATAGTTAAATATTTTGGTTCTAAATCTCGTCTAAATTTATACATAAAAACAATTGGTAAAAAAATGATGAGTAAGATAATTAAATTTGTGACTTTTCCAAAATTTAAAAATTTAATTCTTTCTAAAAAAAAGAAAAACATATAACAAAAAATAAAGAGTAAAATAATTGATGTTTGAAAATTATATCTCCAGAAACTTGTAGCATTATCTAAAATGCCTGAATTAAAATGAAATATATATGTAAATATCACAAACGATGTCCAAAACACGAAAAACATACTATAGATAGATATAAAAAAATTAATTTGTTTATCAGAATTGAAAATTCTATTTTTAAAAAAATTTAAAAAAATTACAAAAAAAGAAAAAAAGTAAAATAATTTTCTTTCATTGATTTGAAAAATAACACTGTTAAAAAAAGGTCCTATTAAATCTTTTCTTAAATAATCATAAACAATAAATTTCTCACTCATATTATTACTAAATAATAAATACTGCCAAGTAGTCCAACAAAATAATATTAGGGTTGATAAAATTAATAATGGTATAAAATATTTTTTAATATTAATTATTAAATTTTCATAAGATAAAATAATCACAAAGCTTAGCATTGAAAAAAATATTAAAATAATTCCAGTGTTTTTAAGTCCAACAACTAAACATCCTAAGAAAGATAGCTGTAAAAGAGTTTCTTTTTGTCGAGGTTTTAATTTGAACAAATATAGCAAGAAAACAAAATAAAAAATTGCAACACTTGAGTCAAAGTCAACATACGAAGTAAACACAAATTTATTCATATGCAGAGGATTAAAAAAAATTATTAGAACTAAGATAGTTTTAATAAATAAATCATTTTTAATTAAGTATTTTTTTTTTATTACAAAAAAAATTATTTCAAGAATAAAAATTAATTGTAATATTGAGAAAAGTGCTGAAATATTTTCTTGTATGTTTGAATTATAAATTGAAGAAAAGACTAGAACTATTGAGCTAGCAAATGGATAATTAGTTGCGTGACCTCTCAATAAAAACTCACTAGATAAATTTAATGCATTTGCTAAAGGCAACCAATGAGAAAATACATCCCAACCTAAGGCTTTTGAATTGAACAATATCAATATTAAAGGTAAAAGAGCTAAAAGTATTATTTTATTTTTAAATATTATAGAAATAATATAATTTAGTTTTAATAAGTATAACTCTTTATTTTTAATTAAAATGAATAGGCAGCCAATTATAATTAAATAATATATCTTGTTTACTTCAATAGAGAAAAAGACATAAAAAAAAACTGTAACAAAATATATAAAACCATATCCAGTAAAAAAGCTTACTGATAAAAAATTACTTTTAGGATTAATTTTAATTCCTATGATCAAAGAAATTGTTAAAAACTGTAATAAACCAAAAAAAGCTATTAATTCTGATATATTTGGAATAAACAATTTTATGTTTAAAAAGCTGTAAATTATAAAATCGATCATGAAAAAAAGCCAAAAAATAGATAATTGGGATAAATTTTTTCAAAAATATAACAAAAATAATATTGCACTATTTTTTTCCAATAAAGCTCGTTCAAATATAATTAAGTTATTAATAAAACTAATGTTTTATAAAAACAATAACAAAAAAGATAAGATATTAGACTTTGGAGTTTCAAGTAGTGAAAACTCTGACTCAAACCCTTTTGTTAAATATTTTATAAAAAAAAAATATAAATCTCTTCATGGGTGTGGTTTAGATGACGAATTAGAGGTGAAGAGCAAACTAAAAGGTTTAAAATATAAAAGAATTAAACCAAATACAAAATTGCCTTATAAAGACAACTACTTTTCAATCTCGATATCGCATGCAGTATTTGAGCATCTTGGTAATTTTGAAAAAAAAAAATTTTATTTATCTGAACTTTTAAGAATTAGTAAAAAAGTTTTTATAACTGTACCTAATAGATACTTTCCTATTGAACATCACAGCAATATTCCTTTGCTTGGCTACTTACCATCTAAATTGATATATAAAATTTTAGTATTTTTAAACTATAATATTTTTAAAAGTGAAAAAACACTGACATTTAATTCGGTCAATGATTTTAATTTAATTATTAAAAAGTTAAGAATCACTAATAATTTTAATTATTCAATAAACTATACAGGTTTATTAATGGGAAAGTTTTCTTCTCATTTTTATGTTTATATTGAAAAAAAAATTAAAAATTAATTTTTTTGTTTTTTAAAAACATAAAGGATAAAATTATCCAAAAAATAATAGAGTTGTAATTATTAAAAAAACTTCCACTTGTTGCAAAAGGGAAAATAAAAAAAATAAAAGAAAAAAAATAAGGAATATTATAGGTTGAATTATTTGTAAAATTCCAATTAAAATTTTTTAAAATAGTAAATAAAAAAATTAAATAGCCAAATAATCCTATTGCTCCTGTTTCTGATAAAATTTCTATTAAGAAATTATGTGGGTGTGATGTACATCTGTTGTCAATTGCTCTACCTTTACTAACTCCATATTTTTCGATTGTTTCTGGTTTTATATTACTACATTCAATTCTATATGTTTTTATTCCACTACCAAAAAATTTATATTTTTTAAAAATTTCGTAACCTGTTAAAAAATGCACTCCATGAATAGTATCAAAAATTACTTTATTTGATTTATTACTAACTCCAATTACAGAAAGAAATTGCTGATTATACCTATAAACAAGTTTATCTATCTTGCTAGTTTTAGAATCAAAGTTAACATCTTTTAAAAAAATCATGGTACTTACAATTACAAATAATGATAAATAAATACTCAGAGAAACAAAACTTTTATTGACAAAAAAAAACATAACAATAAATAAAATAAATAAAATTAGAGCCATTTTTTCACCAGATAGCAAAATTGCTATTAAAGAAAAAATAATTAAAAGGTTTGAAATTTTTATTTGATTTTTTTTGAAATAATAAAAAAGAAAAGCTACAGAAATTATTCCAAAGTTTTTTAAATAACTTCCTGATACCCATTCGTCTCCAAATGGTCCTTGATATCTTAGTCCATTCATTCCTGGTTCGTATCCAAAAATATCTTTTCCAAATATAAATTGTACAAAGATATCTGATACAACAAATACAACAGCCAATACTACTGATAAATTAAAAATTCTATAATCGTTGTCATTAAAAAATGTATTTACAAAATAAAAAAATAAAAAAAATCTAAAATAGAAAAGAGATTTTAAAATTGAGGTTTCAAATTCCTTTGAAAACAAAGAAGATATGATTATTGAAATAAAAAATATAAAAAAACCAAAGTTAAATTTATTGTTATAAAAATTAATTTTCTTTTTTTTTAAAACTACTGAAATATAATATAAACAACACAAAAAAATTGTTATTTCTGCTAGAAAAGGTCCTGAAATTAAAAAAAAAGGTATTAAAAATACAGAATATTTTATGTACTTTAATAAATCAAAATTTGAATTGATTTTATACATATGAATGTAGTTAATTATTTAATTTTTGTTCTGATTATATTTTTTTTTATATTTATTAATCAAATTACTAAATATATTAATTACTATGATTATCCTGACAATGCTAGAAAAATTCATAAATCACCAACGTCAAAGCTAGCAGGGTTTATTATCTTTTTCATCTGCTTGAACTTTTTTTTATTTGAAAATTTTAATGATAAGTGGTCTAATAAATTTACTTATCTAAGTATATTTACATTAATCTATGTTTTTTCTTTAAATGTTCTAGATGATTATAAAAATATATCACCTAACTTTCGCCTCATAAGTACCGCTGTTGTTTTATTTTTCTTGTTTACGATAAATAACGATTTTTCTATAGATAAACTTTATTTTAGTTTTGTTAATAAATCCGTAGATTTAAACCAGGGTAGTATATTTTTTAGTATACTGTGTGTTCTTTTATTATCTAATGCTATAAATTTAATTGATGGATATAATGGTATATCAATATCACATCTTATAATTTGGTATTTATTAATAATAAACCAAAATATTTTTGAAAATTCTTTTTACTTAATAGTTCTGGTAGTTTTATTTATTTTATTATTAGTCAACTTAAAAAATATATCTTTTATTGGAAATAGTGGGTCTGCTTGCATTGGTTTGTTTGTTTCAATACTAATCATAAATAGTTACCATGAAGGAACTATAAAATCTGTTGAAAACATTTTTTTAATTTTTTTAATTCCAGGAATTGATATGTTAAGACTTTTTGTAATTAGAATTGCATCTAAAAAAAATCCTTTTGATGCTGATAAGGAACATCTGCATCATTATATAATGAGAAACTTTAGACCTAATCATGTATTAATAGTATATATTTGTTTAAGTTTTTTTCCGGTTGTCTTAGGATATTTTATTGAGCTTAAATATCATTTATATTTAATATTTTTATGTATAATAATGTACTTTATTATTTTGAATTCTCTAAAAAATAAAAAAAACAATGTTTGATATTATCAAATTAAAGAAAAACTTAAATTTAAACAAATTTTTTAAAAAAAAAAATATATTAATATCAAGCATTGGAACAGTTAAAAAAAATACAGATAATAGTTTAGTTTTTGTGTCAAAAAAAAAATTTTCTTTAGATATAATTAAAAATCAAAAAGCTATTATTTTAACTAACATTGAAGATAAAAAAAAATCTAAAAATATAATCTTCTCTAAAAATCCAAGACTAATGTTTTGTAAAATTTTAAATTATATTTACAAAAATGATTTAATTGAAACTGCACCTATAATTGGAAAAATTTCAAATTCAGCTAAAATTGCAACTTCAGCAATTATAGGCAAAAATGTTATAATTGGTGCAAAAACAACTATTGAAAATAATGTAATTATTGAAAACAACACAATTATCGGAAAAAACTGTAGAATTAAGGAAGGATCGAAAATAGGTGTTGATGGATTTGCCTTTGAAAGAGATAAAAATAAAACTTATAATTTTCCATTCTTTGGAAACACTATTATTCAAGATAATGTTGAAGTTGGTGTGAACACTTCAATATCAAGAGCGAATTTTGGATCTACTATAATTGAAAAAAATACAAAGATAGATGCTTTTGTTCAAATAGCTCATAATGTTAGTATTGGAAAAAATTGTACTATAACAGCTTGTTGCCAAATAGGTGGTAGTTCTAAGATTGGTCATAATGTATGGCTATCTCCAGGTTCAAACATTATTAACAATGTAAATTTAGGTGATAATTGTTTTGTTGGCATAGGGTCAGTTGTTATAAAAAATGTAAATAAAAATACAAAAGTATTTGGTAATCCTGCCAGGAAAATATGAAACAATATTCTATTTCTAATAAATTTTTTAATGATGGCTTAATTATTGAGAAAAATAAAAATTCTGATGGTATCAAAAAGTTGTCTAAAAAGATAATTGCTGAAACTTTCTATAAATATGGATTTATATATTTTAAAAATTTCAAAATTAATAATACTGATTTTTTTAAATTTACTGATGCTTACACATTAAAATATGCAAATGACGCTGGACGAAGAAAAGTAAAGTTTAATAATAGCAAGATTATGAGTGTAGATTTAGGAAATGAAGAAATTCCACTTCACTCCGAAGCTAGTTTTTCACCTTCATGGCCAGAGATAATTTGGTTTTATTGCTCTATCCCTTCAATTAAAAGTGGTTTTACAACTGTAGTTGATGGAATTAAAGTTTATGACAATTTAAAACTATCTACAAAAAAATTTTTTTTAGCTAATCAAATAAAATATAAATTACTGATTCCATACAAAAAGACTGAAAACCAAAAAAAAGTAAAAATTAATATAAAAAAAAAAATTAAATTAAAACCGTGGCTTTTACCTTTTGTAGGTACCTCTGAAACCAAAATTAGTTTGAAAGACTCTTTCATAAAAACAAATTTTAGTAGATATGCTATTAATTCAAGTAGTAAATCTCAGAACCTAACATTTTGTAACCACTTACTTCCAGCTATTTATGGAGATGAACCTCAAATATTAGATTTCAAAATGAGTAATGGTAAATTAATTCCCAAAACAATTGTGGATGAAATTAAAAACCTTACAACTGAACTCACTTACAAAATTAAATGGAGAAAGGGTGATTTTTGTATGATTGACAATCGTAGATTTATGCATGGAAGAACAAAAATTTTTACACAGGAAAAAAGAGAAATGTGCGTTGTGCAAACTTTAATTTCGAAATTTTACTAAAAATTAATCTTCTATTTTCACTTTGTATTTAAGCAAAATTTCTTTTCCCTTACTATATGAGGAAAAATCTACAATATCGTCAGTTTCAAAACTTATTTTAAAACTTTCCTCAAGAGCAGCTATGAGTGTCATATGACCGATCGAATCCCACTCGTCAATTTCATTGTACTTTAGATCGTTTAATTTTTTTTCATCATTTAAAGAGAAAGTGTCAGTAAAAGATTGATTATATTTTTTTAAATTGCTCATAAGTGTTAATTATTTTTTCGAATATTTTATCGGAGCTTATACTGTACTTATTTTTTAAATAAAAGTAATTTCCACCTTTTTCATAATAGTCATTTATTCCTATGAATACCTGAGGTGGAGTATTTTTGAGTCTCGCAAGAAGTTCGGCTACTGCTGAGCCTAATCCTCCAATAATATTGTGCTCTTCAACAGTAACAACTAATTCATATTTTTTAGCAATTTCTATTATTTTTTTTTCATCGATTGGCTTTATTGTGTGCATATTTATGACAGATGTAGAGATTCCATCTTCGTTTAATTTCTTTGCTGCATCTAGACATTCTGATATTATTTGGCCATTAGAAATAATGCATACTTTGTTACCTTTTAGTAATTCAATAGATTTCCCGATTTCAAATTTATAATCATTATCATTTATTATTTTGTTATTAGAGCCACCTGTTAGACGGATATAAGTTGAATTCTTGCTTAAAAGAGACTCTTCAAGAGACTTGATTAATTCTCCACTATCAGATGGACAAATTATATTTATATTTGGTATTGATCTCAAAACCCCAACATCTTCAATCGAGGCATGAGTAAAACCTAATGGTCCAAGCACTAATCCACTTGCAAGACCAACCATAATTATTTTATTTTTCATATATCCTAAATTAACTTTAATTTGTTCTAAACACCTTAAAGTTTGAAAAGGTGAAAAAGTTGTTGTTATTACTTTGAAATCTAAATCTGACAATCCTGTTGCCACTCCAATTAAATTTTGCTCAGCTATACCAACATCTACATAATTGTTAGGAAATTTTTTTCTAAATCTATCTAGTCCTGCTGAAGTAGAAACATCAGCAGTACATATCATCAAGTTTTCATAAGACTTTAACAATTCAATACACGCGAGCCCAAAAGTTGCTCTAGTACCGATCTGAGAATAAAGTTTTATTTTGTTAGCATCAAGTTTAGTCATCAAGTTCTTCCAGAGCTAATTCATAATTTTTTTTTGTCAAAACAGAATGGTGCCAGTTATTATTATTTTCAAAAAATGAAATCCCTTTTCCTTTAACTGTTTCACATATAGCGATATTTGGTTTTTTATTTTCAACTTTGTCAGTTAAAAATTTATTAATTTGATTAACATCATGTCCATTTATATTGTTAGAATTCCATCCAAAAGTTTTCAGTTTTTCAGATAAATTATTATTTACTAAAATCTCTTCGTTAGATCCTGTTTGTTGGTATTTATTATTATCTACAAAAACGTATAAATTGTCTAAATTAAATTTGTTTGCACACATGAAACTTTCCCATACCGCTCCTTCATTGCATTCCCCATCACCTAATACAACATACACCTTGTTTTCTTTTTTTTGTCTCTTGTATCCAAGTGCTAAACCAACTCCAATAGATAATCCCATTCCAAGACTACCATTAGAAAACTCAATACCTTTATCTTTATTTTTTACTGGGTGACCAAGTAAGATAGATCCATTCTTTTCAAATGTTAATAATTCTTCATCAGAAATAAAACCTAGGTGATTAAGTATAGCGTAATATGTTAAGCATCCATGACCTTTGCTTAAAATAAATCTATCTTTGCCTATATTGAAGACCAACTGATATAAAGTCGAAACTATATCTACAGTGGATAAGGCACCTCCAATATGTGCACTTGACTCACCAGCAGAATAGGCCATTAACAAAATTTTCTTTCTAATTTTGTTAGATAAAAGCTCTACTTTTTCTTTTGATTGAGTATCAATCTGCATAAATACCGCCATCGATACTTATTATTTGTCCATTAATGTAATTTGAATCCTCGGAAGCTAAAAATAATATTAATTTAGATATATCTTCAAATGTACCCAATCTTTGAGATGCAATCCTTCTAATTACTTTATTAATATTTTCCTCTGTTGTGTTTTTTTTGAGCATCTCGCTGTCAATTAAACCTGGCGCTATACAATTTACTCTCACATTAAATCTAGAAAGTTCTTTAGATAAAGATTTCGTGATAGACTCAATCGCAGACTTTGATGAAGAATAAATACTTCTTCCAAAATTATTTTCTTTAGCAGATATAGATGAAATATTTAAGATATTTCCTTTTTTATATTTTATCATTTTTTTTACAACTATTTGGGTTACTAATATTGTAGAAATTACATTAACTTTAAATATATCTTCAACTTCTTTTATACTTGTCATAAGCATTAAAGAATTTTTTAATATACCGGCATTATTTATTAAAAGATCAACGTTATCTTTATAATTATTTAAAAATTGTGTAAGAGAACTTTCAGTATCACTATGGTTTAATAAATCAAAATTTAAATTATAAATTTTATTGTTATTTTTTTTTGAAACTTCGTCTATTATTTTCAAAAAAGATGGGCTTTTAGATCTTGTACAAGCGATAATATCGTAGCCATTTTCAGAAAGTATTTGCAATAATTTTAAACCTAAACCTCTATTAGATCCTGTAATCAAAGCTGTTTTGTTATTTTTTCTCAATCTAAAAATTCACTATTTCACAAAATCTTCACTTGGAAAAATTTCTTTAGCTTCAGCTGGTTTGAAAATAGTTTGACCTTGTTTCGTCATAAAATTTTTAATAAAATTTTTATCTTCACCGGCTAGACATAAATCACTGTGATTACGAAAATGTTTTATACTGAAACCAAAATCAACTATTTCTTTTAATGATTGTTTAAATATGTTACCAATTTTAATATGCACATATGGACATACCAAAACATCACCAATTGGCGTGACATAAAGTCGATTAACTGTCGTGCAGCCAAGAATTTTTTCATGATTTTTATCAAATGGATTCCAAATATTTCTAACTAAATTTTTATACTCTTTTCTAATTTTTTTTAAATACTCTCTATCTTTATCATCACATATTATATCTTCAGCTTGTTGCCACATTCCAGCTGGCACTGCAACATTTAACAAAGTTCTGTATTTTTGTTTTTTTGAATAATCTAATAACTGCTTTAAATGATCAGTATGAGCATTGTAGTGACCAACAGTAATATTTAAATATGGATCTATACCTGCCTCTTGGACATGTTTTAAACCTTCCATAGCTCTTCTCCATGAATCTTTTCTTCCTCTTATTTCGTCATGAATTTTTTCATCCATGCTATCTATACTAACTGAAACTCTACTAACATTTGCCTCTGCAAGTCTTTCAGCCATTTTTTTATCCAAGTAATATCCATTTGTTGTTAAGTATAAATAGAAGCGTTCAGGTTTAATTGCTTCTAAAACTTTAAACAACTTTTTAGGCTGTAGTAATAATTCACCACCTTGTAAATCAAATTCAAAATAACCTAACTCGTCAGCTTCATCAGCTAATTTAGCAATTGCATCATAATCTAAATACTCTTTCACATGATCTCCTTTTGGAGAATTAGTAAAACAATATTTACACCTTAAGTTACAAGCATTATTAAAATTGAGATCAATTCCTCTAGTTTTTGTACCTACTTTTCCATCATTTTTTTGAACGTAGTCATAAAAATCTTTTAATTTTTTAACCAATCTTGGTTTTTTTAATAATGCTGAATGAATAGGCATTAGTGCTATTTACATGTTAATTTATTAAGTTCAATGTTAATTTTTATACTAAATTATGTCTTCTTGCAAAACCATTAAAAAATCACCTGCACAGCAAATCTCATCATTAACAAACCCTTTAGCTGAAAATTTTGCTAAAGATCTTTTAAATGATAGAAGCTCTGTTTTAACCACCAAAGTTTGATTTGGCACAATTTTTTTTTTAAATTTTAAGTTATTTGAATTTACTACCAGAAGCGTCTTATTATTGTAATTAGGTTTACTCAATATCAAAATTGATGAAATTTGTGTCATTGCCTCTGTTTGAAAAACAGCTGGTACGTTAGGGTCTCCAGGCCAATGGTGTTGGAAAATCCAAAAATCTTCACTAAAAAATTTTTTTCCTTTTGCTTTATTTTCCTCTATTATTTCAACTTCATCCATCATCAAAAATTCGTTGGTATTTTTTTGAATATTCAACAAATCAATTTTTTTATAAATTTTACTCATTATTAATAATCCTGCTTAAACTTCTTACAATATCATATCCATCCCACAATAATGTTATTGAATTCGATTTTCCGATCTCAACAACTCTATCAATACCAGCTAATTTCTTAGAAATAATTTTATTAATTATAAAATCTTTATTTAAACCATGAAGAGATAAAGTTTGATATTTTTTACTAACTATTTTTAAAAATGACATATCGTCAGTTTTGTATTCAAAAAACTGTCCAAATTTACCTCTTAAATTGTCAATATTTGTTTGTAATTTTTTGATTTCTAGTCTTGAAATATGATTTCCATTTAACTTTAAAGAGGTAAAATTTTCTAATTTTATCAAATTGTTTATCTTGGATTCGTACTTTTTAAAAGCATTCCCAATATCTATTTTGTAATTTTTACTACAATGATTTTGTAAAATTTTCCAAAATTTTTCTATTTTGTTTTTTTTTGTTTTGTACCAAACTATTAAATGTGGACTTGAACATGCATTTTGATCCATTAAAAAAGCATCATTATAAAATTTTTCTGCAAGAGTTTCCAAATCTGTATCTTTGTCAATTTTTATCAATGAAAACGAATATCTGTCAGAAAAAAAAAGATCTATGTTTTTTATTGGAGTTTTATAACTTTTAAAATATTCGACTGTTTGATCTCCACCCCAAATTAATCGACAATCTGAATTTAAAGACAAATATTTGTTTATATTTTCATTGTTAGGATAATTTATAAAATAATTACTTTTTTTTAAGTTCAAATATTTTTTTTTTGAAAGAATTTTATTAATTAATTTTACTATTTTAGAATTAAATTCTTTATTATTTGAAGGTACTTTTATAATATTTGAATTTCCTGATAATAATCCAAATACCCAAGAATAAAGAAATCCAGTAATTACGTTGGCTGGAGGAACATGGAAAGCCAAACCTCTTCCAATTCTTACTTCATTTTTTAAAAAGTTTAAATTTTTCTCAATTTTTTCTAAGTTTGCTTTTCTTATCCAAAAAGCAAATGCAATAATTTCTGGATATTTGAGATTTTCTTTATTTTTTATTAAAGAACTAGATAATTCATTAAGAAATTTAATTATATTTTTATCGAATGGTTTATATATTTTTAAATTTTTCAGATTAAGATTATCCAGATTTTCAATTTTGTTTATTTTAATCATTATAATATCAAATGTTACTGCATCCCCGAATTTCTGAATTTTTTACTCTGCCAAGAATTTGGAATTGTTTTAAATTTTTTGGATTACAATGTCTGCATTTTTTAAATACAAATTGACCAACATCCTCCGTTAAAATATTATGACCAGGATAACTTGTTGGTAAAAGTGAAATTAATTGAACCAAACCAGGTTTATTAAAATTAATTTTTAAATTTTCATCTCTGATAAGTATGTCAGAAAAGATTGATGGAAAAAAAGAATTACATTCACTGCATTCTAAAAAAATTGAACCTGTTTGTTCAATCATTCCATAATAATTAATTATATTTTTTATTTTAAATTTTTTATAAATTTTATTTTTGAAAGTTTGATTATCTATTTTCAAATGTTCAAGTTTTTTCCAACCTCCCCCATGAATTATAGTTACATTAGATAAATTAATTTTATGAATTATTTTCGATTCACATAAATAAAATTTTTGCCAAATATCACCAGTAAAACCAAAAATATATTTCTTTTTAGATGGATGATTAATAAAATTTTTTAAAGTCTTATCATCTAAAGCACCCTGATCATTTAATCCAAAAAAAAATTCACTACCAAGAACAGAGAAGCCTTTTATTGCAGCTAATTTTGCATTTAATTCCTCTGATTTTTCTTTTGATTTCTTAGACAAGACTAGCATTGGACATTTTGTAGATCCGAAATAATCAGTTAAAATTTTATTCAATACTCTTATTTGATTTATTGAGTTTTTTTTATCTAAAAAAATTTTGGAAACTTTTTTTCCAGTTGTACCAGATGAAGTAGCTATAGTATCAATATCTGATAATTTTGAAGTATGAATATCAAAATTTTTGAAAACTGTTACAGGAAGAAATGGTAATTCATCAATTTTATATTTTTTACTTAATTTAAAATTCAACCTTCTTACTATTTCTTTATATAACTTATTGTTTTTATAATGATATTCTGTCAAAGCATTAATGCTATTTTTAAATTCTGTTAATTTTTGCTTTCTATTTAAATCGAAAGGTCTGAGCTTTAAATATTTATCTAATATGTTTTTGTACTCTTTATTTTGAATTTTCATCTAATTTTTTGTAATTTATTTTATTAGAGCTAGTTAAACTAAGGTTTGTAAATTTTTTAAATTTAACTAAAGTTTTGTTTATTTTATACTCCTTTACTATACTTGAAAATATTTGATTTTTAATTTTATCTTGATTTGAAATAATTATTAACTCATTATCATTTCCTGTACAAAAAATTAAATTATAATTTAACAATTTCCTAAGATTTATTTCAAGTTCGTCAAGATTAATTCTATGTCCTAATAATTTTAAAAATCTTTTTTTTCTTCCAACGATAAAATAAAAACCATCGTTATCTTTATAACCAATATCACCAGTATTTAATTTTTCTTTATTTAAATTACCTCTACTTAAATCTTTATATGATTTTGCATATCCTAATGAAACATTTTTTCCTTTAAAAATAATTTCACCAATTTTATTTTTATCTGGATTATTAATTTCCATCTTTGTACCAGGTATAGGAATTCCAATACTTCCAATTTTTTTTTGACAAAATTTCCATGGCAAATAGGACATTCTAGATGTTGCTTCAGTTGCTCCATACATAATAATTAATTTAATTTTTTTTCTTTTTAAAATTTTATAAAAATACTTTTGATTTTCATTACTTAATTTTCCACCAGCTTGAGTAATGTATTTTAAAGATGGAAAACTGTAATTTTCAAAATGAATTTTTTTTAATAATTCATAAGTATATGGCACTCCCCCAAAAGTAGTAGCTTTCGTTTTTTTTAATAATTCCCAAAACTCTCTCTGAATAATACTATAATTGTTTAACACTATCGAAGAACCCTTAAGCAGATGTGTATTTAATAAAGAAAATCCATAAGTATAGTCTGGTGGTAAAGTTGTAATCAATTTATCATCTCTGTTTATTTTTAAAAACTTAACTATTGATTTAGTATTATATTCAAGATTTTTATAAGAAATTCTCACATATTTTGAACTACCGGTAGAACCTGAAGTTGTTAGTAAAAAAAATAATTCATTATTAATGTTTAAATTAGTTTTTTTTTTATTTTCATAACAGTAATAATTTTTAAAATTTAAAGTTTGATTATAATTTTTAAATTCGATATTTTTTTTAGTAACAATGGTATTTGGATTATATGATTTAATAAGTTCATGTAAATTTTCAGTCTTTATATTGGCATTAATTAGTGCGATAGTGTTTTGAGATTTAAGAAGTGATATATAGAATAAAATAGACTCATAGCTATTTTCTATCAATAAAAAAACTAATTTTTTAAATTTATAACTGTTATTAATTTCATTTATATTTATAAGGTCTTCTCTTATAGTTCTCTTAGAAATTAAATTTCCAAATTTATCAATGAGATTGATTTTTGAAATGTCATTAACTATCATTTTACAAATAATATATATATTTAAATTATAAAAAAACATTTATTAAAATATTAATGAAAAAAAGACGAGTTTTAATTATTCATCACAGAAGCCAATATGGCGGTGCGCCAAGGAGTTTAATAGAAAATTTAAATTATTTTAAAAAAGATAGAAATTTAAAAATTGATATAATTTGCCCAAAAGGAGAGGTATTTTATAAAATAGAGAAACTTGGATTTAATATAATACCAACACAAGGTGTCCCAATCTTTGATAATTCTAATTTTGGTTATTATAAAAAATTAAGATGGTTGATACTTATACGTGAAATTTATTTTCTAATTTGTTTTTTATTTACTTTTAGAAACATAAAAGGGAATTACGATATAATTCATTTAAATGAAATCTTATGCTTTCCAATTATTCCATATCTGAAAAAAAAATTTTCTTGTAAAATTATCACACATCAAAGAACTAAATTATCAACTAAAAATAGTTTAAGAATTAAATGGATGAATAGTATTTTAAAAAAAAATGTTTTTAAAATTATTTGTATAGATAAGGATTGCCAACTAAGTTTGCATTCAAGCCTTAAAAATAAAAGTGTAATAATTTTAAATTGCATTAGTAAAATAAATGAAAAAAAGAATAGAAGTAAAAATAGATTTAAAAAAGATATAATTACTTTTGGTTTTGTAGGTCAATTAAACGAGTCAAAAGGAATAAAAAAACTAATTAAAGCTTTTAAATTATTAAGTGAAAATAAAAATATTGAATTAAAAATTTATTCTCCATTTCCAGTATTTAACTTAAAGAATTTAATTCTTAATTACTTAAATATTAGAAAAGATTTTTATTTATTTTATAAAAGAGAAAATTTAGTTAAATATAAAAATATCAAATTCATGGGATATATTAAAAGTTTAGAAAAGGTTTATAAAAACATAGATGTTCTAGTATTTCCTAACGAAGATTACGCAATAGGAAGACCTGTATTTGAAGCAGGTTATTATGGAATTCCATCACTTGTAGCTCACAAACACAAAAAATCAGAATATCTAATAAATGGAAAAACAGGTTATATTATAAATCCAAATACACCTGAAAATTTATTAAAAAATATAAAAAAAATTAACAATAAAAAAACAATAAATAAATTTGGAGCACAAGCTTTAAAGCTAAGTAAGCAAAATTTTTCAGTATCGAAAAATTCAAAAAAAATTGTCAATCTATATTTTTCATGAAAAAAATTTCAATAATAACTGTTGTTAAGAATGGAATGCCTGACCTCAAAAATGCTATCAAAAGCTTTGATGATCAAAATTATGACAATAAAGAACATGTTATTATTTATTCTAAATCTAATGATAACACAGAAGAATATTTAAAAAGTCTCAATTCTTCCTCTAGGATAATTTTAGAGGATAATAATACTGGAAATAAATTTGATGCAATTAATATTGGAATGAATAATGCCAATGGAGATTTGATAGGGATACTACACGCTGATGATGAATTTTATGATGAAAATATACTCAAAGACGTTGAGCAAAAATTTAGGGAAAATATAAATTTCTTATATGGCAACATTTTAATCGTTTCTAAAAATAATAAAATAATAAGAAAATGGATATCTAAAAAATTTAATATAAAAAAAATTGAGTTCGGGTGGATGCCTCCACATACCTCAACTTTTATTGAAAAAAAGTTTTCTTCTGAAATAGGTATTTATTCTAACTTATACAAAATTTCTTCAGATTATGATTATATGTTGAGATGTTTAAAAAATAATAGACTAAAAATAGGATATTTAAATCAATATATAACTAAAATGAAGTTTGGAGGAGACAGCACAAGATTGACTAGTTTATTAAAAAAAATGATTGAAGATTTTAAAATACAAAAGAAAAATAATTTAAAATTTCCTATAATCTCATTAATATTCAAAAATTTAAGAAAAGTTACGCAATTTACAAATTGATACTGCAATCTTTGTTTGTAATATCTAGATCAAAAATTTCTCTTTGAATAAATTTATCTTTTGCTAAAAAATTTCTTCTTGCAATTTTAAATGATTTAGTAATTAAATTTTTCTTACAATTATTAAATTTATTATAAACATTGTTATTGTCTACAAGCAAAGAAATTTTATTTATCCTATTTTTTTTTAAAAAATTTAATAATTTCGAATTAAGTTCTTTTTCAGGTGTATAAAAAGCAAACTCAATTGAAAAATGATTATTTTCCAAAAAATACTTTGATCTGATATCAGATAAATAATTTTCGTTTTTTACAACTTCTCTGATCCATTTGGCCTCTTTATACTGATATGCTTTATCTAATAAATATACTTTATTTTTTTCTTCATTAATTAAGCTTGGAAAGTTTTGTAAAGATATAAAAATTAAAAATATATAAATAAATATTGTTTGACAAATTAAGGCAAAAGACAAAATTTTTTTTAATTTGAAGTCACAAAAAATAAAACTAAAAATTATAAGAAAGTAACTTAAATAAATATATCTAGTACTGTATTGTCCTATAAAAAAATAAATTAGAATAATTATTAATGATAAGAATAATAATTCAGATATGTTTTTTTTATTAAATTTTAAAAAGAATAGAAAAAAAATACTTACACCAAAAGAAGTGGTGATTGCTCCAAAGTTTAGTGGAATAAAAATATTTGCAACTTGATTAAATCCTGAATATCCGAATTCACTAAAATTTCTCAACATATTTGAAAAATTTATTACAGTGTCATTGGGTGATTTAGATAAAAAACTTTCAAAAAATGGAGACATCGGATTTCCATAAAAATAATAATTTTTTATTAAAATTGGACTCCAAAATAAAAAGATAAAAAAGGAAAATATTTTAATTAATTTAATTTTATTAAAATTTTTAAGAAAAAAAATATATATGAATATTAAGAAAACTATTGGGATAAATGAAAATTTAAGCGATGAAACATATGCCATCAAAATTGGTATAAAACTTTTATTAGCTTTAAGATTTAGTAGTAAAATACATGTAATTAAAATTATAAAACCAAAAAACTGAGGTTTTTGGTTTGAAATAAAGTAAACTAAAATTGGAGATCCCAAAAAACTGTATAAGAAAAAATTAAAATTAGTTTCAATTTTATAATTTTCGTAAATAATTTTAGTAATTATAAATACTAAAAAAACTTTTAAAAAAGAAAGCCATTTTCCTCCAAAAAGTAAAATAGAAAAAATATTTAATGTTTCTCCGTAAGAAGCTAATCTAAAATGTAGCCAATTTTCTAATGATTGGTTTTTTTGATTTTCTATCCAAAACTTTGCAACACCCAGATGATAATCAAGTGAGTCAGGATCACTGGCAGGCAACAAACTAATTATAAAAAAGGGAATAAATAATAGAAAAATTTTGTTTTTAACGATGCTATTTAAACTAAGTTTCTTTATATCTGATATAAAGAAAAAAGTATATGTAAGAGAAATTAAGGAAATAATATAAATTAAGTAATTGGTATAAAGATTAAGAGTTATTAGTAAAAAAATAATATAAGTAACACAAATAATGATTAGTAAAAAAATTAATATTACATTTTCATTTTTTTCATTTTGAAAATGATATAATGATAACTTTCTTGAAATAAAATATAAATTTAAAGTAAAATAAATTATAAAAATATTTTCAATTAATAAAATCATAATAATGAAATTTATAGATATTAATACAGAATATAAAAAATTCCAAAGAGATATAGACCAATCAATTAGTCGAGTGCTAAAAAAATCAAATTTTATTTTAGGATCAGAGGTTAAACAATTAGAGAATAAATTAAAAAACTTTACAGGTTCTAAATATTGTATAACAACATCAAGCGGAACAGATGGTTTATTACTTGCGTTAAAATCTTTAAATCTAAAACAAAACGATGAAATTATTATCCCAGATTTTGCATATGTATCCCCAGCAGAGGTTGCAGCTGTATTGAATTTAAAAATAAAATTTGTTGACGTAGATTATGAAACTTTCTTAATTGATCCGAAAAAATTAAAAAAAAAAATCACAAACAAAACAAAAGTTATTGTTGTGGTATCTTTATTTGGACAGTGTCCAAATTTTACAGAAATTATAAAAATAATTAAAAATAAAAATATAATTTTAATCGAAGATGCAGCTCAAAGTTTTGGTGCTAAGTATAAAAATAAAAATTCATGTAATATTGCGGATATCTCTGTAACAAGTTTTTTTCCTACTAAAACTCTAGGATGTTTTGGGGATGGTGGTGCAGTTTTTACAAATAATAAAAATATTTTTAAAAAGATAACTTATTTAAGAAATCATGGTCAGACGAATAAAAAATATATTCATAATTACGTTGGTTTCAACGCAAGACTAGATACAATACAAGCTGCTGTTTTACTCATCAAATTAAATAAAATAAAAAAATTACTTAAATTGAGAACTTCAAAAGCAAATAATTATTATTCTAAACTTAAAAATAATAAAAAAATTATTTTACCAAAAATCAAAGAAAACAATTTTTCTAGTTTTGCTCAATTTACAATTAAAACAAAATTTAGAAATCGATTAATAGAAATTTTCAAAAAAAATAAAATTCCATTTTCTATTTATTATCCTAAAATACTATCTGAACAAAAAGCATATAAACAAAAAAGTAAAAACAAAATTAGTAAGATTTTATCAAGAGAAGCTATAAGTATCCCCTTTAGTCCATGGATTGCAATTAAGGATCAAAATAAAGTTATTGATGCAATAAATAAGTTATAATTTTTTTTTTCCTTTTTTATCAACTAAGCCTTTTACTCTAGCTGGATTTCCATAAACAAGGTTATATTTTTTTACATTTTTAGTCACAACTGACCCTGCCCCAATAAAACAAAAATCATCTAATTTAATCCCACAAACAATTGTAGAATTTGCACCTATTGAAACACCTTTTTTAACAACAGTTTTAATATATTTTTTTTTTTGATTAATATGGGATCTTGGATTTTTAACATTTGTAAATGTAGTGCTAGGTCCAATAAATACCCCATCTTCAAGTATCACCCCATCAAATATAGACACATGATTTTGAATTTTACAATTATTTCCTATTTTAACATTATTTCCAATAAAACATCCTTGACCTATTGTAGAGTTTTTTCCAATCTTTGAATTTTTCGATACATGAGACCAGTGCCATATTTTTGTACCTTTGCCTATTTTAACCCCTTCATCTATGATTGAGGTGTTGTGAACAAAAAATTCTTTCATTTAAATTTTGTTAAATAAATTTTTTTATATAACTATTAATATTTTTAATATTACCATGTTTATTTGATTTTCTGATCTTATAAACAAGTTCTACTGCTTTAGTTGCATCATCGACACTAAATCCTTTATTTTTAAAGATTTGATTATAACTCTCAGTGTGCAATTGATCAAATCCTTCGGTAAAGTCAACATCTTCACCATTTGCAATCAATTTCCTGAAAGATTTTTTATTTTTAGAAATTTTATTTAAATCTTTTTTATCAATTGACAAATACCATTTTACAGTAGCTCTCTTAAGTTTCATTATACCATATGATTTTTTATCATCTCTATATAAAATTTTGAAACTTTGACAATCTCCATATATCCACAGCAACATATCAAAAAAATGAATACCTATATTACTTTCTATACCTCCCGATTTTTCATCTTTTCCCTTCCAAGATTGATGATACCATTGACCTCTTGGAGTAATGTAAATTAATTCAACAATATTATTTGTTTTCTTAGCTTGTTTTTTTAAAAGCTTAATTTTGGGATGCAATCTGAGCTGTAAAATAGGAAAACATTTTTTCTTTGATGTTTTTTCTATTTTTTTAATTAATTTTATATTTTCAGGATTTAAACTTAAGGGTTTTTCACAAATTACATTAAGATTGGTTTTTAATCCTAGCCTGATTTGACTTTCGTGCAAGTAATTAGGTGTGCATATTACTATATAATCTATTTTTGATTTTAAGTTTAAATTGCTTTTTTCAATAAATCTTACAATTTTAGTTTCATCAGTAAAAAACTTTGAATTAGGAAAATATGAATCAAGAATTCCAACAGAATCGGTCACATCATATGATGCAACTAAATCATTATTAGTATCTTTAATTGCTTTAAAATGTTTTGGCGCAACGTATCCCCCTGCTCCAAATAAAACAAATTTTTTTTTCATTATATTCTTATAATATTATTTGAAACTTCAAATCTTCCTCGTGAATCTAATAATATTTTACTATTTTTTTTAATTAAATTATAATTAAATTTTGAATGATCAGTAATCAATACAACACAATCAAAACTATTTAAAACTTTTTTTGAAAGTTTAACAGAATATAATTTTTTTTTACCGACAGATAACCTGTTAATGAATGGGTCAGAGAAACTTATCTTATATTTTTTCTGTTTTGAAAGTAATTCTATTAATTTGAGTGCAGCAGATTCTCTTATATCATCAACATTTGGCTTATATGTTACCCCTAAAATTAGAATTTTGGATTTATTTTTTTTTATTTTTTTCAATATTATTGAACTAATTTCCAGAGGAATTTTAGAATTTACTTCTTTAGTTAGTTCAATAAACTTTGCTTTTACTCCCAGTTTTTTTGCTGCATACGAAAGATAAATTGGATCAATAGGTAAGCAATGACCGCCCAATCCAGGACCTGGATAGAAAGGTTGAAAACCAAATGGTTTTGTTTTAGCAATATTTATTACATCATAAATATCAATATCTAGTTTATTAGTAATTTTTTTTATTTCATTAACTAATGTAACGTTTACAGCCCGATAGACATTTTCTAGCAACTTTGCAGTTTCTGCTACTTTTATTGAATTTGATTTAATGACCCTTGGAATAATTATTTTATAAATCTGTTCAACTAAATTTAGACATTCTTTAGTATATCCTGAGACAACTTTTGGTATTTTTGTTAAGGAAAATTTTTTATTCCCTGGGTCTTCTCTTTCTGGAGAAAAGCCAAGAAAAAAATTCTTCCCTAACTTAAACCTCTTTAAATTTAGATTTTTATAAAGAAAATCCTCTGTAGTGCCAGGGTACGAAGTGCTTTCTAGAATTAGAATTTGACCTTTACGAATCTTGTTTTTTGACTCATCGCATGCTTCTTTTAAATAACTTAAATCTGGTCTATTATTTTTTAAAGGTGTAGGTAAACAAAAAATAACAACATCTGAACTTTTTATTGAATTATAATTATTTGAAAAAAAAGAATTTTTTTTTATTTTTTTAATATCATTATCTGAAATATAATTTATATAAGATTTACCTTTTTTGATAAAAGAAATTTTTTTAATATCATTATCTATTCCATAAATTTGATTTTTAGTTTTTGAAAAATGTATCAGAAGATTTAACCCAACATAACCTAAACCAACTACTGAAATTTTTAATTTATTTAGTTTTATTCTCTTTAAATTTATATTATAAAAATTATTCATAAACTTTAAACTGACTACACCATAAAGAAAAAGAATACATCTTAAATATATTATCTACTTTCTGAATTTTGTTATTTTTAAAATTATGTAAAATTTTTAAAAAAAATTTTTTATCTATTATTGAATTTGGCTCGAAAGAATCTACGTCTGAGATTATTTCATCAATATTTGTTTTTAACAATAAACTATCATCCGTTGAGAAACCTACTTTATCAGTTCTATTTAAAACTTTTTCTGGTATCTCTTTAGCAAAAGCTTGTTTTAAAAGTTTTTTAAAAACCAAAGAATTAGATATACGTTGGTTATTATCCATAGATATATACTTATCTAAAATAAAATTATCTAAAAAGGGTACTCTAGCTTCAATACTATGATACATAGAATTTGCATCTAAAGAACTTAGAAGTGGTTCAATACCTTTTGTTAAAAAATATAATATTTCATTTTTAAAATAATTTTTTTGTGTAATGTTTTTTTCATTCAGAAAGGAATTAAGATACCTATCATAATCCTCTTTATTATAAATAAGCGTATTTTTTATTTCATTTTTTTCGGTAAATTTTAAGAAAAATTTATATAAATCTGGTCTTAGAGATCTTGATAAAAAGTTTAAATAAAATGTATTTTTTATATTTTTATTTTTTAATGAACTAAGAAAATTTTGAAATAAATAAGATAAATTAAAACTTTTTAAATTTGCGTGCATTAATGCAGAACCAAATCCATGATATCCTCCAAATACCTCATCTGCACCCTGGCCATCATAACAAACACGTATTCCATCATCATTTATTCTTTCATAAACTAAATTTTGAGCAACATTACTAAAACCATATGCTGGAAAAGATAAAGCAAAATTTGTTTTTTTTAAGGATTTTAAAATATCACTATTTTCAATTTTAATTTCAGTTTTTTTTAAATTAAGTTTTTTTGCCATTAAATCCGAGTACTGCTTTTCGTTTATGTTCTGATTCTGACTAAAAGTGAATGAATATGAGTTTATGTCTCTGTTTGGATAAATTTTTCTGAGCAAAAGTGCTATTATTGATGAGTCTAAGCCTCCTGAAAGGGTGCATGCAATATTCCTGTTATTAATTCCTTGTTTTTCAATTGTTGTGAATAAATCTTTAAATAAATCTTCACTACTAAAAATTTGTGTATCCGTATTCTTTTCTACATTCCAATAACTTTTTTTTTTTTCTATAATGAAATTTTTTAAATCAAATATTATATACTTTCCTCCTTCTAATTTTTTTATGTTTTGAAAAAATGTATCTTCGTTTTTAAAACTTGAAATATTATTTAAAAATAGAACTGAAAGATTTTTATTAATTTTTTTATCTAGTTCGTTAAAACAAAGAATATTTTTTACATCACTTGAAAAACAAAAAATATTATTAGAATAATAATAAAATAAGGGCTTCACACCCAATCTATCTCTAGCTAACAAAATCTTTTTTTTATTTAAATCATAAAAACTAATTGAAAAAATACCATTTAGCTCATTTAAAATATTTTCTCCTTTTAGTTTTAATAGATTCAATAAAACTTCAGTGTCAGATTTAGTGCTGTGCTCAATTTTTTTTAGGTATTTATTTTTAAGTTCTTGAAAATTATAAATCTCTCCATTAAAAGACAAAATATAACCTTTACATTTTGACACAAATGGTAAATTAGATTTACTATCATTATCAATAATATTAAGTCTTGAAGCTATAATAAGGTTATTTATATTTTTTATATTTTCATTCTGTATTAAAGAATCGTCTAAATATAAAGCAGTTTGGGAATCTGGTCCTCTTCTTGCTAAATTTTTTTTGACAAATTCTACTGATTTTTCTAAATCATAAATAAAATTTTTTCTTTTGTGAATTGAAAAAAAACCACACATTGTTATTTAAATAATTTTATCCCTAGAATATTTTTAATTTTAAATAGAAGGGTGAAATATTTAATATCAGATCCAAAATCACTATGATCTTTAGTTTTTTCAGATACAAATTTATCCATTTCATTTACTGAGAAACCTAGTTTTTCACAAACAAACTTTTTTTCATTTTGTAATTCAATGGTTTCCAAATTTTTTTGCAATAATTGTTCTCCTGCTTCTTTAGTAATTTCTTCATTTCTAATTAAAGCTGATAGATGGGCTATTCTTTTATCAATTTTAAATCTTTTCGGTAAATAGTATGATTGATAAAATTTAGTGAAAACAGACTCATCATGCTTATTTTCATAATCTAAAAAACCTAGCTTGCTTTTCAAAAGTTCAATTGACTTATATTTCTCATAATGAATTTCGTTTAAAACTTTTATAAATTTTATATTGGAAAAAAATAGTGTTCTTAAATATTTGAAATAGCTTATGATTGGAAACTTACTTAATTTAATGTTTTCGTAACTTTTGTTAATACTTTCAATATTTTTTTTATCGATTTTTTGCCATGTCCAAGATGATGGCATGCCATTTTCTGTTGAATAATTTTCACCAGATAGAACAAATTTAATATTTTCTTCTTTAGCAATTTTTATGAGTGTAGCACCAATTGCATGGTCGGTTAACATTTCAACATCAATCACTCCTGATTTTATAAATGATCTTTGCAAACTCTTAAATTCTTCCCAATCAATGACATAAGTTTTAAGTGGAAAACCAGTATATTTTGATAATTTAAATATATTTTTAATCGCAGTAACAGAATTCCAGCCATTATCAAAATGTACAAGTAAAGTTCTTAAGTTCATTTTTTTTGCTAGATAAACAAGATATGAACTATCAATACCTCCACTAACACCTATTAAACAGTTATATTTTTCATTTTTTGTTTGAGACCTAATTTCTCTAGAGATTTCTTTTAATTTGCTCTTTGTGTATTTTTCAGATTTATCAAAAAAATATCTATACTTTTTAAATTCAATACAAAAATTACATAAACCTTCTTTATTAAAAGAAATTTCTTTAATATTACTATTCATCAAACATGCAATACACTTTTTCATGCTTCTAAAATTTTTGTATATTCATTTCCATCTGGATAATTTATTAAAACACCAGAATCCAAAGATTGATATATAAATAAACTACCTGCTGCTAATGATGTTGCTCCTGTTAAAATTGTTTCATATAAATCATCATAAGATGAAGCTCCACCACAAAAGGTAATTTGTGAATTTGTTAATTTTAGGATTTCTCCAATTGTTTCTCTGTCAAATCCTGACATTAATCCATCTTTATCAACAAAGTTAATTAAATATTCTCCAACACCACACTTGTTTAATTCTTTAATTTTATCATTTAATTTTTCTTTCTTTGTTATTTTGCTTATATAATCAAAACAAAAAATATCACTACCTATTTTCTTTATGTCAATTGAAACAATTATGGTGCTACTTCCAAAGGTAGAAACTGCTTTTTCAATAAATTCATGATCGTCACTTTTATAATTTATTGATATCTTTTCACATCCAATTTTAATCAATTCATTTATATCATTTAAATTCTTGATACCTCCTCCATAACTAACTGGCATAAATGCCTCTGAAATAATACTTTCAATAAAGTTAAATTCTATGTTCTTATTTTTTTTTGTTTTCTCTATATCTATTATCATTATCTCTGAACAATTCATTTCATTGAATAGTTTGATGGTATTTTTGGGATCACCAATATACTTAGGTTCTGAAAATTTTTTTGTTTTAACAAGTTTGTTCTCCTCTAATAAAAGTAAAGGAATTATTCTATTTAAACTCATAACTTTGAAAAATTTTCTAAAATATCTTTACCATCATTTTGACTTTTTTCTGGATGAAATTGTACACCATACAAATTATTTTCATTTATAATGCTTGGAAAATCTATACCATATCTAGTTACTGCGATTATATTTTTTTCTTTTACCTCAGCAAAATACGAATGAACAAAATAAAATTTTTTTTTTTCTCCTTTTATTAAATTATTTTTCTTTAAAACATTTGCATAATTTAGTCCCATATGAGGAATTCTTATGTTTAAGTTTTTATCAAATTTTTTAATTTTACCATCTATTAAACCTAATCCCTTTGAATTACCTTCCTCACTGCTATGAAGTAACAACTGCATACCCAAACAAATTCCAAGAAATGGTTTTTTTTTATCTTTAATTTCATAAATTAAACTATTTTTTAAATTTGTTTCTTCTAGTTTATTCATAAAATTATCAAAAGCCCCAACACCAGGTAAAATAATCTTAGAGGATTTTTTAAGATCTTCTTCTTTATCAGATATTTTATTATTTATATTTAAATAATCTAAAGCTTTTTTAATTGAAGTTATATTTCCTGTCTTTACATCAAATATAACTATCATTTTTCTAATTCAAAAATTCCATTATTCATTTTATAAATTTTGTCACATACACTTAAAGTATCTCTATTATGAGAAATAATAACTATAAATCGATTTTTCTTAATTTTAAGAATTGTATTTCTAAAAAGTTGCTCATTTTTTTCATCTAAAGAGCTTGTCGGTTCATCAAATATTAATATTGGGGTATCTTTAAATAAGGCTCTAGCAATTCCAATTCTTTGTTTCTCACCACCGCTGATTTTACCAGCTGAATATCCTAATTGGCGGTCAAAACCTTGATTAGTTGTAGCAAGGTTATTTATGTTTGATAGATTTACAACTTCAAACAATTTTTTTTTCTGAGGTTTATTATTATATCTATCAAAATTGAACACTATATTTTCTTTTAAAGTTCCATCAAATATAAAGATGTTTTGTGATAAATAACTAATCATCTTAAACCAATTAGAATTTTCAAATATTTCTGTCTTTTTCCCGTCTATTTCTATTGTGCCACTATCGATTTGAATTAATCCAGTAAAGATATCTATAAAAGTGCTTTTTCCAGATCCTGACTCTCCAAATATTCCAACAATTTCATTTCTCTTAATTTCTATATCTGCATTTTGCAAAATTTGATTTTCTGGATATTTAAAACAAATCTTTTTAAAATAGATCTTATCTTTTAAGCTAATTGGGGATAGTTCTTGGATGTTTGAATTTTTACTATTTTTTATTGTATCATACAAATCTTTATAAATTAAATCTATTGAGTTCTGGTTAGATCTTATGGTAGCAATTGAAAAATAAATTAGCTGTAAAGATGGCATTATTTTAAAACCAGCAAATGCATACATTGATAATAAAGGTAATACTAAAGCAAAATCTCTATCTTTTAATATAAATAAAAATGCAATTGAAAAAATAACAATTAAAAAAATTGAAATTGTTTCAAAAATAAATCTTGGGAATTGTGCAAGAATTTGAGACAAACTTTGAGAATAGGCATATTTGTCAGAATATTTAAGATATAAATTTTTAAAAATTTTTTCAGAAAGAGAAATTTTTACCTCTTTAATACCTCTAAACGTTTCATCTGCAATATTATATTTATTTTTTTCATACAAACTTAAATCCTCATTTATTTCAGCTAACTTTCTTTTAACTATCAAATACAAAGTAAAATATCCTAGAATTAAAAAACCAAAAATTCCTAATGTGACTAAAAAATTTATGAAAAATAAAGATATACAAATAGAAAATAATATTACTGATTTTGAAATTAAAGTTGTAAATGGACCAACAACTCCATCCGCACATCGTCTAGATTCAAAAATTATATTTTTTACAAAAAAAGAATGATTTGAATTTTTATGGCTTAAATAATCTTTATTCATATAATAATTGAATAATTGTTGAGAAAAGTAACTACCTGTGAATTGACCAAATTTATGAGACTGCCATGACATAAAAATTAAAAGCAAGTTACTAAAGAAAACTAAAATACACAAAAAAGCACCAAATAAAGCTACAAAATAGTTAAAATCCATATTTAAATAATCATAAATAAAGCTCAAAAAAGAATTTTCATAAATTATTTTAGGATTTGTTAATAATGAGATGAAAGGACCTATTGAATATACTGAAACAACTTCAAAAAAACTTCCAATAACAGCAAAAAAGATAATTAAATAAAATCTCTTTTTTCTTTTGTGATCTAATAAATCTGTAATTTTTAAAAAAGACTTAAACATATCTTTTTTTGTTATAAGCTATCCCAAAAATCATCCAAGAAATTATTGAGCTCGCCCAGTGATTTCCTAGTAAAAAATCATCAAATATATGATAGGGCAGTAATATAATTACAAATAAAAACCACTTAAAATCGTTAAATTTTATCAAATTTTTGCATGTCTGAAAAAAAAATAAAGAAATTATAATTAAACCAATAATAGTTGTTCTCATAAGAACTATATGGAAACTGTTATGTGGGTTAACAAATAATTCCATATTATGTTTAATTATCCCAATGTCGGTTATAAAATATTGGGATAAATCATTAAAGTTTTTGAAAAAAGGTAAAAAATTATTACCAATTATTAAATTAATTACTTCATAATTGTAGCTTAATCTATAAAGAACAGAATTTAGTAAATTAAAAAGATATGTTTCAAAATTTAAAGTTTTAGCTAATGAAAAAATAACATTATCACAACTACTTTCAATATTTTTTATATCTATGCACGAATTTAGTATATCTTCTAAATAATTGTATGGATATTTAATAAAATTGAATAAATTTAAATGCTCTAATATAAAGCTTAGAGTGTGAGTAAAAAATAACACATAAAAAACTAATCCAATAAAAAAACTTACTAATAAAAAATTAATATTTTTTTTACTAATAAAATGTTCAAAGAAAACATAAAACATTAACAAGATTACACCCAGTCTACTACTAATCAAATATAAAATAAAAATAGTAATTATAAAAAAAATTATTTTAAAATAACTTTTTTTGAGATTTATAAATAAATAAATATACATAGTAAGAAAAATCAAAGAAACGCTATTGTTTTTAACGGAAAAAAAACTAATTACAGTTTCTTGTCTGCCACCAATATTTAAAAGATATAAAATAAATATAGCTGAGATTATAATTGTAATAACTAATGCCTTTTTAATACTTTCATTCAAAAAGTGATTAATTCTTATTTCAGAAAAAAATAAGAAAGTAAAAAAACAAACTAAACAAATTATAATTTTCCTAAAATATTCAAAATTAAATGATAAATAAAAAGAAATTAAATAATTTAAAAAAATTAGGATAAAAAAAAGAAAAATTAGTAAATTTTCTTTAATTAAAAATTTTTTATAATTTACAAAAATATTAAAAAGAAAAAAAGAAAATAAACCGAAATATAATGATATAGATATTAATTTAATTAGTTTAATATAATTTTGTATTTCAATTTGATAGGAGAAGATTGTATAATTTCCTAATGGTATGATATTAACCTTATCATATATATTAAAATTACCACCATTTTGAAAAATAATAATTAAAAAAAAACTTGTTAATAAAAAAGTAGAATATTTAATAAATAATTTCTGGAACATATTTATCATAATTTGATAAATTTCTTTTCCATTTTGAAAATATTTTCAGGTTTAAGAAATTTAGAGTTTTTAATTGCAGAACGGGAAATTTTATTTATCAAATTTTTATTCTGATTTAATTGAATTAAAATTTTTCTAAATTGTTTAAAATCATTAATTAAAAAACCATTTGTTTTATTTGAAATAAATTCAGGAATTGCAGTATTATTTGAGGAAATACAAACCATCCCTGAACACAAAGCTTCGCTGAGAGTTACACTTTGTGCATCCATTCGTGTTAAATAAAAAAATATCGAATTATCTTTGTGAAATTTAAATATATTTTTTGGACTATAAAATTGATTTTTCACTTTTACATTTTTAAATTTCAAAATATTTAAATTTTTATCTAAAATTTTTCCCTTTCCAACTATAGTAAAATTATATTTTTTAAAAATTTTATATTTTGAAAGTTTTAGTAAATAATTAACGGTAATATCTCCGGCATATTTTTTTGAAGCAAAATTCTTTATAATTAGTATGTTTTTTTGTGATTTTTCATCTCTTTTTGTTTTGTCAAAAAAAATATGATCTATAGGATTGGGTATTATTGCGTATCTGTGTTTTTTCAAATTTATACCTAGATCTTCAGTAAAAACTTCTTTCATCCATTTTGATACGAAAATTAACTTTATATTTTTATTACTTGTTAAATATATTTTTAAATTTCTTAATTGTATTAAATTGTAAACTATATGCTTTAAAAACCAAAAGGGCTTATTAAAAATATCAAATAAATACCATTTCCATTTTTGGGCTTCAATACCGTGTATCCAAATGAAGATTTTTTTTTTATGTTTATTAATTATTTTAATAAATTGAAATGTTACAAAATGAATAAATATTTTATCATACTGATGAATATTTTTGTTTAAAAAAAAATCTAATTCTGAATAGTTTTCAAAGGACCTCACTTTGAATTTTGAATTTTTTCTAATAATTCTTTTTTTTTTTTGAATAGTAACAACTTCTACATTTATATTATTTTTAATATATTGATTAATTCTTGTGGAAATAAAAGTTTGATTATGACCACTATTTAATGAATAATTTGGAGTAAACAACAATATTTTTTTCATTAAGTGATTATTATTTTAAATTGATATTTAATTATTAATTTTACTTTGTCACTTTTAATAAAGTAAGAAGCTTCTTTATTTTAAAAACTTTAGATAAAACCTTTAAATCATTAGTTTTTACAATATCTCCACAACTAAGTACTGCTTTATTATTATTATCTACAATTTCACCATCTAAAATTGCAAATATAGTATCATTTTTACATTTATTGATTTTTTTAAAATTTTTATGATTTTCAATTAATAGTTTTACTCCATAAATTGAATAAGTAATTTTTTTTTCTGAAGGTGGAATTTTAAATTTTAAAAATTTTGAATTGATTTTTTTTGTATACTTTGCTCCTTCATAAGATTTTTGTTGTCTTCCATAATCATCTTGAAATCTAACTAAATCTTTTTTATCTACTGGAGTTTCAAATTCTAGCGCAATAATTCCTTCTTTAGAAAGGGATTCTATCTGATGAAAAAGACCTCTGGCTATCATTCTTTTAGAGGGCGCTGCTTTAATTTCAGATCTCTTTTTCCATAAACCTAATTGAAATAAGGCTTTACCCTTAATCATTATAAATCCACTCTTTTTATTTGGATGACAATGTAGTGAAGTTTTTTTTTTATAATTTATATTTAATAAAGTTACTGAAAGTTTGTTTTTATTTCTATAAACCACATATTCATAACCCCAGGGTTTTACAACTAAATTTTCATCATAAAGTTTATCAATTTTTTTAGTCATTTTTTTTATAAAATTTTTCAATTGAGTTTATTATGTAATTTAGTTGTTTTCTTTTTAAATATTGATGTACTGGTAAGGTCAACAATGACTTTGCTTGATACTCAGCAATAGGAAAATCACCTCTTTTGTATCCACTTTTAATTGCAGGTTTTTGTAAATGTAAAGGAACTGGATAATGTATTTTTACTTCAATACCT
Organism: Candidatus Pelagibacter ubique HIMB140; assembly: GCF_025558165.1. NCBI lineage: Bacteria > Pseudomonadati > Pseudomonadota > Alphaproteobacteria > Candidatus Pelagibacterales > Candidatus Pelagibacteraceae > Candidatus Pelagibacter > Candidatus Pelagibacter communis. Next base: position 1,115,774 of record NZ_LAMZ01000001.1, on the reverse strand, counting down.
TTTTTAATCAAAAAATTTTTTAATTTATCACGATTTTTAAACAACGCCATATATAGAGCAAAAGTTTCTTTATTTTGATTATTTCGTGGTGGCAAAATTACATTTGGATAGAGTTTTTCTAATTTCTCATCCAAAATTTTAGAATTATAATTTCTAATTTTAATTACCTTTTCTAATTTTTTTAAACCTTCTATTGCTACAATTGCTTGAAGTGGCTGTAATCTAATATTAACCCCCCAGAAGTCTAATTTATCTCTGTTCAACATTCCATGATTTCTATATTTTTTTGCCCATTTGTATATCTGATAATCATTAGTGACTATGGCGCCACCATCTCCCATAACATTCAATGATTTAAGTGGATGCATACTAAATGCATTTACAATACCAAATGTTCCTGGGCTTTTTTTGCCTATCTTTGCTCCTATACCCATGCATGCATCTTCAACCACTTTTATTTTCTTTGAATTAGCAATTCTCATGATTTGTCTCATATCAGGTGAAGCTCCTCCCCAATGAACAGGCATAATTACCTTTGTTTTCTTTGTTATTTTTTTTTTTAAATCATTAATATTCATTTGAAAATTTTCATCACAATCCACAAATATAGGCTTTGCTCCACAAGCAATAATTGCACCTGCGCTCGCATAAAAAGAATTGCAAACTGTAATTACCTCATCTCCTTTTTTTACGTTAATACTTTTTAGTGACAAAATTAATGCATCTGTTCCATTATTTGTTGAAATACAATATTTTGAACCAATGTAATTTTTAAATTTTTCTTCAAACCTATCTACGTAAGATCCCAATGTAAAGTCAGTAGATTTTATTAATTTACTCCATTCTGAAAAAATTTTTTTTGTATTTTTAAACTCTTGCTTAAGATAGTTGTATTCAACTCGCATAATTTTTTCTTTTATAAAAATTGTTTATCTTATTTGAAACATACTGAATTTCTTTTTCAGTAATATATTGATTGTGTGGTAAAGCTAAAATTTTTTTGCATAATTTTTCAGCAACTGGAAAATCACCTTTTTTATAACCAAATTTTTTCATAGGCTTATGCAAATGAACTGGGGTACCATAATATATTAATGATTGAATACCATTTTTTTCTAAATATTTTTTTAATAAATCTCTATCTTCACATAAAACATTAAAAATTACATGAGAACTTATATTATGTTTTTTTTCATCAATAATTTTTATTTTCGGCGTTTTAATATATTTTTTATAAAGAAAAATATTTTTTTTTCTTAAATTAATTAATTTCTTAAGTTTTTTTAATCTAAAATTTAATACTTCAGCATTTATAGAATCTAATCTTGAATTTAGTCCAAATGTATCTATTCTATCTCTACCAACTAGTCCGTGATTTTTATATAGAGTTATTTTCTTAAATATTTTTTTATCATTTGTAATCACAAAACCTGAATCACCTAAAGCATTTAAATTTTTTAGTGGATGACATGAAAAAGCTGCAACTTTACTAAATGTACCTGCATGTTTTTTATTAAAATATGAGCCCATTGCTTGTGCTGCATCTTCTATAACAATTAGATTTTCCTCATTTGCAATTCTATTTATTTCTTTCATATTACACATTCTACCTGTCCAATGAACAGGCATAATTACTTTTGTTTTTTTTGTTATTTTTTGTTTAATTAATTCTGGATTAATATTTAAATCTTCATCAACATCTACTAAAACAGGCACAGCTCCCAAATGCACAATCGAACCTATTGTAGCTATAAATGTTTTGGGAGTTGTAATAACTTCGTCACCTTTTCTAACTCCACATGCCCACATGGCCATCATTAATGCATCTGTTCCAGAATTTAAGCTCACACAATATTTTGCGCCAGTATATTTGCAAATATTTTTTTCAAATTTTTGGACCTCTTTAGTCATCACTAAATTGCCCTTTTTAAGAACTTTATCTATAATTTTTAATAAATCTTCTCTTTCATCTTTATACCTTTTCTTTAAATCAATAATATCTATCTTCATTTATTTATAATATTTACTCAAATTATGGTTTTTAAACTTTAAATTGACGAACTTTCTTAAAACCTTATTCCAAAAAAAAATAAATAAAATCTTAAAAAGATTCAATTTCTTTTTAAATGTAATATCACAAATTAAAACAAATATATTTAGAAATGGATTGGTATATTTATATAATGGTGTCATTTTTTTTGGTTTATCAGGAACTATATTTTCTTCTTCACTATACCAATGATTAATTCTTTCATCGTACTTAGATATTTTTTGACTAAGCAAATATTCATCATCAATTAAATTTTTATCCTCCTCAAAAAAATCATCTATCACGGGCATTCCAATCATAATTCTTTTACCTTTGTAGAAATCTTGTCCTCCAGGGATACTTTTTACATTTTTTTCACAATCCATTACTACATGATCAGAATAGACTAATAAATCGTGACGAATTATTGGATATATAAATTTTGATAAAAACGCCTGGTCATTAATGTAAGAATTTTTAGTTCTTGCTTCTTTTTTAATCCATCTATTAAAATTTTTTTTTATTTTTAAATTAGGTTTTTTACCACCCCATATACCAGCCATTATAGGCCAATCACTTCCTAGATTTTCTCTCGCAACATGAAACTTAAAATCACTTTTTAACCAATCATCAATCAATCTTTTATCACGATCCCAAATTCTAGTATCAACATCTCTAATAATTACAGCATCATGATTTTCTTCCATTGGTAGCATTCGCCACAACATAGGATCATATTTATACTTTCTATCTTTGATAATTACTTCTGTATTTGAATTCTTACATAAATCTATAAATTTTTTATCAACGTTGCTACAAAAATATATTCTTATTTTCCAATCAGGTAATAATTTTTTTGCAATCTCAATATTGTGCAATAATCCAGATTTATAAATTTTTTGATTACCAAATAAACTATAACTAACTAATTTCATTGTTAAATAAGTTTTTATTTTTACTATACCACAAAGGACATATTGATGAGTTTGAATTTCTGCCTTCAACAACAAAACTCTTTTTTGAGATATCAATACCTGAATAATTTTTATTTTCCAAATATTCTCTAACCATATTTTCTATATCTCTTGAATTAGCATTGATTAAATTAATTTTTTCTTTTTGTAATTTTTCAATTTCTTCAGATAAAAGAATTTTTTTTGGGATGTTATTAAAATTTATTATTCGATCATTTGAACTATATAATTTAGGAATAAAGGTACAATTCAAGTACCTAGGAATTCTACCTGCTGGAAAATTATTTGTAATAAAAATTTTTTTTTTAAATAAAGCTGCAAAAGCATCAATTCCACTATTTCCCGAAATAATAAACTCACACTCTTTAAAGAGAAAAGTTTCTATGACATCTAACTTAGAATTATTTTTTTCTTGTTGATATAATTCAATATAATTATTATTAGAAAAATCAAAATTCTTTATAAATTTTCTTCCCATTCTAATTACAATATAATTTTTTTTTAATAGCATTCTGATTAACTTATTATAATCTTCAAAATTAAAATTTCTTGGATTTTCCAATTGCTCTTCATAAAAACCAGAGTCTCTAGATGAAATGCAAACAAATTTTTTATTTATATTCTTTTTCTTTTTCCATTCAGAGAAAAAAGTTTTATCTTTTTCCTCAAATTCAAAATCTGGTACCATATGATAAAAATTTTCATCAAAATTGTACTTACTGCCGTAAAGTTCTTTTGAGTTATCGTGATGCAGCCATTCAATATTGCATATTAATTTGTTAAAGAAATTAAATTTTTTTTTAAATTTATTTAATATTTTGTAAGTTAATTTTAGAAGTATAGAATTATTAAAAAAGACTTTTTGAGATTTAAATTTATTAGTTAAAATTTTATAGACAAAATAATTTGATATTTCTTTCTTTGGAGTAGCAATTACTAAAGTATCTTTAGAATTTTTATTATTTAAAAAAAAATTAAGAGTATTTAAAATTAAATGTCCTAATGATCCTCTTAAACTTCCTAACCTAATCATTTAAATTCCTTATTATAATGTTTGTAACTGTATCTGTTTTAAATTTTAAAATTTTTTCAATTTTATTATTTTGTACTCTAGATATTTTTTTATTGCCTAAATTTATAATTCTTGAATGAGATTTGGTTTGATTTATAATTAACCTTAATATTTTCCTAAGCTTTATTGGATTACTTGCAAAAAAATTATAAGTACCCGAAATAAATTTATTGCTTAATATATAAATAATAAAATTTGAAATTTCTTTAGTATCAATTAATGCATTGAATTGTTTATTTAAGTTAAAAACACTTATCTCTTTATTTGTTCTAATAATATTTAAAATTAATGATAGCCAAGGTCTATCTTTTCTCTTATTAATAGTCAAAACACCGGGCATTCTTAAATTTATCACATCCAAGTCGCTAAACTGAAATAATTTCTCTCCAATAAATTTTGTAACTGCAAGTAAATTATTGGAAATATGTTCTTCTTCTTCTGTCACTATTTTATTTAAAGATAGATCATAGATGCTAACGGTTGACAAATTAATAATTTTGATTTTTTTTTTTTCAGCAAATTTTATAATATTGAAAATAGATAAAATATTTGATTTGAAATAATCATCAAATTCATTTTTTTTTGAAAACTCGTGCGTAGCTATACAATTTATTATTAAATCAATTTTTTTTTTTATATAAATTTTCTTTGAGAAGTCTATTTTGAGGAAAACTATATTTTTTTTTTTCTTTGCTGACTTTCTTGTTCCAACTATTACTTTGTGTTTTCTTGAGAGAAAATTAGCTAAATCAGAACCAATTTCTCCATTTCCACCAGCTAATAGTATATTCATTTATTTACTAGGTGAACTGGTGTGCCTATCTTTTACTAAATCACTTTCAGGGCTATAAAGACCACACCACCATCGACCTCTAAAATTTGGATCAGTTTTTTTATTAGTTTTTTTTACTGGATGTACTGCATGCTTTAAAGTAGCATAGAATATTCCAACATCACCAACTTCAATTTTATGCTCAACATCTACTTTTTTATTTCCTTGGTAAAAACATGTTCCCCCGCCTAGATAATCTACCCCTTTTTTACTCATATAAACACTTATTATTAACCTTTGATTTTTAGGATCATGAAAATGAGGTTCAATATATCCTGTTTTTTCTGGATACCTAACAATTTGGATCCTATCTATAACTCCATCAGTCGGCATATTATTTACGTAAGAGTCTTTTTGTAGACCTCCCAGAACTTTAATGTTTGCCCATACCATGTCAAATGTTTTCCAAATTTCTTTATTATTTTCGTTCCATCTAAAGAAATAGTAAGAATCTCTAACTGCTGATACAGAATATTTTTTTGCAATACTTTCATCTTGTCTTCTCCAAAAATTAGGGCATTTTTTGTCCATCTTAAAAAAACTTGATTTAGTTTTATTTGAAATGGAAACTAATTCTTTTTTAATTTTTTCTATTTGTTTTTTGCCTATAGCATTTTTAATTATTAAAGCCTCTCCTCCGTAGAGCCTATTTATTAAATTTTTTAATTTTTGTTTTTCTTCATTTCTATTTTTAAGAATCTTAAATAATTTTTTAAATTCAATTGTTTTAACTAATTTAACATTTCGTGGAGGTCTTTCCTTTTCTAATTTTTCCCAATGATTTTTTATATAATTACTCATTTTTTAAATTTAAAGTATCTGCATTTGTAAAAAAAAAATCACCTGTATATTTACAGTGACTCAAAATTTCCAACCATTCATTCTTTTTCAAAAAAATAGTACCTAATAAAGACCATTTTTTGAATAATTGATAATCTTCTTCATTTTCATAAGATGCTAAATTTATAAAGCTTTTGCCCTTTCCAACTCTTTGAATCTCATTTATACAAGAAATAGCATCCTTTATAGATAAAGCATAAACAACGCCAATTGCCAAAATAAAATCAAAACTTTTATTTTCAAAATTTAAATTATAATAATTTTCTACCTTTAATAAGTTTGGTTTTATACTTTTTAATGAATTGTCAATCGCATAATTAGATGTTTCTATTCCAATGCATCTAATATCTGGTAATAAATTTTTTATATCATGTAATAAAAAACCTTTTTCTGAATTAATATGAAGAATTTTAGAATTATTACTTAGATTATATTCGCTAATAATTTTTTTTGCTACACTTACCCATCTACCATCATATTTGTATCCACCGTAACCATTATCTCGGTCTCCATCAAAGAAATCCTTATCTCTTTCAGTTGCTATAATTCTATTTTTAATTGTTCTGCTTTTATCAGAAACTATTCTAGGGGAACTCAATTTTGGGTATTCATCTAAAAGATTGAACTCTCTCATTATTAGCTATTATTTAAAAGCTTTAAAGCAGCTTTCATCCATGGACCCATATCTTTATAATGTGCGGTTGTAACTATATTTTTGTCAATTACTGCTGGCTTATCAACATATTTGCCTCCAGCATTCTCAATATCATCAATCATACTATAATAACCAGATATATTTCTATTTTTTACTACTTTTGCTGAAATCAGCAATTGTGTACCGCTGCAAATACAAGCAATAGTTTTTCCAGTATTATTAAACTCTTTTATAAAATTTACGATTTTTTTATCTTGTCTAATTTTTTCCATACATTTTACTCCGCCTGGAATTACAAGAATATCATAATCTTTAATATTTACATTTTGAATTTTTTTTACAGGATGATTTTTATTTGGTGGAATTGCAGTTCCAAAGTATCCCTTAACTGCAGTTCCCTCGAAAAGACAAACATCTAAATCAATACCTTCCTCTAATAATCGATAAAATGGGTAAATGAACTCATGATCTTGAACCAAGCTTCCAGATATTATAATGCCTCTTTTATTTTTTTTCATTTTCATTTCTCCATTTTTCAATTTCTGATCTTTTTAAGAATGGATACATATCCTCAAAAACTGTTGGTATTGATTTTCCTTTTTTATTTTTTCTATTTATAGCTTTTGGCATTTGTTCTTCATTTGGATCCATAATTACTTCACATATTAAAGGTTTTTTTAAATTTATAATTTTTTTTAATTTATTGCCCATCGACATATGATTTTTGATTTTATAATACTTAATTTTGTGAGAGCTGGCTATGCTTTCATAATCTGGAAAAGATAATCCGCTAGATTTTGTTGATCCCATCAATCTGCCATTAAATCCTAATTGCTGAGTTTGTTTGATGGTTAAATATCCACCATTATTAAAAATAAAAATCTTAACAGGAATATTATTATGCATAATTGTTGCCAGTTCTTGTATATTCATTTGAAAACCTCCTTCTCCAGTTAGACAAATTACCTCTGAAAAATTTTCTCCATCTGATGCCGCACCTATAGCGGCTGGAAGACCCCATCCCATTGGAGCATGACCAGAATTTGTAAAAAAGATTTGTTTTTTTTTATTTTTAAAAGCTTGGTGAGTGGTAGTAAAAGAAAATCCCATGTCTGTTACTATTATTTTTTTTTCTCCTAAGTAATTACTTAGAGTATCAACAAATACATACGAATTAACATAATTTTTTAAATTATAAAATTTTTTTTGAACAATTGGATATTTGTTTTTCAAATCATTACAAAACTGAGTCCAGTTTTTTAAGTTGTTTACTTTTTTTAAATAGAAGTTAAGTTTTTCTAAAAAATACTTTGCATCACTACATATTTTATAGTCTATATTTATATCGTTTTTATTTAATTCAAACTTATCTATATCTACCATAATTTTAGTTTTCGCATTTCTTGCAAAATCTTTTGGGTTATAACCAGTTACCATGAATGGCAATCTTGTTCCTATTGACAAATAAAAGTCGCATGATTGAACTATAAAATTTGCATATCTGCTTCCAAATGCACCTGGTTTTCCCATATTTAAATCGTGGTTATAATTAATTAAATCGTCAGCACTCCAGGTTTGAAGAAACGGAATTCGAAATTTGTTAATCAAGTTCAAAAATTCTCTAGAGCTTTTTGATAATTTTACTCCATGACCAACATGAATAACAGGTTTTTTTGCTTTTGATAAAATATCTGCAATTTTTTTAATTTTTTTATTTAAAGTTAATTTATTTTTTATTTTTAAAGAATTTTTGTAACCAACAAGTTTAGTTTCATCAATTTTAAAATTTTGAATATCTGCAGGAATATCAATCCAAACTGGTCCGGGCCTTCCACTTAATGACTCATGGTAGCCCTTCTCTAAATGATACTTAATGGAGTAAGGGTTATTAATCATCACAGAGTGTTTAGTGATCGGTTTTACAAGACTAATTATATCTATCTCCTGAACACCAATTTGTCTTTTACTAGTATTTTTAATTGTTTGATTTAAAAAAACTTGACCCGATAAAAATAACACTGGAACCGAGTCTATCCAAGCTGATGAAACACCCGTAATAGCATTCGTTCCACCCGGCCCAGTTGTAACTAAAGCACAACCTAAAGTATTCTTTGCTCTTGCATAACCCTCCGCAGAAAAAGATGCCGCTTGTTCATGATGACAACAAATATATTTTATTTTTTTCGATCTATGCAATGCATCACAAAGACTAATAGACCCTCCACCAGAAACTGTAAAAATATTCTTTATTTTTTTTCTCTCAAGAAATTTTATTACGTAATCAGATACTGAAATTTTAGCCATTATTTAAAGTATTTATTATATTTTATATTAACTAGTTTAATTTCCTTAAAAATTTTTTTTATCTTAGTAGCATTAAAAAGTCTATACCCATTATGTGGCATAGGAATTGTTCTCTTAATTTTTATAATTTTTGAATTTGAGTTAGAATTCTTAATTGATAATTTTGCAATTTGCAAAAAACTAATCTTTGTCCCCGTAACGATATTTAAAATACCAACAATATTTTTTGAAATTGATCCAAATATCACTTTTGCTACATCATTTATATGGACATGGTCTCTAAGTTCTTCTCCATTTCCAAAAATTTTTATTGGAAAATTTTTTTTTGCTAACCTCAAAAAGCTATTAGGTCCATATCCATTATGAGGATCATTAACTCCATAAACTAAAGTTGGCCTTAATATGCATAAATTATTAGGTTTAATTGATGTTAACATTTTCTCCCTCATTAAATGCATAATACCATGAAAATTTTTAGGACTTGTATTTGACTTTTCACTAATTTTATTCATGCTATCCGAATAAACAGCATCTGAACTGAGATATATTACTTTGCGGACTTTTTTTTTTAATAATGCATTTATGATATTTCTCATAATTTGCAGATTATATTCTAGCATCCTAATATTTTTACATGGTGCTTTTGCTGCGATAATGATCACACAATCCATTTTTTTTAAAATTTTAACTAATACCGAAGTACTTGATTTTTTAGCTAAATCTAATTTTTTCCTTTTTAATGCTAAATATTTTATCTTTTTTTTTTTTAATATTTCTTCTAAAGCATTTGAAATAAAACCACCTGAGCCTAGAATTACTACTCTATTAAATTGTCTCATATTTTAAATTTTTGACCCATGCTTATAATTGAAGTTTTCTTGTTTAAGTATCTTCTACTTATTAAATTATAAACATCTATTATGAGATTTCCTTTAAATTTAAAAATTTTTTTTTGATTTTTTTTATTTTTAATAAAATCCCAAGGCGTTAATATAATCAGTATTTCTGAAAATTTTAAAAAATTTTCAAATTCAGTATCTACAATTATATTTTTTTGTTCGAAAAATATCCTATTAACAGGATCAAAGATCCTGAAACTATTTTTTTTTAAATTTTTAATTATATGCAATAAGGGAGAATTTTTTAAAGTAGAAATATTTTCTTTATATGTAGAACCAAATATGCCAATTGAGGTTTTTTTGCTTATTTTTTTTTGTTTTATTATATTTACAATCCAATCCATTCTTTTGCTTGAAAGTGACCTAATATTAGAAATATAATTATTTTTACATTTGAATTTTTTAAAAATCTTTTGAGAAGTTACTAGATCTCTTTGTAAATTCCCGCTCAGAATTCCTAACCCAGGTTTCAAATACGCATATGATCCAATTCTTTTATCTTTTTTTAATACTTCTTGAATTAAGCTCCAATTTGCTCCTGATTTTTCACATAACTCAGCAAGACTATTAGCAAAAGTTATTGAAGAAGATAAATATAAATTTATTGAAATTTTAGACAATTCAGAACTTTTGTAATCCATATATTTTATGTTTTTTGAAAATTTCCCAATATATTTCTCTAAAATTTTTTTTGAATTGGATTTATTGGTTTTATTTTTTCCTATTATGATCTGTTCAGGATTTATTGCTCTATTTATAGCATTACCAAAAATTAGTGTCTCTACTTGATAAAACAAATAATCCCTATCCCATTTAATTTTTTCTGTAAAACCTGGATAAACTTGGCACAATATAACAACTAATGTTTTTTTATTAAGTTTTTTTAGTGTCTTTTTAATTAATTTTTCTACAAACAAAAAATCACTTTTATTTTGCGCATCAGTTGGAGTGTCATGTGAAATATAAACTAGCTTACAATTTTTTAAAAGATTAATATCATTAGTAATTTGAATTCTACTTTGATTTTTTTTTAAGAATTTTTGTAAATTAGGCTCGAAAAAATTTACTTCTAATTTTTTTAATAATTTTATCTTTTGAATATCACTATCATATAAAACTACATTAAACTTTTTTTCTGCAGCAGCAATTGCAGAACATATTCCAAGATGAGAAGCTCCTACAAACCCTACTTTAAACATTTATTTTTAATTTTTTCTTTACTTTATTGAATATATTATTCATCCAAATATCTCGTTTTATAAAATTGACTTTATTTTTTTTTATTAGTCTTTCAAAATACTTGTGTTCTTTTCTCCATGTGGGGTCATCCATTTTAATTTTATATTTTTTTTCTTTGGGCAAACCTGAGGGGAATACTTTTTTTCTTATAATTAATGTTGTTTCATCCCATTTACACAATGAGGAAATATGTATAGATCCTTTTTGACCCAAAATATCACACGAAAAATGATTTCTCCACATACAAAGTGTCATCTCTAAGTCAAATAAAATTTTTTTTTGTTTAAAAATTAATTTTGCATAATCAGGTGATCTATTTTCAAACCTGCAACAATTGATATAATCAATATTTTCGTCATTAATATTAAACCAATAATTACATAAATCTAATAAATGCGATCCAAGATCACTAATTACACCCAACCCTTTATCTCTCCATAAACTATTTTTCACTAAAGTTGACGTTCCATTTCCATAAAATAATTTACAAGAATATATTTTTCCAATTTGATTTTTATTTAAAATCTTTTTTACTTTTTCAAAATGAGGTTCAAATCTATGATTATAAGCAACGTAATTAATTAATTTTTTAGATCTAGCGATTCGTGAGTAGAATTCTATTTTTTTTGATTTAATTAATGGGAATGGTTTTTCTACAAGAAAATGTTTTGAATTTAATAAACAATACCGAATAATTTTTTCTTTATCTTTATCAGGCACACAAATAAATACTTTGCTATATTTGTTTTTAGGTACATCATTAATATATTTGTAATGAGAATTTTTATTGAAAGGGTCTACGATAATTGTTTTTTCTTTATTTAGAAATTTAAGTCTTTTTTTTCCTTGAACTCCAAAGCCAACAATTACATCATTTTTCATTACTGATTTATATAATTTAATTTTTTTTCTATTTTATTCATTTGTTCAATTACTTCTTTTCTACTTATTGGTTGATTTCCATCATACTCACATGCCTTGGCTGCAGCCAAAGAGCCAATAATACCTGCTTGAACAAGTGAATTTGATAGTTTGAGAGCTATTGAGGAATAGGCTAACAAAGCATCTCCAGAACCTACTGCATCAATGACATTTTGTGCAAAAGAATCTATGGAGAAATAATTATTTTTTTTATTTTTTGATGAACAAAAAATTCCTTTATCTCCTAATGTTAAAATTAAATTTTTATATTTAGAATTTTTTTGTAAAAGAGATGAAAGTGATCCAATTGGTGAATCTTGATCTGCTAAAGCAAATCTAGCTTCTCGCTCATTTGGGGTTATAAGGTCAAAATTCTTAAACTGTAAAATATTTCCCCACCTACTAGCTACTTGACTGTCTGCAACTTTGAAAGTTTTTTTAGGAATTGCTTTTATTATTTTTGGAATACTGCTTAAATTAAATATACCATGTCTAAAATCACTTAAAATTACTATATCAGCTTTTGTATTTTTAATTGAGTTACATAATTTACTTAAAATGTTTTCGTTAATAGGAGTATTATCTAATGTGTCTACTTTTAAAAGTTTATAATTTCCAGTTGTAAAACTATTTTTATTGGTTGTTGGTCTAAATAAATCAACAATAGGCCTTACTTTAACTTTAATTTTTTTTAACTCTTTTGTAGCAAAACGTCCTAATCGATCATTACCTAAAACTGTGGAAAAAGTAACTTCTGCTCCAGATTTTTTTAAGTGAGTGGCCACGATTGCAGCTCCCCCAATAAAATTTTCTTCTTTTTGTTTTAATAAGCTAAAAGTTGGTGTTTTAGTTTGACCACCAATAAAAGTAGTTCTGGTATAAGTATCAATTATTGTATCACCTATTACATGGACTTTTAGTTTTGAAAAGTTATTTAATGTTTCTTTTAGATCTTCAAAATTAATTTTATGTTTATCTAAAAGCATAAGTAACTTTTCAAAATGTAGTTCTGGAAGAGATGATTGTAGAAATTTTGAAGATGAATAAACAAAATCTCCTGGTGAAAAAAACATTTTCCCCCCATAAGACTCCACTACTTTTATTTCATCTTTTGTAGCTTTAGGTAATCCTTTAGAAAAATACTCAAATCCTTTTGCATAAAAATCTGGCTTAATATACTTTAAAATATTGTCAGCTTTTTCATGTCTATCTATGACAACATAATCTACCATTTCAAAAGCTGATAGGTTTAATGCTCTTAAATTTTCTGGAACATGAGGGCGATAATTTCCTTTTTTTATAAACCTATCTGCAGTAAGACTAACTATTAAAATATCCCCTTTTGTTTTTGCGTGTGCCAAATGTCTTAAATGGCCAGGATGAACAACATCAAATACACCATGACATAGAACAGTTTTTTTATTTTTTTTTTTATCTAAAATTTTTTTTAAATCTTTTAAATCTCTTATTTTATAATTATATTTTTTAAAATAATCTAAGGACATATTTCAATATCAATACTTTAGTAACTATTTCAGTTTATTAAACCAAACTTTTGTAGCAAGTTTTATCTTTTTTTTATCCCATAAAACAGAGTCTTCCCATAAATTGATATTTCTAATCATTATCTCAACTCCTTGTTTAATTGAAACTTTTGGCTTCCAATTTGTAAAAGATTTAATTTTTCGAATATTTGAGTGTGTAATTTCTGGTTCGCCAGGTCTTTTTTTTATAAATATTTTTTTACCTCCAATTAATTTTGCAATTAAATTGACACTTACTGGTTTTCCATATCCAGCGTTAAAAATCTCTCCAGAATTTTTAATGTTTGCAACAGCATAAAATGCCTGAACAAGGTCCTTTACATAAATAAAGTCTCGTTTTTGTTTGCCATCCCCAACAATTGTAAGCGGTTTATTTGATAATTTCTGTTTAAGTAAAATAGGAAACATTGCTCCATATTCATTATTAAATCCTATTCTTTCACCATATGCATTGAATATTCTTACAGAATTTATTGGCAAATCATAAATTTTATGCCAGCTTAATGCTAACTGTTCACCTAAATATTTACTAAGAGCATATGGATGTAAATTAGAAATTTTTTTATTTTCATCTGTTGGAGTTTTGGCTTTACCATAACAAGACGAAGATGCTGCATAAACAAATTTTTTAAAATTTAAATTTTTTGATGCCTCTAAAATTTTTAATGTTCCATTTAAGTTTACATTTATATATTTTTCAGGATTTGTTATAGATGGTATAATTGCATCCTTTCCAGCAAAATGGAAAATAAAACATATTTTTTTGAAATTAATATCTTTGCTTGTGATATTTAATATATTTTTTTTAATTAATATAGCATCCTTGTTTCTAATATGATGATGTATATTTTTTTTTTTTCCTTTTGATAAGTCGTCAATTACTAAAACTTTATGTTTTTTTTTAATTAAAAGATCAACCATGTGGCTTCCGATAAAACCAGCCCCACCGGTTACTATGCTAACTTTTTTATTTAACATTATTTTGCATCAATGTTTTGACATTATGGTAGATTACATTGGATAGCGGGTCTTGAAATAAATTCTTTTTAAAACATCTTGTTATTTCATGAACTGCATTTTCGATTGAATACTTTGGTTTAAAATTAAGTATTTCATATATCTTGTCAGAATTAATATGATAAGATCGGTTATCGTTACTTTCAGTTCTTTCTATTTCAATATTTTTAAATTGAAAATTTGTTTCTAATTCTTTTTTTACCAATTTAGCAATATTCATTATTGAAAGGTTTTGAAAGCCAACATTAAATATTTCTTTTTGTATTTTTTTTTTATCAGCATTTATTAATATTTGGACAAAGTCGCTATAGTCTTGTATGTGTAAATTAGGTCTTAATTGATCTCCGCCAAAAACCTTAATTTTATTGTTAACGATTGCATGACATGTTAAAATATTTACGCTCAGATCAAATCTCATTCTAGGACTATAGCCACATACTGTAGCGGGTCTAAATATTACTGCGTCAAACTCACTATCGGCATATTTCATTAATATTGGCTCACATAAACCTTTATATTTATTGTAGGCAGTTAGTGGCAATAATGGATGATCTTCTTTAACATCCTTCTTTTCTGATACCCCATACACAGAACTTGAAGATGCATATATAAATCTTTTAATATTATTACTCTTAGCTGTTTTTACCATTGGCTCAAAACAGTCAAAATTTACAGTCTTAGATAAATTTTCATCTAATACGAAACTTGCATCATTTGAAATACAAGCTAAATGTATAAACACATCATTACCACTTGAAACTTTCTTTAAATGACTAGTATCCCTGATATCTCCCTTTATTACTTTTAAATTATTATTATTTTTAGGTAAAAAATTTTCAGTATAATGCATTGCATCATAAACAGTAACTTTGTACTCTTTTTGAAGTAAATCCTTCACGAGTCTACAACCCACATACCCAGCTCCACCAGTGATAAATATTTTCTTAAACATTAGCTTATAAAGAGTATCCAGACTTTCTAGCATCCTCAAAAAACATCTGAACTGTTTCTTGGGAATATTTTTCCAAGTTTTTATTAAAATTTTTTGTTTTATTCAAAATTGAAGGTGGGACGGTGATTATATGACATTTGACTTCTTCTGCTTCTATAAGATTGTAAACCTCTCTAACACTTGCCCATAAAATTTTAATATTCTTTTTTTTTGAAGATAAAGATATATGTTTTTTCATTTCAGTTTTAGCATTAATGCCCGAGTCAGCAATTCTTCCCGCAAATATAGAAAAAATGATTTCAGTTTTCCCATTCAATTTTTCAATCAAAGATTTAGTTTGTTTTAAGGTAAATATTGCTGTCACATTTATTTTAATACCTTGTTTGTTTAGTTTTGAGATTAAGTCTACATTAGACTCATTCTTTGTGTTAATTATTGGTATCTTTACAAAGACATTTTTTCCAAGCTTAGAAATGATTAGTGCTTGCTTTTCAATCTCATTTATATCATCAGCAAAAATTTCAAATGAAACAGGTTTAGTTTTAACAATCTTAAGAACTTTTTTTGAAAAATTTAAGTAATTTTTAACACCTGAAGCCCTCATTAATGAAGGATTGGTTGTGAAACCTTTGACTAATTTATTTTTTGATAACTTTTTAAAATCCTTTAAATCTGCTCCATCAGCAAAAATACTTAAATTAAAATTTTTAAGATTTATCATTTAGTATCACTCTTGCAGCTTCAGAAAATGATTTTACTTTTCTAAAGTATTTGTTAGGTTTTTTTTCTTTATATTTTCTATCGATAAATAAAGTTTTAATTCCAAACTTATTTCCAGGCATTATATCACTCCATCTATCTCCAATTAAATAACTTTTTTTTGGTTCAATATTAAATTCTTTGATTGCTCTTAATATCATTCCGGGATTTGGTTTCTTGTAATAAGATTTTTTCGAAATAGCTGAGCAAAAATAGAGTTCATCATAATTTATTATTTTTTTAAGTTTATGATGCATTTTTTTTAGTTCTGTAAGTTTAATTTTTTTTCTACCAATATCAGGTTGATTAGTAACAACTATTAATAAAAATGAAAGTTTTAATTTTTGACAATAAAATTTTAATTTAGGATACAATTTAAAGTCTTTATACTTTAATGGCGCATAAGATTTATTTTTTTTAATAATTGGTATATTTAAAACACCATCACGATCTAAAAATACAGCTCTTCTCTTTTTTAATGACAATTAAAATCACCATTTAGTTTTGTTTTTTTTTAAATATGAAGATGAGACCAAATAATGCCAAACTACTGCTTGTAGAGCCTCCGAAATAGGTGTTACTAATTTTTTTTCTTTAACCGGAATAACTACTACATTGTCTCCAATTTTTTTTGTATAGCCTCCATCTCTACTCACGATTCCAAATATTTTTGCTCTCTTAAACTTTGCATACTTAACAGCGTTTACGATATTAACACTAACTTTTCTTTCAATATTACCTCCACCAACTGATAATACAAATATTGCATCTTTTTTATTTAAATTTGAAATCTTTAACCATTCAGAAAAAGAACTATCCCAACCTTCGTCATTTATTCTTGCAGTTAACTCAGATGCATTATCTGTAATACTATAACATTCAACATTGCATAATTTTCTAAAATCATTAACTGCATGAGTAGCATTTCCTGCGCTCCCACCAACGCCAACAAAAAAAATTCTACCTTTGTTTAACCTAATTTTTGCAATTGATTTTGCCAAATTATTTATATCATCTTTATTAAAGTTTTTTATTGAATTAATTGTTTCTTGAAAATAATTATTAAAAAAATTTTGCATGAGAAGTTCTTTTGTATTAGCATATTTGATTATATACAAATAAAAAATAGTAATGGAAAAAAACAAATTACTTAAAGTTATAAATGAAATATCACCAATTTTTCCATTTAAAAACTACTTAAATGATAACGGCATTATAAGACCTAAATATTTTTATATATATAAGTTAATAAAAAATAAATTTTCTGGAAGTGAAACTATACTAGATTTTGGATCAGGACTTAATGATCTGTCTGCTATTTTAAAAAAACTTAATTTTAATATAGAGGCATATGATGATTGTAATGATGATTGGTATAAAATTGACAAAAATTTAGAAAAATTAAGAACTTTTAGCAACCAAATTAATCTCAAATTTTATGAAAATATTCAAGAATTATTCAAGTCCAAAAAAAAATATGAGATTATTTTGCTGCTAGATGTATTAGAACATGTTCCTACACCAAAAAAATTTATTTATGATGTAATAAATTTTCTAGAACAAAATTCTTATATTATAATCACTGTTCCGAATTCTGTTAGTTTGAGAAAAAGAATTTCAGTCTTCTTTGGAAAGACAAATTACGCTTCTTACAGTGAATATTTTGAAGAGGAGCCATTCAGAGGACATTGGCGAGAATACAGCTTAGATGATATCTTGTATCTAGCCAAAAAAATTAACTTCGAAATCAAACATCTAGAAGGAATTAATGCAATTGTTCCAAGAAATAAATTTTTATTTTTTATATATATTAAATTTAAATTTTTATATAATTACTTAATAAAAATCTTTCCATCACTTTCAGATACAATTTGTGTAATCTTAAAAAAAAATTAAAGATTTTTTTTGTACCATTTTACTGTTTTTCTTAAGCCATGCTCTAATGGTACCATTGAAATATATCCAAGTAATTTATTTCTTTTACTAATATTTCCTTTTCTTAATTTGATTTTATCCCATTTTCTAAATTTATTGGTAATTTTAATTTGTGAGCTTGAATTTGTAAGTTTAATTATTTTTTTTGCTAAATCATATAACTTTGTTTGTTTTCCTGTACATGAATTTATAATTTCAAGCTTTTTTGATTTTAAGTTTAAAGTTTTAAATATCAATCTTGATGCATCTTCCACATAAGTAAAATCTCTAACTTCTGTACCGTCACCAGTTATTTTTAAAGTTTTGCCTTTCAGAGCTAAATCAATAAAATTAGGTATTACATTTCTATATTTATGAGCTTTTTCTCCTGGGCCATAAGTGTTAAAAATTCTAACAATATTTATTGGCAATTTGTGATAATAAGAATAAAATTCAGCATATAGTTCAGCAGAATATTTAGAAATTGCGTAAGGTGTTTCTATAGGTCTCAAAGACATACTTTCAAATAAATTTTTTTTACTTGGATAAACACAGGAAGAAGAAAGATAAATAATTTTTTTTAGTTCTAATTTATTAATATTCTCAAATATATTAATTGTACCCTGAATATTTGATTTCATGTCTCTAATTGGATTTTCAACAGAGTTTTGATTTGCAAAATTTGCAGCTGCGTGGATTAAGTATTTATAATGCCTTTTTTTTAAAAAACTTGATATTTTTTTGTTATCACTAATATCAAATTTAAAAATTTTAACTTTTTTTTTATTAAATAAATAGCTCTTGTTAGAATTAATTGAAGATAAATTATCTATTATATGAACATTAAAATTTTTCTTTACAAAAAAATTTACTAAATTTTGCCCAATAAAACCTAAACCTCCAGTGATTAAAATTGTCTTTTTTATTTTCACAATATGTTTATATAAGTTAGCTCTGATGTATAAAAAACCATATTTTTCAATTAAAGAATATAAAAAACTTATACATTTTTTTAAAAAACTTGAATACAAATTTGTATTTTTTTCAGAAAGCATAAAAAAAAATAAAAATATTATATTGAGACATGATGTTGATATTGACATTTCAAAAGCCTATGAGATGGCAGTTATTGAAAAATCTTTAAAAATTAAAAGTACTTATTTTTTTTTAACAACTTCCAAATTATATAATTGCTTAGAAAAATCTAATCGAGATATGATTAAAAAAATTAGTGATTTGGGTCATCAAATTGGACTACACTTTGATTTATCGAATTTAAAAAAAAATTCGTTTAAAAAAAATGAGAAAAAATTTGATTTAGAAAAAAGAATTTTAGAAAATTGCATTGGTAGAGAAATAAAAACTATTTCATTTCATAAACCTGGTATTAATGGAATTCCCAAAGGAATTTATTATAATGAAATGATTAATGTCTATAGTTCAATATTTATAAAAAAAATTTTGTACTATTCAGATTCTAAAGGGGACTGGCGTTTTGGGATTCCCACTAAAGATAAAAATATTTTAGATAATAAAAAAAGTATTCAACTACTAATACACCCGGTATGGTGGATATCCAAAAAAAAATATACTAGTTTAAATAACTCATTATTACTTAAGAGTTCATTAAAAAATAATTATTCAGATAAATTCAATTACTTACAGTCATATAAAAAATTTAATTAAATGAAAAAAATATGCTTCGTTATGGGAACAAGACCAGAAATAATTAAATTAGCACCTATAATTAAATATTGTGAATTGAAAAAGAAAAATTTTTTTATAATTTTTACTTGTCAACATTATGATCAAAATATGTCTGACAAATTTTTTAAAGAATTAAAAATAAAAAAACCAAAATATAAAATTTCAATCCAAAAAAAAAGGAAATCAAATTATGTAAATCTATTATCTGATCAGATAAAGAAAATACTTGTTTTTGAAAATCCTTATATAGTTGTCGTTCAAGGTGATACTAATTCATCATTAGCAGGTGCAATTGCAACAACAAAAATAAATTCCAAAAATAAAAAAATTTATTTAGCTCATGTAGAGGCAGGATTAAGAAGTTACGATTATAGAATGCCAGAAGAGTTTAATAGACAGGTTATTGATAATTTATCTGATATTTTATTCCCACCTACCCATATTCAAAAAAGAATTCTCATTAAAGAAGGTTTTAGTAAAAAAAAAATATTTGTTACAGGAAGCACGATAAGCGACTCGCTAAATATGATAAAATTCAAAACAAAAATTAAAAAAAATTTTATTTTACTTACTTTGCATAGACACGAATTATTAATTGATAGAAAAGCAACTACAAATTTATTTAAAATGTTGGACAAGATAGCAAATGAAACCTACAAAAAAATTTGGTTTTTTTGTCACCCAAGAACTTTAAATATTCTAAAAAAATACAAAATTTCACTAAACAACAACTTTAAATTAAATGGACCAGTAAACTATAAAAATTTTTTAAAATATCTGTATAATTGTAGTTTCATAATGTCAGATTCTGGTGGTATTCAAGAAGAGGCTTGTATTTTAAAAAAAAATTTAATAACTCTTCGATTGAATACAGAGAGACCAGAGACAATAAAAATTGGATCTAATTATTTATCTATGGAATTTGAAAAAATTATAAAAAGAATAAGGAAAATTAACAACCATAAACCAAAATGGAAATCACCTTATGGAAAAAATGTTTCGAAAAAAATTATGAAAGAAATTCTAAATGAAAAAAATTTTGTTCCTAATTAATGATAATATTTCTTCTAATGCAAGATCTTTATATGAAATTTATTCTTTAGCAAAATCAGGGCACCAAATTGTTATTTTTTGTGACAAGTTTCAACCAAAAATTAAATTTCTTAAACAAAAAAATATAAAAATCATTGTAAAAAAAAGTCACAACTCATTTATTAACAAATTCTTATGGTATTTATTTCTAATTGACTATGACTGGTTAAATTTTTTAAAACAAAAACAAATTAACAGAGAATACGATATAATTCATATTCAAAACAATTATCTTTTCAAAACAGTTTATAAATTAATAAATAAAAAAAAAATTGTTTTAGATATTCATGATAGTTTACCAGAGTCATTTATATCTTGGAATAATGACAAAAACCCTTTTTTGAGATTATTTTATATATTATTTGCAAATCTAAAAAGATTAAGAAACTATGAAAGATGGTCTATAGAAAAATCTCTTTTAACACTTGTAACAACGCTAGAAAGTAAAAAAAAAATATTAAGTTTTTATTCTAACTCATATAACAAAAAAACATATGTTGTAGAAAATTTGGAAACTTTATTTTTTCAAAAAAAATTTAAATCAAAATTAAAAAAATCATCTAATCGAAGGATAATATATTTTGGAGGATTTGCTCCTCACAGAGGATTGGAAACTGTTATTGAATGCTCAAAATTGCCAATTATGCAAAAAATTGAGTTTTTATTAATAGGTGCTCTAAATAATAATTATTCAAAAAAAATAGAAAAAAATAAATCAAAAAATTTAAAAATTTTGAAACGAATTGATTTAAAAAAACTAAAAAAATTTACCAACATAAATACCATTGGAATTGTTCCGCATACAAAAAATATGCATACAAACACAACGATACCTTACAAACTCAGTCAATATATGAGTTTGGGCATCCCACAAATTGTATCTAATTGTAAGCCATTGACAAGGACTCTAAAAAAATCGAAATCTGGATTAATTTTTAAATCAGGAGATGCAAATGATTTAAAAAAGAGAATTTTAAAAATGAATCAAACAAATTTATTTAAATTTAGATTTAATTCTTTAAAATATTTTAAGAAACATAATTGGGATAAATCAGAACATTTTAAAATTCAAAATATTTATGAGAAGTTATAAAAAAACCTTATCAGTAATTGGTTTAGGTTATATCGGTTTACCATTTTTATTAAGCTTAACAAGAACCAATTTTAAACTCTATGGCATTGATAATAATAAAGGAAAAATAGAAACTCTTAAAAACAGAAAATTTTTTAGTGAAGAAGCAAACATAACTAAATTATACAAAAGAACTTTAAGAGATAGAATTACTTACTCAACAGATATTATAAAAAGCGAAGTTTATATTCTATGTCTTCCTACTCCTATAAACAAAAAAAAAGTTTGTGATACAAAGATTTTGGACAGTGTTTTAAATAAATTAACTCCTATTTTAAAAGAGAAAGATTTGATTATAATTGAGTCGACTGTTCCAATTGGTTACACAAACAATATTTTAAAAAAAATTAAAGGTAAGTTATCGAAAGTTCGAAATATATCTGTTGCGTATGTGTGTGAAAAAGCTATGCCTGGCAATACACTATATGAAATGACAAACAATGACAGAATAATTGGATGTGCTAACAAAGATAGAATTAAATTAAAAAAAATTTATAAAACTTTTGTTAAAGGAAGAATTTATTTTACAGATTTTAAAATAGCAGAGGCAGTAAAGTTAGTAGAAAATACTTACAGGGATTTCAATATAGGGTTAGCTCATTATTTAAAAAACATACTAAATAAAAAAAATTTAGATCACGAAAAAGTTTTTCAATTGAGCAATAAACATCCTAGAGTAAATATACTAAAAACATCTATAGGTGTTGGTGGACATTGCTTACCTGTAGATCCGTATTTTTTAGACAACAAAAAAAATGGACTCATTAATAAAATAAGGTTGATAAATGATAATCAAACCAAAATATGTTTAAAAAAATTAAAACTTAAACTTAATGCATACAAAAATAATAAAATTTGCTTTTGGGGACTAGGTTATAAAACGAATTCACTTGACCTAAGAAATTCTCCAGCATTGAAAATCTACAATTCTTTTAAAGGTAGTAAATATTTTGCTTCTGAAATAAAAAACGACTTAAAAGTAAAAAATTTTTTAAGCTATAAAGAAGCGATAAACAAGATTAAACATCATGTACTATTGAATGTTAGTAATAAAAACGAAAAGAAATATTTTAAAAATAAAATAATTATTAGAATTTAAATTAATATCTTACTAAATCAAAAATTTTTTTCAGTGCATAAATCAAGCCAATTGAGCTATTAGTACTGGTCAGCTGCACGCATTACTGCGCTTCCACATCCAGCCTATCAACGTGGTGGTCTACCACGGCTCTATAGGAAGAACTAGTTTTGAGGTGAGTTTCCCGCTTAGATGCTTTCAGCAGTTATCTCGTCCATACTTAGCTACCCGGCACTGCAGCTGGCGCTACAACCGGTCCACCAGTGGTATGTTCAACCCGGTCCTCTCGTACTAGGGTCAACTCCTCTCAATTC